>NZ_JAOCDI010000030.1:0-77285 GCF_029840855.1 Pseudomonas sp. GD03862
TGTGTAGGAGCGGGTTTACCCGCGAATACGGTAGCGGCGGCAACAGTGAACGGCAGGTGGAAATTGGCCAGCAGGGCCGGCCCTTTCGCGGGTGAACCCGCTCCTACACGACGGGCTGTGTCCAACCCTCGATGCGTGTCCACCACCGATCTGTGTGTGTAGGAGCGGGTTTACCCGCGAATACGGTAGCGGCGGCAACGGTGAACGGCGGGTGGAGATTGGCCAGCAGGCCCGGCCCTTTCGCGGGTGAACCCGCTCCTACACGACGGGCTGTGTCCAACCCTCGAGGTGTGTCCACCACCGATCTGTGTGTGTAGGAGCGGGTTTACCCGCGAATACGGTGGCGGCGGCAACGGTGAACGGCGGGTGGAGATTGGCCAGCAGGCCCGGCCCTTTCGCGGGCAAACCCGCGCCTACAGGCCCCTCATTTGTCCCAGGTTTCAGGGCACCCCTTGCACCCCTCCATGTTGGCCTCCTGAAAATTCCCGTAATGCTGCCGCGCCCCGCGCAAATCGGCGCGTGCCAGGTTGCTCTGGCCAAACTTGGCTTCCTGCAGGTTGGCATCGCCCAGGTTGGCCTCTTGCAGGTCAGCCTTGCTCAACCAGGCCATCTCCAGGTCCGCCGCCTGCAAGTTGGCCTGCTGCAGCTTTGCCCCGGACAGCCTGGCGAATTGCAGGTAGGCTGCGCGCAGGTCCGCCTTTTCAAACTGTGCGCCCTGGGCGAACAAGCCCCAGCCTTGAATGGCCACCAGCTTGCTGTTGCTCAGGTCGGCCAGGCGCAGATTGCTCTGTTGCAGGCTGGCGCGGGTCAGGTTGGCACCTTGCAGGCGGGCTTTTTCCAGATTTGCCAGGTCCAGCTGGGCGTGACGCAGGTCGGCATCGCGCAGGTCGGCACCGGCCAGGTTCATCTTGCGCAGGTCCTGGTTGGCCAGGTTGGCGCCGCGCAGGTTGGCGCCCGGGCACTGGCTGGCTTCGGCAATCACGCAGCCGTTGATGGTCAAGGGGGTATCGTTGCCGGCGTCGTCGGCGTTCACTGCCAGGGCAGGGGATAGCGCCAGCAGCAAGGTCAAGGGCAGGTAATTCATGGCAAAAGCCTCCGGGCAGGAGAAGGGCAGAAACGGGGAGGGGCGCAGGCCGCTCCCCGCTGCAGGTCAACGCTGTGCAGTCTTGTTGTCCCAGCTCGGGATCTTGAACACCCAGAACGAGCCACCCTGAGCCACCGGTTTGGTCAGCTCGGCCATGTCGCCGCCCCACAGTGGTACCGCACCGCCGTAGCCCACGGTCACGCCGATGTACTGCTCGCCGTCCTGTTCCCAGGTGATGGGCGGCGAGACGATGCCGCTGCCAGTCTGGAACTTCCACAGCTCTTTGCCCGTCTTGGCGTCGAAGGCCTTGAAGAAGCCGTCGCCCGTGCCGGTGAACACCAGGTTGCCCTTGGTCGCCAACACCCCGGCCCACAGCGGCAGGTGTTCCTTGTGTTCCCACACCAGCTTGCCGGTGGTCGGGTCCATGGCGCGCAACGTGCCGACGTGGTCGTCGTACATGCGCTTGATACGGAAGCCCATGCCCAGATAAGCCGAGCCCTTCTTGTAGTTCACTTCCTCGGTCCAGTATTCCTCTTTCCACTGGTTGCCGGGGATGTAGAACAGCCCGGTGTCCTGGCTGTAGGCCATGGGGTTCCAGTTCTTGCCGCCCAGGAACGGTGGCGAGACTTCCACCGGCTTGCCCTTGGTTTCACCCGGCAGCGGCTTGGCCGGGCGTTGGCCGGGGTTTTCCACCGGGCGCCCGGTCTTCAGGTCGATATGGCTGGCCCAGGTGATGTTGTCGACGAAGGGGAAAGCGTTCTGCAGCTTGCCGTTGTTGCGGTCGACCACATAGAAGAAACCGTTGCGGTCGGCGTGGGCGGTGGCCTTGACCACGTTGCCGTTCTTGTCCTTGTAGTCGAACAGCACCAGCTCGTTGTTGCCGGAGAAGTCCCAGGCATCGTTGGGGGTGTGCTGGTAGAACCACTTGACCTCGCCGGTGCTCGGGTCGACGCCGACCTGGCCGGAGGTGTACAGGCTGTCGAAGTCATGCGGGTTGCCGTCTTTCGACGTGCGCGCCCAGGTATTCCAAGGGCCGGGGTTGCCAGCGCCGACAATGATGGTGTTGGTTTCGGGGTCGAAGCTCGCGCTTTGCCAAGGGGCTCCGCCGCCGTGGCTCCAGGCTTCGACCTTGCCGGTTTCGGTGGTAGGGTCGTCTGGCCAGGACGGCGCCTTGACGTCACCGGTCGGGGTGCTGTCCTTGCCGTTCAGGCGGCCCATGTGGCCCTCGACGAAGGGCCGCATCCACACTTCTTCGCCGGTGTCCGGGTCGCGTGCGAACAGCTGGCCGACCACCCCGAATTCATCGCCGGAGCTGCCGTGGATCAGCAGCACCTTGCCGCTGGTCTTGTCCTTGATCAGCACTGGCGCACCGGTCATGGTGTAGCCGGCGCTGTGGTCGCCGAACTTCTTGTTCCACACCACTTTGCCGGTGCGCTTGTCGAGGGCGATGACACGCGCATCGAGGGTGCCAAAGTAGATCTTGTCGCCGTAGATCGCCGCCCCGCGGTTGACCACGTCACAGCAGGGACGAATGTTGTCGGGCAGGCGGTGGTTGTAGGTCCACAGGCGTTTGCCGGTCTTGGCATCGAGGGCGAATACCCGTGAGTACGAGCCGGTGACGTAGACCACGCCATCGCTGACGATGGCCTGGGATTCCTGGCCGCGCTGCTTCTCGTCGCCGAAGGAGTAGGACCAGGCCGGGGTCAGCTTGAACACGTTCTTGTCATTGACCTGGGCCAGCGGGCTCCAGCGCTGGGCATTGGTGCCCATGCCGTACTGCAGCACGTCCTGGGTGGTCAGGTGGTCATTGGCGATGTCTTCCCAGGTGACGTTCTTGCCGGCAGGTGCAGCGGGTGTGCTGGCCGCTGTTGCCACATTGCCCAGGGCCAGGCTACCGGCCATTAGCAGGACGCGCACGCTCAGGGCCAGCGGGGAAAGGGCGGGTAGCGATCTTATTGTCATGGTTGCAGTTCCCAGTGGAGGTTTTGGCCTGCACAGGGTGGGGCGCAGCAGCTGTCGCGGGATACGGAAAAAGTCCCGCCCTTGCCGGGAATAGTTCCCGCACGGCACCTCAATTGGCCCTTCGCCACAAGCCCTACTACCAAGGGATTAAGGCCCGGCCACCAAAGCAGCATTCGGCCGCCCGCGGGCTGTTTCTAAGATGGCGGCACGGCCTCTGTGGTTGAGGCTTTGTGTGCAAAGGTGAGGGCATAACAATGACAACAAAATGCAATGTGTTGCTTGCTGCTGGGTTGCTGGCCGCAGCCGTGCTGACCGGTACAGCCTGGGCCCATGGCAACGTGGTGCCCCAGGCAGTGGAGACCAAGGGCCTGACTCCGATCAAGGACACTGGCGTGAGCCTGGACGGCGACGGCTGGGCCGCGGTCAACCCGTACCGCAGCTCGCCCGAGCACGACAAGGCCGTGGAAATCGGCGCCTCGGCCTACAACCAGAACTGCGCTGCCTGTCATGGCCTGGAGGCCAAGTCGGGTGGTATCGCGCCTGACTTGCGCATGCTCGACGCGGGTGATGCCGGCGATGAATGGTTCGTCGAGCGGGTACGCCACGGCGCGGTTCGCGACGGCCGCGTGTACATGCCGAAGATGGCCGATTACCTCAGCCAGGAAGCCCTGTGGGCGGTGCGCACCTACCTGGACAGCGTGCACGTCGAGGAGTGACGGCCATGCGTCTGTGGGCGGTGCTGTTGAGTGGCCTGCTGCTGTGTTGCGCGGCGGCCCAAGCGCAGGTGCGCAACTATGACGCGATCATCGCCGCCGGCGAGCTCAAGGTGGCGGTGTACAAGGATTTCGCCCCCTACAGTTTTCAGGACCACGGCCAGCCGCGTGGTGTCGATGTGGAGCTGGCGCAGGCCCTGGCCACGGCCTTGGGGGTACGCCTGCAACTGATCTGGGCGCCACCCGGAGAAAAGCTCGACGATGACCTGCGCGACTACATCTGGCGTGGCAGCCCGCTGCGTCATCAGCAATTGGCCGACCTGATGATGCGGGTGCCTTACGATCGCGCCTACGCGCAGCGGCGCAACGAGCTGGGGGAGCTGGAAAACGCCCAGGTGGTGATGTTCGGCCCCTATCAGCAGGAGCGTTGGCAGGTGGCCTACGATCGCCGTCGCCTGGCCTCGGTGGCCAGTGTCGCGGTATTCCAGCAGCATCCTATCGGGGTCGAGGTGGACAGCGTGCCGTCGTTCTACCTGACATCGGTGTTCAACGGCATGCTCAGCGCCAGGACCCACCATTACCCCAGCGTGCAGCAGGCGTTCGCTGCCATGCAGGCCGGCCAGGTGGACGCAGTGATGGCGATGCGCGGCGAGGTTGACTGGCAGCTGCACCAGGCCGCCGACCCACAACTGGCCTTGGCAGAGAACGCCTACCCGAACCTCGGCAAACAGGCCTGGGAAATCGGCATGGCCGTGCATGAAAGCAACCGGCAGTTGGCCTACGCGGTGGAGGAGGCCATGGAAGCGATGATTCGCGATGGCCGGCTCAAGGCGATGTATGCCGCATACGGCCTGCGTTACGAGGTCCCGGAGATGTATCAATAGGAGTGGCCATGAACTGGCGAGCAACTTTCCTGCTGGCCTGCTGGATGCCCTGGGCCGCCCAGGCTGCGACACAAGGCACCCACACAGACCCGGTGCCTTCCGTGATGTGGGACTTCTACCACAAGCAGTTGCTGGGGCAGGCGGCGTTCGTGTTCGATGACCGTGTGAAGCTTCTGGCGCCGCCCTTTGCCGAGGATGCACGGCAGGTACCGCTGGAGATCGACGCCCGGGCGTTCACGGGCGATGTGGTGCGGATTATCGCCTGGGCAGAACTGAACCCTCTGCCGCGCATCGTCGACTTTCAGCCCGGCGAGCGCGTGTTGCCCTGGTTGTCGATCCGCATCCGCATCGAACAGGCCACACCGTTGCGCGCCGCCGTACTGACACGCGATGGCCTGTGGCACGTCGGTTCGACCCTGATCGATGCTGCCGGCGGCGGTTGTACTGCACCCAGCGTGGTGCGCACCCAGCCCGGCTGGGAGGAGCACCTCGGGGAGGTGCTGGGCGGGCGCTACCCGCGTGGCGACAGCAGCCGCCTGCGCCTGCAGGTGGCCCACCCCATGGATAACGGCCTGGTCAGCGGCATTCCTGAGTTCTTTCTCAACCATGCCGAGTTGCAAGGTGCAGATGGCCAGCGCCTGGCCAGCCTGGAGCTGTACCCGGCGGTCAGCGAAAACCCCAACCTGGGCTTTGACATTCAGGGCCCCGGGCCAACACGGCTGCTGTTGCGGGACAACAGCGGCAACCAGTTCGAGGCGGCGCTGCCCTGAGCGCGTTGTCTGATTTCACCCTGACCCGAGGCACCATCATGCGTTGGATCCTGTTGTTGCTGCTGTGCCTGGGGCTGCCGGCCCAGGCTGATCTGGCGTACCGGCTCACACCCCGGCAGATCGCCGAGGGCACCTGGTTGCTGGAAGGCAGCACCGACAATTTCGCCAAGGCCAATGGCGGCAATGTGGTCAACACTGCGTTCATCGTCACCGACAGCGGTGTGGTGGTGATCGACAGCGGGCCGTCGAAAGGCTATGGCGAGGCATTGCGCAAGGCAATTGCCACCCTCACCGACAAGCCGGTAGTGGAAGTGCTGTTGACCCATCATCATCCGGACCATGTGCTGGGCAACCAGGCCTTTGCCGATGTGCCGATCGGTGCCCTGGCCGGCACCCGCGACCTGCTGCGCCAGCAAGGCGATGCCATGGCCGAGAACATGTATCGCCTGGTCGGCGACTGGATGCGCGGTACCGAGGTGGTGCTGCCGACCCGGGTGCTGCAGCCGGGTGTGCATGAGGTGGGTGGGCACCGCCTGAGGTTGCTGGGGCTGGGCGGGCATACGGGTGCCGACCTGGCGATTTTCGATGAAAAGACCGGCGTGCTGTTTGCCGGCGATCTGGTGTTCTACGAACGCGCCCTGACCACGCCCAACAGCCCGGGGCTGGACGTGTGGCTCAAGGACCTGGATACCCTGCAGGCACTGCCCTGGAAACAGCTTGTACCCGGGCATGGCCCGTTGGCCAGTGATGCGCAGCCGTTCGTGCAGATGCGTGACTACCTGGGCTGGCTCGATGGCCTGATGCGTGATGGCGCGGCGCGCGGTGACGACATGGCCGAGATGATCCGCAGCCCCATTCCCGAACGGTTTGCCGGGATCAGCCTGACGCGTTATGAGCTGATCCGCAGTGTCAGCCACCTGTACCCGCGTTACGAGCGCCAGCAGTTGCAGCGCTTGCCATGACATTTTTTGTGCCTGTCAGCCCCCGTGCCGCCCACCCATCGCTCAGGCCCCTACCAAGGAACTAGAAAACTCCGCACTGCGAGCAATTGTTGGCAATCGGGTCGGGACCAAGAATTCCCGACACACCGGGAAATTTTCCCGGGCACAACAAAAAAACCAAAGGTAGCCGTCATGACCCGATCCCCACGTCGCCCCTTGTTCGCCGTGAGCCTGGTGCTCAGCGCCATGCTGCTTGCCGGCGCGGCTCACGCCGCTGTCAGCAATGAAGAAATCCTCCAGGACCCGAAGAACCCGCAGCAGATCGTGACCAATGGCCTGGGCGTGCAGGGCCAGCGCTACAGCCCGCTGGACCTGCTCAACGTCAATAACGTCAAGGAACTGCGCCCGGTCTGGGCATTCTCCTTTGGCGGAGAGAAGCAGCGCGGCCAGCAGGCCCAGCCGCTGATCAAGGACGGGGTGATGTACCTGACCGGCTCCTACTCGCGGGTGTTCGCCGTGGATGCCCGCACCGGCAAGAAACTGTGGCAATACGATGCACGTCTGCCGGATGACATCCGCCCTTGCTGCGACGTGATCAACCGCGGCGTCGCGCTGTACGGCAACCTGGTGTTCTTCGGCACGCTGGACGCCAAGCTGGTGGCCCTGAACAAGGACACCGGCAAGGTGGTCTGGAGCAAGAAGGTCGCCGACCACAAAGAAGGCTACTCCATCAGCGCCGCGCCGATGATCGTCAATGGCAAGCTGATCACAGGCGTTGCCGGCGGCGAGTTCGGCGTGGTGGGCAAGATCCAGGCCTACAACCCGGAAAACGGCGAGCTGCTGTGGATGCGCCCCACCGTGGAAGGGCACATGGGCTATGTGTACAAGGACGGCAAGGCGATCGAGAACGGTATTTCCGGCGGTGAGGCGGGCAAGACCTGGCCTGGCGACCTGTGGAAGACCGGCGGCGCCGCGCCGTGGCTGGGCGGTTACTACGACCCTGAAACCAACCTGATCCTGTTCGGTACCGGCAACCCGGCACCGTGGAACTCGCACCTGCGCCCCGGTGACAACCTGTACTCCTCCTCACGCCTGGCACTGAACCCGGACGACGGCACCATCAAGTGGCACTTCCAGAGCACGCCGCATGACGGCTGGGACTTCGACGGCGTCAACGAGCTGATCTCGTTCAACTACAAGGACGGCGGCAAGGAGGTCAAGGCTGCCGCTACGGCCGACCGCAACGGTTTCTTCTACGTGCTCGACCGCACCAACGGCAAGTTCATCCGCGGCTTCCCCTTCGTGGACAAGATCACCTGGGCCACTGGCCTGGACAAGGACGGCCGGCCGATCTACAACGACGCCAGCCGCCCGGGCGCACCCGGCAGCGAGGCCAAGGGCAGCTCGGTGTTCGTCGCGCCGGCCTTCCTCGGCGCCAAGAACTGGATGCCGATGGCCTACAACAAGGACACAGGGCTGTTCTACGTGCCGTCCAACGAGTGGGGCATGGACATCTGGAACGAAGGCATCGCCTACAAGAAAGGTGCGGCGTTCCTCGGTGCCGGCTTCACCATCAAGCCGCTCAATGAAGACTACATCGGCGTGCTGCGCGCCATCGACCCGGTCAGCGGCAAGGAAGTGTGGCGCCACAAGAACTACGCGCCGCTGTGGGGCGGTGTGCTGACCACCAAGGGCAACCTGGTGTTCACGGGCACGCCAGAGGGCTTCCTGCAGGCATTCAACGCCAAGACCGGCGAAAAGGTCTGGGAATTCCAGACCGGCTCAGGCGTGCTTGGCTCGCCCGTCACCTGGGAAATGGACGGCGAGCAATACGTTTCGGTGGTCTCCGGCTGGGGCGGCGCGGTGCCGCTGTGGGGCGGCGAAGTGGCCAAACGGGTCAAGGACTTCAACCAGGGCGGCATGCTCTGGACCTTCAAGTTGCCCAAGCAGTTGCAGCAAACGGCAAGCGCCAAGCCATAACGCCTGCCTACTGCCGCTTGCTGCCGCTGATCTGCTGGCAAGCGGCCCTACTACCAAATGACGAGAGCCCCGCTGCCAACGATGCATTCGCCCGGCACGCGGGGCTTCTTACCATCGGTGCATCGCCTGTCGTGGGACAGGCACCGACCCGCAGAGGCTCAGCATGATCTACGCACAACCCGGAACTCCAGGCGCCGTCGTATCCTTCAAACCCCGTTATGGCAACTTCATCGGTGGCGAGTTCGTGCAGCCGTTGGCTGGCCAGTACTTCACCAACAGCTCGCCGGTCAATGGCCAGCCGATTGCCGAATTCCCGCGCTCCACGGCCCAGGACGTCGAGCGCGCCCTGGACGCCGCGCATGCCGCCGCCGAAGCCTGGGGCAAGACCTCGGTGCAAGACCGTGCGCGGGTACTGCTGAAAATTGCCGACCGCATCGAACAGAACCTGGAAGTGCTGGCGGTTACCGAAAGTTGGGACAACGGCAAGGCCATACGCGAAACCTTGAATGCCGACGTGCCGCTGGCAGCGGACCACTTCCGCTATTTTGCCGGTTGCATCCGCGCCCAGGAGGGTGGCGTAGGCGAGATCAACGAAGGCACCGTGGCTTATCACATCCACGAGCCGCTGGGTGTGGTGGGGCAGATCATCCCGTGGAACTTCCCGCTGCTGATGGCCGCCTGGAAGCTTGCCCCGGCCTTGGCCGCTGGCAACTGCGTGGTGCTCAAGCCCGCAGAGCAGACGCCGCTGTCGATTACCGTCTTTGCCGAACTGATCGCCGACCTGTTGCCGGCAGGCGTACTGAACATCGTCCAGGGCTTTGGCCGTGAGGCCGGCGAGGCGCTGGCCACCAGCAAGCGCATTGCCAAGATCGCGTTCACCGGGTCCACCCCGGTGGGCTCGCACATCATGAAGTGCGCGGCCGAGAACATTATCCCGTCCACCGTCGAACTGGGTGGCAAGTCGCCGAACATCTTCTTCGAAGACATCATGCAGGCCGAGCCGGCGTTCATCGAGAAGGCTGCCGAAGGCCTGGTGCTGGCGTTCTTCAACCAGGGCGAGGTGTGCACCTGCCCGTCACGGGCGCTGATCCAGGAGTCGATCTACGAACCGTTCATGGCCGAGGTGATGAAGAAGATCGCCAAGATCACCCGTGGCAACCCGCTGGATACCGAAACCATGGTGGGTGCCCAGGCGTCCGAGCAACAGTACGACAAGATCCTTTCGTACCTGGAGATTGCCCGGGAGGAGGGCGCGCAGCTGCTCACCGGCGGTGGTGCCGAGCGGCTGCAGGGTGACTTGGCCAGCGGTTACTACATTCAGCCAACGCTGCTCAAGGGCAACAACAAGATGCGCGTGTTCCAGGAAGAAATCTTCGGGCCGGTGGTGGGCGTGACCACCTTCAAGGACGAAGCCGAAGCGCTGGCGATCGCCAACGACAGTGAATTCGGCCTGGGCGCCGGCCTGTGGACCCGCGACATCAACCGCGCTTACCGCATGGGCCGCGGGATCAAGGCCGGGCGAGTGTGGACCAACTGCTACCACCTGTACCCGGCGCATGCGGCGTTCGGGGGGTACAAGAAGTCCGGTGTTGGCCGTGAGACCCACAAGATGATGCTTGACCATTATCAGCAGACCAAGAACCTGCTGGTGAGCTACGACATCAATCCGCTGGGCTTCTTCTAGACCGCGTCGCGGCCTTCGCGGGCTCGCCCGCTCCCACAGGTTCACCGTTGGTTCCAGAACCGGTGAAGAACCTGTGGGGGCGGGCGAGCCCGCAAAAGGGCCGGCACATGCATGGCCTACCCGTACCAACGCACCCCGCAAGCTCGTTCCAAAGTAGCATTCGGTCCAGTCCGCCCCCGTGCATTAATGTTTCTACCGGAATCCTCCGGCACAAGAAGAGGACTTGCCCTATGTGGACTAAACCCGCCTATACCGACCTGCGCATTGGCTTCGAAGTGACGATGTATTTCGCCAACCGTTGATGACGGCCCGGCCATCGCCACGGTGGCCGGATCCTCCTGGAGCATGCGCCTGTGAACCTGATTGATCGCCAGCAGGCCCTTGCCTTGGGGCGAGGCTTGCGCCTGGGCTGGGAGCCACAGAAGGCTTGCCACGTGCTGTTGTACGCCGGGGGCATCATCGAGCTCAACGCCAGTGCCGGCTGGGTCCTGGAGCTGCTGGACGGCCACAGTACCGTGGCAACGGTCATCGACCGCCTGGCACAACGCTTCCCCGATGTACCGGGGCTCGAAGAGGACGTGCTGGCGTTTCTGGAGGTGGCCCGCGCCAAATCCTGGATAGAATGACTGGTAGCCCCGCTTTGGTCTGGTTGCTTTCGTGGTGGGATGCTTTACGCTGGCGGTTATCTTCCAGAACAATAAGAACAGGCTTACCGATGAGCCAGAGTTTCAGCCCCCTTCGCAAGTTCGTATCGCCTGAAATCATCTTTGGTGCCGGCTGCCGGCACAATGTGGCCAATTACGCCAAAACCTTCGGTGCGCGCAAGGTACTGGTGGTCAGCGACCCTGGCGTGATCGCCGCCGGCTGGGTGGCGGATGTGGAGGCCAGCCTGCAGGCCCAGGGTATCGACTACTGCCTGTACACAGCGGTGTCACCCAACCCGCGGGTCGAGGAGGTGATGCTCGGCGCCGAGATCTATCGGCAGAACCACTGTGATGTGATCGTCGCCGTCGGTGGCGGCAGCCCGATGGATTGCGGCAAGGCCATCGGCATCGTGGTGGCCCATGGGCGCAGCATCCTCGAATTCGAAGGCGTGGACATGATCCGCGTGCCCAGCCCGCCGCTGATCCTGATCCCGACCACCGCCGGCACCTCGGCGGACGTGTCGCAGTTCGTGATCATTTCCAACCAGCAGGAACGCATGAAGTTCTCCATCGTCAGCAAGGCGGTGGTGCCGGACGTGTCGCTGATCGACCCGCAGACCACCCTGAGCATGGACCCGTTCCTGTCGGCCTGCACCGGCATCGATGCGTTGGTGCATGCCATCGAGGCCTTCGTGTCTACCGGCCACGGACCGCTGACCGATCCCCATGCGCTGGAAGCCATGCGCCTGATCAATGGCAACCTGGTGGAGATGATCGCCAACCCTACTGATATTGCGCTGCGCGAGAAGATCATGCTCGGCAGCATGCAGGCGGGTCTGGCGTTCTCCAATGCGATCCTGGGCGCAGTGCACGCCATGTCGCACAGCCTGGGCGGCTTCCTCGACTTGCCCCATGGCTTGTGCAATGCGGTGCTGGTGGAGCACGTGGTGGCGTTCAACTACAGCTCGGCGCCGGAGCGTTTCAAGGTGATCGCCGAGGTGTTCGGTATCGACTGCCGCGGTCTCAATCACCGGCAGATCTGCGGGCGGTTGGTGGAGCACCTGATTGCCCTGAAGCGTGCCATCGGCTTCCATGAAACCCTGGGCCTGCACGGGGTGCGCACGTCCGATATCCCGTTCCTGTCGCAACACGCGATGGACGACCCGTGCATCCTCACCAACCCCCGTGCGTCCAGCCAGCGTGATGTCGAGGTGGTCTATGGCGAGGCCCTCTGACGAGCAGCAGCGGGCGTTGGCCGGGCTGCTGGGGCTGGGTGACCACTCGGCGCGCAAAAGCCATTACCCGGAGCTGTCCGCCCGCCTGGACGAGCTGGAAGCCGAACGCAACCGTTACAAATGGCTGTTCGAAAACGCCGTGCACGGTATTTTCCAGGCCAGCCTTCAGGACGGCATGCGCGCCGCAAACCCGGCGCTGGCGCGCATGCTCGGCTATGACGACCCGCAAGCGGTGCTTTTTTCCCTGACTGACCTGGCCGCCAACCTGTTTGATGGCGGTGCCGAGGAGTTGCAGGCCATTACCGCGGTGCTCGCCCGTGAGCACAGCCTGCACGGCTACGAAACCCGTCTGCGGCGCAAGGACGGCAGCCATCTCGATGTACTGATGAACCTGCTGCTCAAACCCGGCCATGAAGGGCTGGTGGAGGGGTTCGTCGCCGACATTACCGAACGCAAGCTGGCCCAGCAGCGCCTGCAACAACTCAATGACGAACTGGAGCAACGGGTCGCTGCGCGTACCGATGAATTGCTGGAGGCGCGCGATGCCGCCGAAGCCGCCAACCGCAGCAAGGACAAATACCTCGCCGCCGCCAGCCATGACCTGCTGCAACCGTTGAACGCCGCGCGCTTGCTGATTTCGACCTTGCGCGAGCGGCCGTTGCCAGAGCCCGAGCATGTGCTGGTGGAGCGTACCCACCAGGCCCTGGAGGGCGCGGAAGACCTGCTGACCGACCTGCTGGACATTTCCCGGCTCGACCAGGCGGCGGTAAAGCCGGATGTGGCCGTGTACCGCCTGGACGAGCTGTTCGCGCCGCTGGTCTCGGAGTTCAGCCCGGTGGCCGAGGCGGCGGGCCTGAAGCTGCACGCACGCATAGCCGACTATGCCATCAGCACTGACCTGCGGTTGCTCACACGCATCCTGCGCAACTTCCTCAGCAACGCTTGCCGGTATACCGAGGAGGGGCGGATCCTGCTCGGGGCAAGGCGCCGCGGTGGTCATTTGCGGCTGGAGGTGTGGGATACCGGACGGGGCATTGCGCAGGACCGGCTGCAGGACATATTCCTCGAGTTCAATCAGCTGGATGTGGGGCGTGCAGCGGATCGCAAGGGCGTTGGCCTCGGGCTGGCCATCGTCGAGCGGATCGCCAAGATACTCGGTTATCGGATCCAGGTGCGGTCGTGGCCAGGGCGTGGCTCGGTGTTCAGCATCGAGGTACCTCTTGGCAAAGAAGTGCCGCTGGCTGTTCACCAGGCTGTGCCGCTGCCCAGCGTCGGTGATCCGCTGCCGGGCCGCCGCCTGCTGGTACTGGACAACGAAGTGAGCATACTCGAGAGCATGGGCGCGCTGTTGGGGCAGTGGGGGTGCGAAGTGGTCACGGCTACTGACCAGGAGGGCGCCTTGCTGGCGTTGCAGGGGCGAGCCCCGGAACTGATCCTGGCCGACTACCACCTGGACCATGGTGTAGTGGGGTACGAGGTGGTGAGGTACCTGCGTGAGCATTTTGCGGCTGCCATACCGGCAGTGATCATTACCGCAGACCGCAGCGATCAGTGCCGGCGGGGCTTGCAGAAGCTAGGGGCGCCGCTACTGAACAAACCTGTGAAACCCGGGAAACTGCGGGCGGTGTTGAGCCAGTTGCTCCTGGTGCATTGTTAGGGTACTCGTTCCCACTCGGCGAAATAGAGCACTTAAATGGCCTGTCGCGAAGTTTGGATCCACTGGCCTTTGAAACTTACCATTCGGTCAACTTGCAAGAAGTTAGTAAACTAACTAATACGGCTTTAAATACCGCTGGTCGGTGCTTTTGCTCAAGAAATGAACGATTTGCCAGTGGGTCGTTCCTATTTGCCAGCGAATGTGTTCTTCAAGTACCACACTTCGCACCTCTCCCCAGAACGTACTGGACGTTCAACTTGATTTGAATCGCAGGGATGCACACGGGGCTTTTCTACCTCTGACAATGGAGTAACGCCATGTCCAACCGAGGCTCAACGGTTGAGCCACTGTGTGCAATTGAGTAACCCTTCGCTGTTTCAATTAACGATATGAATTTGGTCTTCCCGGTGCGATCAAGTCGTACGCATGCTTGTTGCAAGGCCATCTAGCGCTAATGCATTACGTGGAGAATTCGACGTGGAGTTTAATACAATTATTAGCCTGTTCGGGCAGAAAGAATCCATGGAGCTGGTGCGGTTGTCGGTCATTTATGTTCATTTACTGGCCTGTTGTGTCGCCATCGGCCTGGTATTTACCAGTGATGCCGAGATGGTCAGGGACTTGTTGAAGGGGCATCAACAGGCCAGCCATGACGGTAAGCACATGGCGCGATTGCAGGCGTCCGTTGCCAATGCCTTGATATTCCTGTGGTTTACCGGTGCCGCGGTCATTGGCATCGATTACCTTGAAAAAGGCATGAGTTATTTTGCCAATCCCAAACTTCACGCCAAGGTCATTATTGTCTTGCTCCTGACCTTCAATGGCATGTTGTTGCATCGCTATGTATTACCTGCCTTGCTCAAGGCCGGTTCTTTGCTTGACCTGAATATAGGCGTGCGGATGTTTGCGTTGTTTTCTGGTGCACTGTCAGGTGTTTCCTGGTTATATGCAGCGATGCTGGGCGTCGGTCGGCCACTGGCCTGGAAGTATTCGCTGACCGAGTTGCTGTTGGCCTATCCGGTGATGATCCTGCTTGGCTTTGCCCTGATGGCCGCACTGACCCAGTGGGCGCGAAAACGCAATATGGCCAAAGCGACGCCAGCACCTGTGTGGCCGCGGGTGGGCATTCCTTGCTGATGGCCTGAGGCACTGCAACGGCGCCGCGAAGCGGCGCTCGCGGTTACGCGTTTGCCTGCACGCTGCGCCCTTTTGCCAGATAGGCATTGAACTCATCTTCCGGCACCATGCTGCCCCCCGTTCCCCAGACAAGATGGGTGGCCTGCTGCAGCCGGGCTGGGGTGAAGCCTTGGCGAGCCAGGTACTCGCCGGCTTGCAGCACCCGTAGCATACCGGGTACGCCGGCCAGGGCAGAAGGTTCCAGTTTGACCTTGTCCTGCTCATGGGCGATGACCATCAAACGGTACAGTTCTTCGTCGGTCACGGTGTAGTAACCATCGATCAGCCGCTGCATGGCTTTGCCGACAAACCCTGATGGGCGCCCGACCGCCAGGCCGTCTGCGGCGGTGACGTTGTCGATGCCGAAGTCCTGCACGCAGGTTTCATCATGCAGGCCGGTGTAGACACCCAGCAGCATGCAGGGGGAGTGGGTGGGCTCGGCAAAGATGCAGTGCACCGCATCGCCGAACACCAGCTTCAGCCCGAATGCGACACCGCCCGGGCCGCCCCCTACGCCGCACGGCAGGTACACGAACAACGGGTGATCTGCGTTCACCTGGATGCCAGCCTGGTCGAATTGCCGCGCCAACCGTTCGGCGGCGACGGCATAGCCGAGAAACAGCTGTGGGGAGTTTTCGTCGTCGACAAAATAACAATTGGGGTCTGAGGCTGCCTGCTGGCGACCCTGCTCGACCGCTACGCTGTAGTCGCACGCGTGTTCTACCACGGTCACGCCGTTGGCCCGCAACTTGTCCTTCTTCCATTGCCGGGCGTCTGACGACATGTGCACGCTCACCTTAAAACCCAGCTTGGCGCTCATGATGCCAATCGACAGCCCCAGGTTGCCGGTCGAACCCACGGCGATCGTGTACTGGCTGAAGAATGCGCGGGCCTGGTCGCTCGCCAGTTTGGTGTAGTCATCCGTTGGCGTGATCAATCCGGCCGCCAGGGCCAGGTCTTCGGCGTGCTTGAGCACTTCATGGATACCGCCCCGGGCCTTGATCGAACCGGAGATGGGCAGGTCACTGTCCGCCTTGAGCCACAGGCTGCCTGCGTTCTGCAGTGATCCTTCTTCGACAAGCACCCGGCGCAGCTGTGGCAGCGGGATGACAGGCGACTCGATGACCCCGCCGGCAGCGGCTGTTTCGGGGAACACGGTGGCCAGGTAAGGCGCGAACCGCTGCAGCCGCGCGCTGGCCGCTTGCACGTCGGCAGCCGACAGGCCCACATCGTGCAGGGCTTCTGCAGCCTTGGCGATACCAGGGTTGAACCAGCTGGTCTGCTTCAGGGCAACCAGCTCGGCGATGATCGGGTGGCTTTGTTGCCAGGCTTCCAGGGTTTTTCCGTGAATCATGATTTCACCTGCAGTGCAGTCTGTGGGCCGCCAGCAGCAGTCTCGTGACAGGGGGAAGGGGCAGGATAACCCACGGAGTCTCGAACATTACACATTGGCTTTACTGAGGTGTTGCCTGTACCGGCCCCTTCGCGAGCTCGCCCGTTCCCACAGGACATCACAGCCTTCAAGGCTTGCACAGTACCTGTGGGAGCGGGCAAGCCCGCGAAGGGGCCGCTACAGGCAAAGGATCTGATCCGTTTGCTTACTCAGCCATAAGGCGGCGCTGGCAGTTCGGCCAGCAGGGTTTTCAAGCCGTCGCTCCACTGCCTGCGAATCTGCTGGTAATAGGCATCGTCGCTGGTAATGCGCTTGCGCGTCATGCTTTCCAGGCTGTTATTGCGGTACACCAGCAAGTCCAGCGGCATGCCCACCGACAGGTTGCTGCGGATGGTGGAGTCGAACGAAATCAGGCCGCAGCGCAGCGCTTCATCGAGCGGCGTGCGGTAATCCAGGTTGCGGTCGAGTATTGGCCTGCCGTACTTGCTTTCACCCAGCTGCAGAAACGGGGTGTCCGGTGTGGCCTGGAAGAAATTGCCTTGTGCATACACGTTGTAGATGGCCATGGGGCCGCCGGCTATCTGGCCGCCGACGATGAATGAACTGCTAAGGTCGATATCGGCCGTGAGCTTGCTGCGGTCTCTTTTGACCACCTCGCGCAGGGTGTCGGCGACCAGCACCGTTGCATCGTAGAGCGTGGCAACGTTCAGCAGGTGGGGGCCGTTGCCCTGGGTGCGTTGCTGCAGCAGGTTTACCACCGACTGCGAGGTCGCCAGATTGCCGGCGGTCTGCAGCACGATCAGCCGCTCGCCCGGGACGCTGAAGACGAACAACTTGGTGAACGTGGAGATCTGGTCGATGCCGGCATTGGTGCGTGAGTCGCTGATGAAGACAAGCCCGTCCTCCAGGTGCATGGCGACACAGTAAGTCATGCGGTTTCCCTTGTGTTGCGTGTGGAAGGGTCTTGCCGCACTCGCGCGGCAAGACCGGTCTGAAGCCAGTCTGTCACTGGCGATGCACGTGAACGCTGGCCTGCATCGATTCGGCGCCGCCGCCGCGGCGTACGCCCCTGACCGGACAGGCATCGAGGTAGTCCAGGCCCACCGCCAGCTTCAGGTGACGCTCTGGCCGGGTCAGGCGGTTGGTAATGTCGAAGCTGTACCAGGCATCGTCGACCCAGGCTTCGGCCCAGGCGTGGCTGGCCAGGTGTTGTTCGTCCTCGGTGCACAGGTAGCCGGACACATAGCGTGCCGGTACCCCCAGGCTGCGTGCGCAGGCCAGGAAGGCGTGCGTGTGGTCCTGACACACACCTGCGCCACCGTTGAAGGCTTCGATGGCCGTGGTGCCCACTGACGTGGCCCCCGGGCTGTAGGGCATGTGCTCGGCCAGGCCTTGCATCAGCCCGATCAGTGCTGCCCGGTCGCGGTGACTGCCACATTGCCGGACGGCGAAAGCAGTCAGGGTGTTGTCGGCCAGCGTCAGGTGGCTGCCGCGCAGGAACGGCAGGGGCGACTGGCTCTCGGTTTCGTGTTCGCAATCCGGGTCGATCTCGACCTGGCCGTGTGCGGTAAGCGCCAGGTGGCCATGGGGTTTGTCCAGTGTCAGCACATGCAGGATGTTGCCGTAAGGGTCGATCTGGCCCTTGACCTTGCAGGGCAGGTCCAGTTGCCATTGATTGATACGCTGGCGTTCGCTGCTGCGCGGCGTCAGGCGCAGGAACTGGATACTGTTGCACACGTCGCTGGCGTAGCTATAGGTCGTGTCATGGCGAATGGACAGTTTCATACAACCTCCAGGTAGGAGTGATGGACGGCCTGGCCCAGTTGGTTGATGCGGCCGATGAAGTCGCTCAGCCAGGGGTGCAACCCGGCATCAAGGATTTCGTCGATGGCGGTGTAGCGCAGGCGCGCGTTTAGTTCGGCGGCCATGCGCTGGGCGGCACGCCCGGTACTGCCCGGCAGGCCCGCCAGGATCAGGTCCAGTTCCTCGATGCAGGCATGCAGCGAGCGCGGCACGTCCACCCGCAACAGCAACAGCTCGGACACCGGCCGGGCGCTGGGCGCGGCGCGATAGAGCTCGTTGAAGGCCTCGTACGAGGTCAGCGCGCGCAGCAGGGCGCTCCATTGGTAATAGCCGCGGGCAGAGTCGTCGCTGACCTCTTCGGAGGCCTCGCCGAACATTTCATAGCGCGAATCGAGCAGGCGCAGGGTATTGTCCGCCCGCTCCAGGAAGGTCCCCAGGCGAATGAAGCTGTAGGCATCGTTGCGCATGATGGTGCCGGAGGTCGCACCGCGGAACAGGTGCGATCGTTCCTTGACCCAGTCGCAGAACTGGCTGATGCCATAGCGACCCAGGCCATTGCTGGCGATGTTGCGCATTTCGATCCAGGTGGCGTTGATGTTCTCCCACATGTCGGCGGTGATACGGCCGCGCACTGCATGGGCATTGGTCCTGGCGGCCTGCAGGCAGCAATAGATACTGCTGGGGTTGGTGGCGTCGAGGGCGAAGAAGTGCAGCATGCGCTCGGTGTCGAGTTCCTTGTGCCGACGCAGGTAGTCGTCCAGCATGCCCGAGGCCATCAGCGACATTGCCAGTTCGGCATGGCCGTCGCTGCGCCCGGCCTGGGGCATCAGCGATAGCGAGTAGCTGACCTCGAGCATGCGTGCGAGGTTTTCTGCACGCTCCAGGTAGCGGGACATCCAGTACAGGTCGGAAGCAGTTCGCGAAAGCATGGCTCAGTCCTCCACCACCCAGGTGTCCTTGGTACCGCCGCCTTGCGACGAGTTGACCACCAGCGAGCCTTCCTTGAGCGCCACGCGCGTCAGGCCACCGGGCACCA
The DNA here is from genome assembly GCF_029840855.1 of Pseudomonas sp. GD03862. NCBI lineage: Bacteria > Pseudomonadati > Pseudomonadota > Gammaproteobacteria > Pseudomonadales > Pseudomonadaceae > Pseudomonas > Pseudomonas sp. GD03862. The sequence goes on from NZ_JAOCDI010000030.1 coordinate 18,963, forward strand.
GGCGGGTTTCACTGCCCGACAACACGAACGGGCGCAGGTCGATGTGACGCGGTGCGATGCCGCTGTCGACGAAGGTCGGGCAGGTTGACAGGCACAGCGTCGGTTGAGCGATATAGGCGTGCGGGCGGGCTTTGATGCGCGCGCGGAAGTCCTCGATCTGGGCTTTGGTCGAAGCGGGCCCGACCAACATGCCATAGCCGCCGGAGCCCTGGGTTTCCTTGACCACCAGTTCGGGCAGGTGGGCCAGCACATGGGACAGGTCCGCCGGCTTGCGGCACTGCCAGGTCGGCACGTTGTTCAGGATCGGTTCTTCGCTCAGGTAAAAGCGGATCATGTCGTCGACGAAGGGGTAGATGGATTTGTCATCGGCCACGCCAGTGCCGACGGCGTTGGCCAGTACCACATTGCCGGCGCGGTAAACGGAGATCAGCCCCGGCACGCCCAGCATGGAGTCAGGGTTGAAGGACAGCGGGTCGAGGTAGTCGTCGTCCAGGCGACGATAGATCACGTCCACCTGTTGGGGGCCGGCAGTGGTGCGCATGTAGACATGCTCATCACGCACGAACAGGTCGGCGCCTTCGACCAGCTCGATGCCCATTTCCCGCGCCAGGAAGGCATGCTCGAAATAGGCGCTGTTGAAACGGCCGGGCGTGAGCAGCACCGCGGTGGGGTTGTCCATTGGGCTGGCGCTCTTGAGCGTGTCCAGCAGCAGGTTGGGGTAGTGATCGATGGGCGCGATGCGCTGGGCGGCAAACAGTTCGGGGAACAGGCGCATCATCATCTTGCGGTCTTCGAGCATGTAGCTGACGCCGCTGGGGGTGCGCAGGTTGTCTTCCAGCACGAAGTAGCTGCCATCGCCGTCACGTACCAGGTCGACACCGGCAATATGCGCATACAGCCCACGGTGAAGGTCCAGGCCCTGCATGGCGATCTGGTAGCCCTCGTTGGCCAGCACTTGCTCTGGTGGGATGATGCCGGCCTTGAGAATGCGCTGGTCGTGGTAGATGTCCTGCAGGAACAGGTTCAGCGCCTGTACCCGTTGAATGCAGCCACGCTCGACCGTGCGCCATTCGCTGGCGCGGATGCTGCGCGGGATGATATCGAAGGGGATCAGGCGCTCGGTATCCTGCTTGTCGCCATACAAGGTGAAGGTGATGCCTGCGCGGTGAAACAGCAGGTCGGCCTCGCGCCGGCGCTGTTCCAGCAACTCCAGCGGGGTGTTGGCCAGCCAGCGGGCGAACTCCTGGTAATGCGGGCGGCAGTTGCCGTCCGCTTCGTACATTTCATTGAAAAAAGCCCGGGACATACCCACTCCTTGCCGCCGTTGCCGGCAGCTTCATTGCGGTTCATCTGCGTCTTTCAGGGTGCTGCCTTGCTGGGGTAAGTGGGAGCTGTGTCTCGCGTTAACCTCGGTCTCGGTAGATTGCCTGTGCGTTGAGCACAATCAGTCTGTGCAATAAAAGTGCCGAATACGCCTGGCGGCTCTGGGGGGCGGGATATGTGAGGGGCACACCCGATGTGAGCTGCCTGGCCGCAAGGGCCGGCGCATCAAAAAAGGGCGCTTTTGATCCGGGCGCGGGTTTTGAACCGAAATGGGGCGCAGGCCGGTACCTGGCGGGCGAAAAAGGGAATATTCCGGGTGCATGACGTGGGGCGGAGGGGGCATGCATCGAGCGCCGCGCGGGCGGCACTCGATTGCGCGAACGCTGAATATCGTGAGACGGGCGCCTTCAGGGCGTCAGAGGCAGGCGTAGACCACCAGTTCCACCAACATTTCTTCCCGGGCGAGGCCAGCCACCACTACGGCCGCGCGGTTGGGGTAGGGTGCCTGGAAATACTCGGCGTACACGGCATTTACAGTTGCCAGATAACGGCGGTCGGTCACGTAGATCAGCACCTGGGTCACGGCATCCAGCGAGCTGCCAGCGGCTTCCAGGGTGTGGCGCAGGTTGTCCAGTGTCTGGCGGGCCTGGGCCTCGATGCCGCCGGCAACCACCTGGCCCTGCGTATCGATTGGGATCTGAGCCGTGTACAACGTACCGTTGCCGACGACCGCCCATTCCAGTGGCGCCCTGGAGGCGAACAGCTCGGTCTTTATCGCATGCTTCATGGGTTGTTTCCTCAGTGGCAAGGGTGTTCAGTCGGCGTCGCTGCCGCCGCCTGCACCGTGGCGGCGTGAGGCATCGGTGCTCTCGACAAGGATGTGTTCGGCCAGCTGCCTGAGCCTTTGCCAGGTATGTTCGTCGACTGTAAAACCTTGCTGCAGTGTGCGCTGCGGGTCGGTTATTGCCTGGGCGGTCTGGCCTGCTCGAGTGAACAGCACCGTTACGTCCTGCGCGGCCGCTTCAATGGCCTGGGGCCGGGTTTCACTGCTCAGTTCCGGGCGCGGCATGCCGGCGGTAAAATCGGCCCAGTGGCATTGGCGGGCGTCCTCCCAGCGGGCTTGCACGTGCAGTCCCTGCACCGCTGCCCGGCTCAGGTAGCCCAGCAACAGCAAACGGTTGTGGCAGTGGCGTATGCGCAGTTCGGCCTGACCACAGCGCATGGCCTTGGCTGCCGCCAGTTCCACCACCGTGGCGGCGCAGCGCAACACGCTCTGGCCCTTGGCGTCGATCACCAGCAGGGCGTTATCCTCATGGCACAAGGCGTATGGCCGTGCAGCTTCGCCTTGCAGATAACGCAACGCCTTTTCCAGTGCACCGACGCCATCGAGCCCCTGCAGTTGCAACCAGCCCACGAGTTCGGCGGCATCCTCGCAGTCGCCCGGGGCGAAGCCCATGCCTTCGAATGCCTTGCGGCACATCACCTGTATTTCGTTAAGCGATACGCGCATGGTCAAAGCTCCCTTTGCGGCATGACTGCGAAATTCCAGTCGTCTGCGAACGGCTGACCGATGTCGCTGACCAGCGGCGCGCCCTGGAACAGCGTGATACGCACCCAGCGGCTTGACTTGGGGTCGAATTTCCCCGCGCCGAAAAATGCCAGTTTGCAGCGCAGCAGGTGAATCGGCAGCATGTCCCGGGCCAGCAGATTGGCACGGATTTCACCGTAGTTCGTTTTTGCCATGCCTTGCAGGCGGCGTACCGCGCCCTTGAACATCGGTTGGGCGATCAGGAAGTGAGCGGTCAGCGCCTGAGGCTGCAGTTGCAGGTGCTCCAGCAGCGCGCTATGGCACTGCTGGATATTGCGGGCGATACCCAGCTGCATTTCTTTTTCGGCCCCTGGCTCCTCTGCGCGAATGCCCAGGCGCGGCTCTTCTTTTTCAGCTGAGCGGTACCAGAAGAAGTGCTCCGCATCGGCAGCACTGAAGTCGTAGCGCAACGCCCAGCCATACTGCTGCTCGATGAGCTGGCGCAGTTGCCCAAGGGGCATCTGGGCGTCCAGCTGCCAGCTTTCGTTGACCCCCATGTGCTCGGCCAGGGGCGTGACCTGCTCGGGGTACAGCTCCAGCAGCAGGCTGACCAGAAGCTCCTGGCAGCCCACCCCCGTGTGTAATTGCGCCCAGGCCAGCAGGCGCGGCCAAAGGCCCGCGCCGTCGGCTTGCGTGCCAAGCCAGGTGGCCAGTAAAGCAAGCTCGGCCAAGGTTTGCAGGTTCTGCTCATGCTGGCGCTGGTCTTCGGTCCGGGACTGGCTCAGGTGCAACTGGGCGCGCGCCAGCAATTGCTGCAGGCGTGCCAATTGGTCGGGCTCCGCCGACTGCGCCAGTACTAGTGCCAGGGCCGTTTCCCGCGTACTGATCCAGTGCTCCACCAGTTGAGGGTGGTTGATCAGAAAAGGGGCCATTCCCAGCCCGGTCGCGTTGCCGACCCCCAGGTAGCGTTGAAGGGCCGGGGCCAGTTGCACTGCCCGCTGCGGGGCGAGTGCCTGGGCCATGTGGTTGATCTGCTCGATGCTGAAGTGACGCAGCAGGTAGACGGTGAACATCTGCGCGCTGAACGGCTGGTTGAAGTCCGGGTTATCTTGCAGGCAACCAAAATCGGCGATGCCGAACTTGCCGTTACCGTAAACAGCTGTAGTGCGATACAGGTAGCCGACTTCAGCCAGTTGCTGTGGATCGGGCTGGCGACCTTCTGCCAGCGCCGCCAGAAACCGGTCGAAATTGCGCAAGCTACGGTTGGCCCGCGACAACACCAGCACGCGTGCATCGAAGCGGCCGGCTTCCTGCAGCGGCACGTTGCGTTGCAGGTCGGCCAGCTGTGCCGAGTCGACATCGCCGGCCACCAGCACGAAGCTGACGTCCCACTGGTCGGCGATGACCCGATCGCTGCGCTTTTCCGGCGGCAGGTAGGCCGAGAAGATCACGCAGTGGTAATGGCCGTTCGGCGTTTCGATGCGGTAGATCGCAGTGCCGAAGCCTTGGCCATCGAGGTCGAAACAGCTGCGCCGGATTTGCCAGCGCTGTTGCATCATCCGCCGCATGCTGCTGCGCACGAAGCTTAGCGGGCTCTGGAAGTGGCTACCCAGCCGGGCCAGGTCCATGACTTGGCTGGCAGGGCGCAACGCGGGTATTGCAGGCACGCTGTTGGGCATTGTTGTTGTACCTGGATGGATCATGTTCAGACGCCTTGTTCACGGGCCATGTGTCGAGCGATGCGCACGGCATCCCACAGGGCTGGCAGGATCACCAGCGACACCGGCACCGCGGTGATGACAATGAAGGATTGCAGGGCCGTCACACCGCCTGCGCCAATGGTGATCAGCACCACCGCCGCCAGGCCCATGCCGATTGCCCAGAAACCGCGCAACCACTTCTTCGGTTTATCGTCGCTGGACATCGCCAGCGCCACGGTGAAGGCCATGGCGTCGCCATTGGTGGCCACCGAGATGAAACTCAGGAACAGGAACAGCGCGCTGACAAGGCCACCCAGTGGCAGGTTCTGCGTCACTCCCAGCAACAGGTCTTCAGGCTTGGCGCCATGGGCGGTGACGCTGCCTGGCGTTTGCAGCTCCAGGCCGATCCCGGTACCGCCTACCACGGTGAACCAGAACATGGTCACCAGCGGTGCGATGATCGACAGCGTCATGATGATCTCGCGGATGGTGCGGCCCCGCGAGATCCGCGCGACGTACAGTGCCACCATGGGCGCGTAGCCGATGAACCAGCCCCAGTAGAACACCGTCCACCAGTCCAGCCATTTGGGGTCGGCGCGGAACATCGTCAGCGGGATGAAGTGCTCCACGTGCAGGGCAAAGGCCGCCGGGAAACCGCCGAGGATGAACAGCGTCGGTCCGAATACCACCATGAACAGTGCCAGGCCGATCATCAACCAGACGTTGATCTCGCTGACAAAGCGGATGCCTTTGAGGCCCACCAGGCACGAGACAGTGTACATCGCGGTGACCAGGACAATGGTCAGCGACTGGGTGACGATAGTGTTGGGCAACCCCCACACGGCGTGCATGGCGCTGCTGATCTGCAGGCCAAGGAAACCGATCGGACCGATGGTGCCGGCCACTACCGCGATGATCGAGGCAGCGTCGGCCAAGGTGCCGATCGGGCCCTTGAGCGCTCGCTTGCCGAACAGGGGGTAGAGCAGGGTACGCGGCGCCAGCGGAAGGCCTTTATCGTAATGCAGGTGCATCAGCACGATCGCCAGCAGGCTACCCAGAACGGCCCAGGCCAGGAAGCCCCAGTGCACGAACGATTGCGCCAGTGCCGCGGTGGCCGCTGCTTCACTGTGCGGTTGCAGGCCGGCGAAGAAGGGCGGTGGGCTGGCAAAGTGCATCAAGGGTTCGGCAGCGGCCCAGAAGGCGCCACCACCTGCCAGCAAGGCGCACATGATCACTGCGATCCAGTTGAAGGTGCTGACGTCCGGGCGCTGGGTGACCCCGCCCAGGCGTACACGCCCGCATCTGGAAAACCCGATGAACAGGCTGACGGCGAAGGTTACCAGCATCAGCACTTGCCAATAGAGGCCAAAGGCCTTTGTCGACCAGGCGAACAGGGTATTGACCAGCGCCGACACGGTGTCGATGTCGATCAGCGCCGCCAGCAGGAAGGCGCCGAGGAATCCGCCGCTGATCAGGAACAACGGCCAGTCGATATCGCGTGCCATAGGCAGGCCCATGGCCTGGCCGTCGGCCTGCAAGGTGGTTGGGTTTTTCATGAAACCTCCGGAACCTGCGATTTTTTTTATTGTTGATGCTGTCCGTGCAAGGGGTTCAGGCCTGTGCCGTGGTGGCGGTCTCCAGCAAGCGCAACCAGTTCAGCCCCATGATGTTGCCCACGTCGTGCTCGGCAAAGCCGCGGGCGCGCAGGCCCTGGGCAATGTTGCGGAAGTCGCGGCTGTCGCGGAACCACTGCAAGGGCGCCGGCCAGTTGGCGTTGTCCCTGGAGCCTTCGCCGTAGTCCTTGTCCTTGCTCCAGCGGCCGTTGCGCATCCATTCCAGCACAGACAAGGGTTGCGCCTGGCACAGGTCGGTGCCGATGCCGATGTGCTCCACACCCATCAGGTCGGCGGTGCGCGCGACCATGTCGCAGAAACTTTCCAGGCTACAGTCCGAGGCACCCTTGAGATGGAACGGGTAGGTGCTGAACCCCAGCAGCCCGCCGGACTCTGCGATCCCGCGTAGCACCGCATCGGACTTGTTGCGCTTGGCGGCGTGGAAGCTGGCAGGGTTGGCGTGGGAGATGATCACCGGTCGGCTCGACAGTTCGATGGCCTCAAGCGTGCTTCGCTCGGCGCTGTGAGACATGTCGATGAGCATGCCGACGCGGTTCATTTCGGCGATCACCTGGCGGCCGAAGCGGCTGATGCCGTTGTCCTCGCGCTCATAGCAGCCGCTGGCCAGCAGGCTTTGGTTGTTGTAGGTCAGCTGCATGACGAACACCCCGAGCTGGCGGAAAACCTCCACCAGGGCAATGTCGTCCTCGATCGGCGAGCAGTTCTGGAAGCCGAAGAAGATGCCCACCCGGCCCTCCTCGTGGGCCAGGCGGATGTCGCTGGCCGTGCGTACCGGGCGGATCAGCTCGGGCCATGTCTCGAAGCGGCGGTTCCACTCGCCCAGGCGCGACAGGGTTTCGCGGGCGTTTTCGTGGTAGGCGATGGTGGCGTGCACCGCGCTCAGGCCACCGGCCTGCATCTGCTGGAATATTTCCTGGCTCCAGTTGGAGTACTGCAGGCCGTCGATCATCAAGAGGTCGTGCATGGCATGTATTCCTTCAGGGCCGCAGGTAGGTGGTCTTGACCACGGTGTAGAAGTCGCGAGCGTATTGCCCCTGTTCCCGAGGGCCGAAACTCGAGGCTTTACGGCCCCCGAATGGCACGTGGTAGTCGGTGCCGGCGGTGGGCAGGTTGACCATCACGCAGCCGGTCTGGGCGCGGCGTTTGAAGTGGCTGGCGTGGCGTAGCGACTGGGTGATGATCCCGGCGGTGAGGCCGTACTCGGTATCATTGAGCGTGGCCAGCGCCTCTTCAAAATCGCGCACGCGGATCACGCAGGCGATAGGGCCGAACACTTCCTCGCGGTTGATGCGCATGTCGTTGCGGCTGTTGATGAACAAGGCAGGGCGCATGTAGTAGCCATCGCAGGCCAGTTGCAGGCGCTCGCCACCTTCGATCAGGGTGGCGCCTTCGGCCTGGGCCAGTTGCAGGTAGGCCAGGTTCTGTTCCAGCTGGCGCGCGTCAGCTACCGGGCCGATCTGTACGCCAGCCTCCAGTGCATGGCCGACCTTGAGCTGGCGCATGCGCAGGCGCAGCGCCTCGACGAAGCGGTCGTGGATGCCGTCGCAGACGATCAGCCGTGACGACGCGGTGCATTTCTGCCCGGTGCCGAAGAAGGCCCCGTTGAGCGCGCATTCCACGGCCAGTTCGAGGTCGGCGTCGTCCATGACCACCAGGGCATTCTTGCTACCCATTTCCAGCTGGCAGCGCACCAGGTTACCGGCGGTGGCCACCGCTACGCGTCGGCCCGTCTGCAGAGAACCGGTGAACGTCAGGGCATCGATCTCGGCGGACTGGATCAGGGCCTCGCCGACGTCGGCACCGCTGCCCATCACCAGGTTGAAAGTGCCGCTGGGCAGGCCCTGACGGCTGATGATCTCGGTGAGCGCCCAGGCACTGGCCGGCACCAGGTTGGCCGGCTTGAACACCACGGCGTTGCCGAAGGCCAGGGCCGGGGCGATTTTCCAGGCGGCGGTGGCCATGGGGAAGTTCCATGGGGTAATGATGCCCACCACACCCACCGGTTCGCGATGCACTTCGATGTCGACCCCAGGGCGCACCGAGGCGGCAGTCTCGCCCATCTGGCGCAGCACTTCGGCGGCGTAGTAATGGAAGAACTGGCCGCTGCGATTGACCTCGCCGACGCCTTCGGCCAAGGGTTTGCCTTCTTCTCGCGACAGCAGTTCGCCGAGCTCTTCCTTGCGGGCGATCAGCTCGTCGCCGATGGCCATCAGCACTTGCTGGCGGCTTTCCAGACCACTGGCGGCCCACAGGGGTTGAGCGGCGCGGGCGGCCTGGATGGCCTGGCGGGCCTGTTCGGCGCTGGCCTGATGGTACTGGCCGATCAGGTCGCCAGTGTCCGAGGGGCTGTAGTTGCCCAAAGTGGCGTGGCCTTCACACCACTGGCCATCGATGTAGTTGTTGTAGGTCTTGTGTGACATGGATGAACGCCTCCGTTTGCATGGCATTCATCATGCGAGCAATATGCAGCAAATAAAAATTAATAAAAAAAATGCTTTGATAAGGAATGCTAACCATGTTGCCCGAGCTGAAAATCGCCCAGTTGCGTTACTTCGTACTGGTCGCCGAACTCAAGAGTTTCCACGCGGCCGCCCGCCAGGCCTTTCGCACCCAGCCTGCGATATCCCTGGCCCTGCGTGAACTGGAGCAGAAGCTGGGGCAGGCACTGGTCGAAAAGGGCGGTGGCCGGGTAGAGCTGACGCCATATGGCGAGCATTGCCTCCCGTTGTTTCGTGGCTTGATCGAGCACCATGACCGTATTGCGCGTGAAGCCATGCTGTTTGCCCGGCATGAAATCGGCCAGGTCAGCATCGCCACCGTGCCTTCTGTGGCCAGCCGAATGCTGCCAGGGCCACTGGCCCGCTTTGTGGCCGCGCACCCCAATGTGCAGGTCAGCATTCAGGACGGCACGGCCGAACGTGTGCAGCAGTTGCTCGCTCAAGGGCAGGTGGATTTCGGCATCAGCAGCCTGTGGGTGGACGATGACCAGCTCGAATTCGCCCCCATCGTGAATGATCAGGTTGGCGTGGTGTGCCGCAGCGACCACCCGCTGGCGCAGGCGGGGGGGCGGCTGCATTGGGCGCAGTTGCTGGGCGTGCCGATGATCCGCAACGGTACCTCGCAATTGCTGGCGGGTACCGAGGCCGAGGGTTTGCTGGCCGATAGCCGGCTGTTCATTTCCAACATGATTTCGTTGATCGCCATGCTGGAGGAGGGGGTAGGGATCAGTACCTTGCCGTACCTCGCTTTTCCGCAGGAGAACGACAAACTGGCGTTCGTCCCCCTTGAGGAGCCCAGGGTAGAACGGCATATCGGCATGCTTACCCGCAAAGGGCGCAGCTTGTCACCTGTGGCGGGGGCACTGATGGCGTTTCTGCAAGTGCAGTTGGCGAAGGCTGGCTGATTCGTTGGCGGTACGGGCATGGCGCGCCATGGCCGGCACTGAGGTTCGCAAACGCACGCCCGGCTTTCAGAGAACCGGGCCTGACGCCACGCTGACACCGGCCAGCGTGGTGAACGAGATGTCCTTGGCCGTGAGCAGAAAATCACGCACGTACGGCACCTCCAGCATGTCACTGCGCAGCGCAGCATAAAGGTTTGCCTGCAGGCCGTGTTCGCCAAGGCGCTTGGCGGTTACATAGCCGCGCGAACTGTATTCGTGCACGGCCCAGTTGGGCAGGCAGCAGACGCCACGCCCGGACGCAACCAGTTGCATCATCATCACGGTAAGTTCCGAAGTACGTACCTGTGCGGGCTCGACGTCGGCGGGGTCGAGGAAGCGGGTGAAGATGTCCAGGCGGGTGCGTTCGATCGGGTAGGTGATCAGTGTCTGGCTGGCGATATCGGCGGGCTCCAGGTACGGCTTGTGGCGCATGGCGTGGTGGTTGTCGATGGCCAGCAGTGCCTCGTAGCTGAACAACGGCACGTAGCTGATACCCGGCAGTGTCACCGGGTCTGAGGTCACCACCAGGTCCAGGTCGCCGCGCTCCAGGGCTGGCAGTGGCGCGAAGGAAAAACCCGAGGCGAGGTCCAGTTCCACCTCAGGCCAGGCGCCGCGGAACTCATCCACTGAAGGCATCAGCCACTGGTAGCAGCTGTGGCACTCGATGGCGATGTGCAGCCGTCCGGCGCAGCCCCCGGCCAGTTTGCCCAGGTCCCGTTCGGTATTGCGGATCTGAGGCAGCACCTGATCGGCCAGCTGCAGCAGCTTCAGCCCGGCGCTGGTGAAGCGCACCGGCCTGGATTTGCGCACGAACAGTGGCATGCCGATGCGCTCTTCCATATCGCGGAACTGGTGCGACAGGGCTGATTGGGTCAGGTGCAGGCGCTCGGCGGCCTCGTGCAGGCTGTCGGTTTCACGCAGCGCGTGGAGGGTTCGCAGGTGGCGTAAATCGATCATGAGTAAAATGGCGGATCAACGCAGTAATGGCGGGTTTTCTTCACTGCTGCGTGATCCTGACAATTCCTTTGATGGGTTTTCCGTGAGTGGGGTGAGGCTCAAGCCGCGTGAGGCGCGGCGAGGTTGCAGTACTGCCCCTTGAAATACAGCAGCGGCTGCGTGGCAGCAGTTGCCTGCAGGTTCAACGCTTTGACTTCGCCAATCACGATCAGGTGGTCCCCGGCGGCATGTTCGGCGTGAATTTCGCAATCAAGCCAGTGCAGGCTGCCGGCAATGATCGGGTTGCCCAACGGCGACGCTTGCCATTCGACGCCGTGCCACTTGTTGGCGCCGCGCCGGGCAAACTGGTTGGAAATGCCGACCTGCTCACCTGACAGGATGTTGACCGTGAAGCGGCCAGCCTGGCGAATTTTCGGGTAGCTGGCCGAACTGGACATCACACTGAATGACACCAGCGGCGGGCTCATCGATACGCTGTAGAACGACTGGCAGGTGAAGCCGATCGGCTCACCTTCGTGGTGCGATGTAATCACCGTGATGCCGGATGCGTAGTGCCCGAGTGCCTGGCGAAAAGTCGACGGCTCGATCGCCGTACCGGAAAGCAACATGGTAGGTCCTGTGGCTGCATTCATTTCAGCGTGCGTTAGCGAGTTCCTGACGGACGATGGCTGCGCCTGCACTCAAGGCCTTGAGCTTGCCGCTGGCTACCTGGCGGGGCAGGGGCGCCATGCCGCAGTTGGTGCAAGGGTAGAGCTTGTCGGCATCGACGAATTGCAGTGCCTTGCGCAGGGTGGCGGCGACCTGTTCGGGTGTTTCAATGACATGGGTGGCCACATCGATGGCGCCGACCATGACTTTCTTGCCGCGAATCAGCTCGAGCAGGTCCATCGGAACATGCGAGTTATGGCATTCCAGCGAAATGATATCGATGCTGGACTGCTGCAGTTTGGGGAAGGCCTGTTCATATTGCCGCCATTCTGAACCGAGGGTTTTTTTCCAGTCGGTGTTGGCCTTGATGCCATAGCCATAGCAAATATGGACGGCCGTTTCGCACTTGAGGCCCTCGATGGCCCTTTCCAGGGTAGCCACGCCCCAGTCATTCACGTCGTCAAAGAAAACATTGAATGCCGGTTCGTCGAACTGAATGATGTCCACGCCCGCGGCTTCCAGTTCTCTGGCTTCCTGGTTGAGAATCTTGGCGAATTCCCAGGCCAGTTTCTCGCGGCTTTTGTAGTGGTTGTCATACAGTGTGTCGATCATGGTCATGGGGCCGGGCAGCGCCCACTTTATCGGCTGTGTGGTGTGCTGGCGCAAGAATTTGGCATCTTCGACAAACACCGGTTTTTGTCGAGCGACAGCACCCACAACCGTCGGTACGCTCGCATCGTAGCGATCACGGATTCTGACGGTTTTCCGTTGTTCGAAATCAACGCCGCTGAGGTGCTCGATAAACGTGGTGACAAAGTGCTGGCGGGTTTGTTCGCCGTCACTGACGATGTCGATACCGGCGTGTTGTTGTTCTTGCAAGGCCAGGCGCAAGGCATCCTGTTTGCCTTCGACCAGTTGCTCGTCTTGCAACTTCCACGGTGACCAGAGTGTTTCGGGTTGAGCAAGCCAGGCGGGTTTAGGCAGGCTGCCGGCCGTGGAGGTGGGTAGCAATTTGTTCATGAACAGTGACCTTATGCTTTGAATGTTCAACGTGCGTATTGAGCGGACCATTGCGCCAGCGTGGCCTGGTAGGGTTTGACAAATTGCTCCTCGGCAAATTTGCCCTGCTCGATCGCCAGGCGGCTGCGCTCTTCCCGGTCATAGACAATGCGCGTGAGCGAGTAGTCCTGGTTCTTCAGGCTGGGCTGGTAGGCCTTGCCCGCAGGAGAATTGGCGTTGTAGATCTCGGGTCGGTAGATTTTCTGGAAGGTGTCCATGGTGCTGATGGTGCTGATCAGTTCAAGGTTGGTGTAGTCAGCCAGCAAGTCGCCGGCAAAATAAAATGCCAACGGGGCGACGCTGTTCGGCGGCATGAAATAGCGCACCTTCAAGCCCATCTTCCTGAAGTATTCATCCGTCAGCGAGTACTCATCCTGCAGGTACTCAACACCTAGCACAGGGTGCTGATTTTCGGTGCGCAGGTAAGTCCTGCTGCTCGATACGCTCAGGCAGATAACCGGTGGTTTGCCGAAGTGCTCCTGGTAGGTTGGCGAGTTGACGAAACACTTGAACAGGTTGCCGTGCAGCTCGCCGAAATGATCGGGTGTGCTGAAGGTGGACCGATGCTTGTTATGCTCCAGTAACAGTACGCTGAAGTCGTAATCGCGCACGTACGAGGAGAAGTTGTTGCCTACCATGCCTTCGAGGCGAGTATTGTTCTTGCGGTCGACAATATAGGTTTTCAATATTTCGATCAGCGGCAGGGCATTGCCGTGCTGCGCGTTTTCAAGGTTCATTTCCACCGATATGATGTCCAGCTCTACGCGGTAGCGATCATGTTCGGGGTTGTCCCAGTGCGCCAGCGCATTGAAACGGTTGTTGATCATCGCCAAGGTATTGCGCAGGTTTTGCTGACGGTTTGCACCCCGTGCCAAATTGGCGAAGTTGGTCGTGATGCGGGTGTTTTCGGCAGGGTGATAATGTTCGTCGAACGCAATGCGCTTGACGGTGAATGTTGGCGCTTTATCCATGGTAACGGCTTCCAGGTGCCTGAGTGTGAGCGATCCAGTGCTGGTCAGTTGCGTAGCTGAGTCGTTCACAGCGTAATCTTGATGTGTTTGATTGAGGCGTATCCTAGGTGGGGCGCTGCATGAATGATATTGAAGTTATTTCACAGGTTTTTTAGCTCTGCTCATGATGCGTTGCCTGGTTGACTGCGGCATCATGGCTGCCTGGCCTTCACCTCACCCAGGAGACAGCGATGATCAAAACCGGCGATCAATTGCCCGACGTTACCCTTTATCAATACAACAACGACGCAGGCGCCTGCGCGATCGGCCCCAAGGCCTTTTCCATTCGCGAGCGTTGCAAGCACAAGAAGGTGCTGATCTTCGCATTGCCGGGCGCGTTCACGCCGACGTGCTCTGAACGTCATGTTCCCGGTTATGTCGCGGCGGCCCCTGCGTTGTTCGCAGCTGGCATTGACGAGATCCTGTGCGTCTCGGTGAACGATGCCTTTGTCATGAACGCCTGGGGCAACAGCTTGCAGGTCGGGGATGCGGTCAAGATGATCGGCGATGGCAATGGCGAATTCAGCGAGGCGCTGGGCCTGACCCAGGACCTTTCGGCACGCGGTTTGGGGCGGCGCTCGCAGCGGTATGCGATGTTGGTCGACGACCAGGTAGTCCAGTACATTGCGGTTGAAAGCCCCGGCAAGTTCGAGGTCAGCGATGCGGCCAGCCTGCTGGCTGTGTTGCGCTAGCCATACCTTTCAGGCCTTGCCGACAACGGCTGTCAGGGCTGCCAGAACACCTTTCGAATCGGCCGCTAACAACAAGGTACAGACGGTTGAAACTTCACCAACTCAGGGCGCTGGTCGCCATTCATAACGCAGGCAGCATCCTCGAAGCCTCCAAGCTCATGCACATTACTCAGCCCGCGCTGAGCCGTTCGATCAAGGAGCTGGAGCGGGAGGTGGGGTTTACCCTGTTGCAGCGGTCGCACAAAGGCATGGCCCTTACCGAGGAAGGCAAGCGTGTCATCCGCCACGCCAACCTCGTGGTAGAGAGCATACGCCGCCTGCAGATCGAAGCGGCGAGCATTCAGGATGCGGCGCTGGGCGCCGTGTCGATCGGGGTGACGTCGTTGACGGCGATGCTCGATGGCGTCGATGAAAGTATCCTGGCCTTTCGGCGCAAGTACCCGCGGGTGAAGATCACCATCACCGACTTGCGCCCCAGCCAGATCCTGCAGCGCTTGCGCGATGGCAGCCTGGACTTTGCCATTACTTCGCAGCAACCGCTGAGTCGGCTGAGCCTGGACTGGGAGGCGCTGGGCAGTATCAAGGGCAGGGTGATTTGCCACGCCTCGAATCGGCAGAAGTTCAGCCAGTCACTGCGCACCTTGCAATACGCCCCCTGGATCAGCCTGGACGAGTTGTCCGACCAGGCTTCGCAGTTTCACCAACTGTTCGAGGCCAACGGCCTTCGGGTGCCACAGAACACCGTTGAATGCACTTCAGTGATGATGGCGCTGAAGCTGTTGAAGAACACGGAATCGTTGATGACCATCAGCGAACTGGCGGTGGACCAAGGGTTTACCTACGGTATCGATTGCGAGTTCGTCGCCATGGCGGTGCAGGAGTTGATTCCGGATTACCCCATCAACCTGGTCTGCATTGACCGCCACAGCCTCACGGCGCCTGCCCAGGAGCTGTTCCACAGCTTGCGCGGGCAGGTGCTCAAGCAGACCCGCCCCGTGGGGTCAGAAGTGGTAGTACATGCCTAGCGAGACGTTGCTTGGGTTATCGCCCGCCTGATCCACCGGGGTGCCGGCGTAGGTGACCGACGAGGCGCGCTGGTTGGCGATCATGCCGAGGCGTCCATAAAGGGCCCAGCGGGGGTTGATGAAATGGTCGTAGCCGATCATCACACCCCACGCGTCCTTGTCGCGGGCGCTGACCTGGCGTTGCATCACCGCCAGGCGCAGCACGTCCAGCTCGCCCACCGGCGCCATCATGCCGAAGGTGTAGAGCGTGGTGCTGGGCGTGCCGGCCTGGTCCACGTCCTGACGTTGCCAGGTGAGGCTGGTGGCCAGCGGGCCGAAATCGTAGAACGCCGACAGGCTCTTGAAGTCGTTGGCGGTCTGGCGTGAGACACCACCGTCGTCCCATGGGTCGCTGTAGTACCGGTTGTATGAGGCCAGCAACATCACCCGGCTGTTGCGGTATTGCAGCCGGGCGCCACCGCCACGCACGGTGCGCCCAGCGCTGGCGGCATCGTCGAAGCCGAAGCTCAGCGCGGTACCGAGGCTGAAGCCGCTGAAGGTCGGGCTGGTGTAGGCCAGGGTGTGCTTGGGGCGCAGGTCAAGGTAAAAGGCGCCCTTGCCGGCGGCAGGCAGGGCCAGGTAGGTGTAGGGCGAGCCATAGGTGGCCAGGAACGGGTCGGCGTAGGTGGGCGTGGCCATGCCGTAGGTCTTGCCGAACTCGAGCCTGCCCAGGGTGCGCGAGCGCAGGGCGACTGTCGCCAGGCGCAGGGTGCCGACGGTATCCCAGGTGCCCTCCAGGGCCTCGCCATTGAGGTTGAAACCCTCCTCGACGTCAAGCTCCACCACGGTATCGGGGTCAAGCGCCTTGCGTGCGTACAGCCCGAGCTTGTTGGTCCAGGCGCCGCCACCGGCCAGCCTGAAACCCGAGTGGTGCTGTGAGTCGTGATAGCTGGCGAATGCATCCACGGTGCCGTACACCTTGAGCGTGTCATCGAAGCCGTAATCCAGCCCGTAATAACCAAAACCCGGCGCAATCCGCGCGAGCGTCGGAAAACCCTCTGCCTGTGCCTGCGCAGCAAGGCAAGCCCCTTGGATCATCAACAGCAACGACGTAATGCGAGTGTTCATTCACGACTCCAGGCCAGCACGGTGATGTGGTGGCTTTAGCGTCGGTGAACAGAACGTTGCAGCGTGATTGCTTATTCGGTCAGGTCATGCCGTTTGGTTAATCAGGGGCTGGCGCGGCGTGTGGATTGGCGAGCGCATCCGCGTTAGACAGGCTTCGTACCCGCGCCAACGCTGCGCTACGGATGCTGATCTGTGGGCGTTATTGGGGCCGCGCGCGGAGCGAGGGCGGACTGTGCGCCAGCTCAGGGCAATTTGGCCAACGATCGCGCCGGCAAATTGCTCATTGGTTATCCCTATGCCGAAACTGCAAGTGTATTGGGTGCCCGATTGGCTGATATTCGCTGCACGCCGCGATTTGCCAACGGAGACAACAATGATCAGACCGCTACCCACATCGCCAAGCCTGCAAAAAGGTGCGCATTCAGCCGCGCAGGTATCGTCCTCCCGTAAAACCTTGGTCGCCTGCTCGTTGGGCAATGCGCTGGAAATGTACGACTTCACGATCTACAGCTTCTTCGCTGTACTGATCGGCAAGCACTTCTTCCCCTCTGACTCGGCCATGGCGTCGTTGTTGATGTCGCTGGCCACCTTTGGCGTCGGTTTCCTGATGCGCCCGGTCGGGGCGATGGTCATCGGTCGCTATGCTGACCGGCATGGACGCAAGGCCGCTTTGAGCCTGACCATCGGGCTGATGACCCTGGGCACCGCAATGATTGCCTTCGCGCCCACGTATTCACAGATCGGGATTTTCGCCACCTTGCTACTGGTGACCGGCCGGCTCATCCAGGGCATGTCGGCAGGCGGAGAGGTCGGTACCGCGTCGGTGTTCCTGATGGAATCCAGTGCGGTCGGCAATCGCTGCCAGAGCGTCAGCTGGCAGGCCGCCAGCCAAGGCTATGCCGCCTTGGTGGGGGCCGGCTTTGGCCTGGCCCTCAGCCAGTTGCTCGACCCTGCCGCGCTGGAAAGCTGGGGATGGCGCATACCGTTCATCTTCGGCCTGCTGATCGGGCCAGTCGGTTGGTACATACGCACGCGGTTGCCGGAAACCCATGAGGCCGCACCGGCGCAGAAGGCAGCGCAGGGGCTGGATGCCGAACTGCTCAAACGCATCGCCCAAGGCATCGGCCTGATGGCCAGCTCGACCATTGGCATGTACCTGTTCGTGTTCTACATGCCGACCTACCTGACCACCGCCTTGCATTATCCACCCGGCAGCGCGATGGCGATTGCCTGCATCAGTAGCGGTTGCATGGCCGTCATCTGCCCGTTGGCCGGCAAATTCGCCGACAAGTATCAGCTCAGAAAACGCCTGCTGGTGTGGACGGTCGCCGCGCCGGTGGTGTTGACCCTGCCCGTGTTCTATCTGCTTGAGCAAGTGCAGCACATGGGCCTGGCCATGATGGGCGTGGCGATCCTGATCTTGCCGACCTGTATCGGTGCCGGTGCGTTCTTCGCGCTGATCATGGAGGGCTTCCCGAAGGCCAGGCGCTCGTTCGGCACCTCGGTCAGCTACAGCCTGGGGGTGACCCTGTTCGGTGGTTTTTCGCCGTTGGTGGCCACCTGGCTGATTGCAGCGCTGGGCACGCCGTTGGCGCCAGCCTACTTCCTGCTGGCCGGCGGCGTCGTCAGCCTGGCCTGCCTCAGATACTTCCCTGAAAACAAAGGATGCGAGTGATATGGGTATTTTGCAGAGCAATCAAACACCGGGCTCAGCCGCCGAGCTGGATGAGTTCGTCATGCTGCGCCGGCAGATCCACGCTGCGCCGGAAATTGGCGGCGACACCCCCGATACGGCGGCCCTGGTAGCCGACAAGCTGCAAGCTTTGGGCTATGAAGTGCATCGCAATGTGGGCGGGCATGGTGTGGTCGGCGTGCTGAAAGTGGGGGACAGCCCGCGCAGCATCGGTTTGCGTGCAGACATGGACGCACTGCCCATGGGCGAAAAGAATGCGTTTGCGCATGCCAGCAAGATCCCCGGCCGCATGCATGCCTGTGGCCATGACGGGCATACCGCGATCCTGCTGGCAGCCGCTGCGCAACTGGCGACTACACGCCAGTTCAACGGGACGTTGAATGTGATATTCCAGCCCGACGAGGAGGGCCTGGCAGGGGCCAAGGCGATGATCGACGACGGCCTGTTCGAGCGCTTTCCGTGCGACTCGGTGTATGCGCTGCATAACATGCCCGGCTTGCCGGTGGGCACGTGCGTGGTGCAGGCGGGGCCTACCATGGCGTCTTCCGAACGTGTCAGCATTCGGATTACCGGTAAAGGCGGGCATGGTGCGATGCCGGAACTGTCGGTAGACCCGGTGATGGCGTTGAACAGCCTGATCAGTGGCATCCAGACCATCAAGTCGCGCAACCTGAGCGTCGAGGACTACGCCGTGATCAGCATCGGCATGATCCAGGCCGGCACCGTCTACAACATCATCCCTGACGAGGCCTGCATGTTGCTGAGCGTGCGCACTGACACGGCCCAGACCCAGCAGAAGATCAACAGCCGCATTGACGCCTTGGCCAAGGGGCACGCAGAAAGCTATGGCGTGGAGATCGAGGTGCAATTCACCCAACTGGCGCCCGCCTTGTGCAACAGCGATCACGAAAGCACGTTGCTGCGTGACAGCCTGAGGCCGTTGTTCGCCGACGGCGCGCTGCTGGACAAGATGCCGAAGAAGGTCATGGGCACCGAAGACTTTGCCTACATGTTGCAGGCGCGGCCTGGCTGTTACTTCATGCTGGGCAATGGCACGGGCGAGTTCCATGGGTGCTCGGTGCATAACCCCCACTACGATTTCAATGATGCGTTGGTGAAGATTGGCGCTGTTTGTTGGGTGAAGTGGGTTCAGGACTATCTGCGTTGACCCCTTTGTCGGGGCTTGCCGGGGCTTCCACAGCTCCGGCAGGTGCCGCCTTTGCCGCGGAGAATGCCCGGCGGTGCATGGCACCGACTTCGCCGGTGTTCGCGAGCAAGCCCGCGCCCGCAGGCTGGACTGCCTTTTGACCCTGCATCATCTGCGAAGGCCGAGGTAGGGTCAGGTTTGCGTCCTGTCGAGCCAGGCACTGCGTGTCATCTCCCATACCTCTACCCGCATCTGCCCAGCGACAAAATGCCCGTCTCGCGTTGCCACCCTGCGCATGCCCTCATACTCCGAAACCCTGCGTGAAGCATGGTTGGCAACCGCTTTGGGAACCTGCATGACCGGACGCGACAATGTTTCGAACCAGTATGTGTTGATGACCTGACATGCTTCGCGCATATAGCCTTGCCCCCACCACTGCGGTGCAAGCCAGAAGCCTCGGTTGTTTCCAGGCTGTTCATACAGGCTGATGCTGCCAATGGCGTTCTCGGTTGCATCGCGCAGCCGGATCATCCAGTGCCATTCGCGGCCCGCCACCATGGCCGGCAGGGCGATATCGCGCACATAGATCAATGCGCCGTCTTCCGGGTAAGGCCACGGCACACGACGGTCCAGATAACGGACGATCTCCCACTGGGGGAACAGTTTCTGAATGGTTGCTGCATCTCCCAACTGAAGGGGTGTGAGAACAAGACGGTCTGTGAACAGCGTTGGAAGGCAATCCATGGCACTCGCTCCTGAGCTTGCGGATAATGCGTCTGAGACTTGTGAAACCTGGTATCCATGCGTCTGCGCCGAAATAGTCTACGCTCTTAGCCGAAGCGCGTCGTGACAGGCTTCATCCCGTTATCGTCGCTCTGGCGATTCACACCGACGGACCAGGCTCGGTCCAAAGAGGGTGCTGCAATGGCGACTATCGACACCGAGAACCTTGCAAAGGGGCTGCAGCAGGTTGAAGCCTGCTGGCAGGCGTATACCTCGTCACAGCGGCTTGTCGAAGGCCTCAAGGGCAGCGACCTGAGCAGTGCCATTGAAACCGCCAACCGCGATTTCACCAGGTTTCAGAACCAGTGCCAGCTGTTTTATGCCGAAGTGCGCAAGAGGGCAGCGGATGCGAACAAGCTGGAGAGCGACATGGCACGGTATCCCCATTACTTTCAGTGACGTCCTGATTGAACGTCGCGCTGTGCCCGGGTTCTGACAAGCAAAGGGTACAGCGAGGACGCTTTCATGAGCATCGAACGCAACATTCCCGAGCTTGAAGCCTGGTACGCCCAGTACGACGACATCAGTTACCGGCGCGCGTCACCGGATGCCTACCACCATGAACTGCTTCGCACAGCCGAGGCCCTGCGCGACGACGGTGCCATCGACTGGGACGACTGGTTGGCGCTCAAGGCGCTGGCCGATGAGGCGCATATCCGCGCGCTGGAAGATGCCGTGCAGGCCCATGTGAGCGACCCGGACGCATGAAAGCGCTGAAGATTGCCACCTTCAACATCAATGGCATCCGCAGCCGTTTGCCGGCGCTGCTGGCCTGGCTGGAGCGGGAGCAGCCCGACATTGCCTGCCTGCAGGAGCTGAAGGCGGCCGATCAGCAGTTCCCTCGCGCGGAGCTTGAGGCAGCAGGCTATGGCAGCCTTCATCATGGGCAACCGTCATGGAACGGCGTGGCCATTCTGGTGCGGGGCAGGGATCCGCTCGAGGTTCGCCGCGGCTTGCCCGGCCTGGAAGAGGACAGCCAGAGCCGCTATCTGGAAGCTGCGGCACACGGGGTGTTGGTCGCTTGTCTCTACCTGCCGAACGGCAACCCGCAGCCCGGGCCCAAGTTCGATTACAAGCTGCACTGGTTCGAATGCCTGATCCAGCATGCGCGCAGCCTCCAGGAAAGTGGCCACCCCACGCTGCTGGCAGGGGATTTCAATGTCGTGCCCACCGACATGGACATCTATAACCCGCGTTCCTGGCTGAAGGACGCACTGCTGCAGCCTGAGTCGCGAGCGTGTTACCAACGACTGCTTGACCAGGGCTGGCTCGATGCCATACGCCATCTGTACCCGGACGAGCGTGTCTACACCTTCTGGGACTATTTCCGTAACCACTGGGCCCGCAATGCCGGGTTGCGAATCGATCACCTGTTGCTCAATCGCGAGCTTGCGCCTTATCTGAAACGGGCGGGTGTCGATGCATGGGTGCGCAACGAGGCCAAGGCCAGCGACCATGCGCCCGTCTGGATCGAGCTGGGTACGCGTCGTGCTCGGTCATAGTCGGTTCAGCACATGAACGAGCGCCGGGCTGAGGCGCTCCGACAGTAGCCGACTTCAGATTGTATTCAGATTCGGCCCCGATAATTTCCTCCGTCGCACCTAGGCGGGGGAAACTTCATGACTCAGTCTCATCAATGGCACAGTTTGCTTCCGTTACCCATCGGTAGCCATGCCGATCATCAGGCGCACCTTTCTCTTCACCTTAGCGGCGATCATGGGCGAGGCGAGCTGGAGCACTTCATACACGAGCGCTTTGCCAGTGTGCACCAGGCGGATGTGCAGCATTACCTGCCGGAGCTGCTTGCCTTGCAGGGTAGCCACGGTCGCCTGATCGCGGCGGCAGGCATGCGGCCGGCCAGCGAAGGGCCGCTCTTTCTTGAGCGGTATCTGGACGAGCCTCTGGAATCGGCCGTTTCACGGGTAACCGGTGCCTCGCCAGATCGCAACTGCATGGTAGAGGTGGGCAACCTGGCCTCGCTCAGCGCCGGCAGCGCTCGAATAATGATCATCGCCGTGACGTGGTTGCTGGCCATGCGAGGTCTGGAGTGGGTCGCATTCACGGGCGCCGCGACACTGTTCAACAGTTTCCGGCGACTGGGGCTGGTGCCCACCGTTCTGGCCTCAGCGGATCCTGCGCGCTTGCAGGGCCAAGTGGACCAGTGGGGGACCTACTACGACCAGCGACCCCAGGTATTTGCCGGCAACATAGGCGTTGGCTTCGATGCCCTGAAGCAGGCGGGCATGTTCGAGCGGCTTGGGTTTCCCATGTTAGCCCTGGAGACCGGCCATGCGGCATGAACTGACTGCCTTTCAGGCACTGTTGCGCCAGCACGCCGTGGAGCATCCTGACGCCGTGGCCGTTCAGGGCGATGCGCAGCGTTACACCTACCGGCAACTGCTCGACGAAGTCGAATCCCGTGCGGGTTGCCTGCGTAGCCAACCACCGGGAACCTTCGCCGTGGTGCTGGATAACGGGCCCGAAGCGCTATTCTGGGATTTGGCGGCGCTGTTCGCCGAACGCGCCAGTGTGACAGTGCCGCCGTTTTTCAGCGCGACCCAGTTCCAGCACTGCTTGCAGCAAAGCGGAGTCACGGCGGCCGTGTGCGAGGCGCAGTGGGCCGAACAGCTCATTGCGCTTGGTTTTGCCCGGCAGGCGCCAGCTGGCGTCTGGCGGCGTGACAGTGTTGTCGCCCCGGCGCTGCCTGAGGGCACTGCCAAGATCACTTACACCTCCGGTAGCACCGGCACGCCCAAAGGCGTGTGCCTGAGCGCTGAAACCCTGCTGCGTGTGGCGCATGAGCTGGAGGCCGCCAGCCGCCCAACCGCGCCGCAGCGATACCTGGCGGTACTGCCACTGGGTGTTCTGCTGGAAAACCTGGGCGTCTACGCCGCGCTCATGGCTGGCGCTTGTGTGCAGCTCTATCCGCAGCAGCAGTTGGGGATGGGAGGGGCAAGCCAGGTCGATTTCAAGCGCCTGCTGGGCGCAATCGCCCTCAGTGGGGCGCAGAGCCTGATCCTTGTGCCGCAGCTGCTGATGGGGTTGGTGACAGCGATCGAGCGTGGGCTGATGCGGGTCGGCCCACTGCGTTTGGTGGCGGTAGGCGGTGCTCGGGTATCGCCAAGCCTGCTCGCGCGGGCCGAGGCGGTCGGTTTGCCGGTGTTCGAAGGTTACGGCTTGTCCGAGTGCGCCTCGGTAGTGGCGCTCAACCGCACAGGGGCTGTGCGCCCTGGGAGCGTCGGCAAGCCATTGCCGCATGTGCAGGTGCGCATCGCCGAGGATGGCGAAGTCCTGGTGGCCGGCTCGACACTGCTGGGCTACCTGGGAGAGCCGCCTGTAACAGGGCAGTGGTGGGCAACAGGCGATGTAGGCCACCTCGATGAGGAGGGCTACCTCTACCTGAATGGCCGCAAGAAGCATCAGTTCATCACCAGTTTCGGGCGCAACGTCAACCCGGAGTGGGTGGAAGCCGAGCTGAGCCAAAGTGGCGTGATCGCCCAGGCTTTCGTGCATGGCGAGGCCTTGCCACGCAACCTTGCCTTGCTCTGGCCGCTGGATCCCGGCATCAGCGACGAGGCCATCGAACAGGCCGTACAGCAATGCAACGCGCGATTGCCCGATTACGCCAGGGTGCAAGCCTGGCGCCGCTTGCCAATGCCTCTGAGCACGCTTGACGAAACCCTGACTGCCAATGGCCGCCCGCGACGTGAGGCGATCTTGCAGCGTTACCACACCCTGTTGTCCGACATCTCGTTGTGAGGTTCACAATGTCCTTTTTCGACACCCTGCAAGTACAAACCGCCCAAGAGCGTCAGGCGCTGTTCGCCGTACCGGTGATCCGCGAAGCGCTGGCCGGCCAGGTCAGCCTGGACAGCTACGTCGCCTTCCTGACCCAGGCCTATTACCACGTGCGCCATACCGTGCCACTGATGATGGCCTGTGGGGCTCGATTGCCGCTGCGGCTGGAGTGGCTGCGCGGTGCGGTCTGCGAATACATTGAAGAGGAATACGGCCACGAGCAGTGGATCCTCAACGACATCAGAGCGTGCGGTGGTGACTGGGAGGCCGTGCGCGATGGCCAGCCGGTGCAATCCATCGAGCTGATGGTCGCCTACCTGTACGACCTGATCGCCCGTGGCAACCCGGTCGGGTTGTTCGGCATGGTCAACGTGCTCGAAGGCACCAGCATCGCCCTTGCCACCCAGGCGGCGGGCGTTATCCAGAGCACATTGGCCCTGCCTGACCAGGCGTTCAGCTACCTCAGCTCGCACGGTGCGCTCGACCAGGAGCACATGGTGACCTACAAACGGTTGATGGACCGCCTCGACGATGCCGGTGACCAGCAGGCCGTCCTCCACGCGGCCAAGGTCGTCTACCGCTTGTACACCGAGATGTTCCAGGGCTTGCCGCGTGCCGGGCAGCAAGAGGTGCACCATGCGTTTGGCTGAGTCCGTGGTAATCCTCACCGGCGCCAGTGGGGGCATAGGCCTGGCGCTGGCTGAACAGCTCTGCGCTGCCGGTGCCCAGGTGTTGGCCGTCAGTCGGCATATGGGCAAGCTGGCTGGCCTGATGAACCGGTACCCTGATCGTCTGCGCTGGCAGGAAGCCGACCTGCGCAGCCCGTCAGGGCGCGAACAGGTCATCGAGCGGGCACGCGAGATGGGGGCTGTGAATGTGCTGATCAACGCTGCTGGCGTGAATCGCTTCGCTCTGCTCGACCAGCTGGATGAGTATGCGCTGGACGAGCTATTGGACATCAACCTGAAGGCTCCCCTGCAACTGACACGCGCCTGCCTGCCGTTGCTGCGCGCTCAACCCAAGGCGTTGGTGGTCAATGTCGGGTCGACCTATGGCTCGATCGGCTACCCCGGCTACGCCACCTACTGCGCCAGCAAGTTTGCGCTGCGTGGTTTTTCGGAAGCGCTGCGCCGCGAGTTGGCCGATACCACGGTGAACGTGCTGTATGCCGCCCCCCGGGCGACCCGCACAACGATGAACAGCAGCGCTGCGACTGCGCTCAATCAAGCGCTGAAAGTTGGTATGGACGACCCGGCGGACGTCGCCCGTGCTGTGCTCCAGGCGGTGCAATCCGAGCGCACCGAGCTTTACCTGGGGTGGCCGGAAAAGCTCTTCGTGCGTATCAACGGCATGTTGCCGGGCATGGTCGACCGCGCACTGCGCAAGCAACTGCCAGTCATTCGCCGCTATATCGGCAGCCACTCCAAGGAGTCGAACAAATGAAGCGTCTGTTCATTGCCAGCTTGCTGGCATTTGCACCCTTCACCTGGGCATTGGACCAGGCAGGCAGCCAGCGCCTGAGTGATCTGCAGCAGCGCTGGGCGCAGATTCAGTACCAAATGCCCAAGGATAAGCGTGCCGACGCCTTCGAAAAGCTGGCAGGCGATGCAGCAACGTTTGTTCGTCAGTATCCCGGCACACCTGAACCCTTGATCTGGGAGGGCATCATCAACAGCAGTTGGGCGGGGGCGACGGGTGGCCTCGGTGCACTGGGCAAGGTCAAGGCGGCGAAAGCCAGCCTGGAGCAGGCCATGACGCTGGACCCAAACGCCCTGCAAGGTTCGGCCTACACCAGCCTGGGCACGCTGTATGACCAGGTGCCCGGCTGGCCTATCGGTTTCGGTGATGCCGAGATGGCCGACAAGATGCTGCGCAAAGCCTTGCAGATCAACCCCAACGGTATCGACAGCAACTATTTCTGGGCCGATCATCTTTATCGGCAGAAGCGCTACCCTGAAGCTACCGCCGCCCTGCAGAAAGCCTTGCAGGCACCGCCCCGGCCGGGGCGTGAGTTGGCTGACCAGGGCCGGCGTGCCGATATCGATGCTTTACTCAAGGCCATCAAGGACAAACAGGACTGAACATGCGGCTGTTGCTGGTTGAGGATGACATCGCACTGGGGGAAGGGATCTGCGACGGCTTGCGCCAGGAGGGTTACACCCTCGACTGGTTGCGCGACGGTGTCAGTGGCTTGCATGCGTTGCAGCACGAGACCTTCGACCTGGTGATCCTGGATCTTGGATTGCCCCGCATGGATGGCCTCGAGCTACTCAGGCGATTACGCGCCGGCGGCGACAGCTTGCCGGTGCTGATCCTCACCGCGCGGGATGCCCTCGATGATCGCATTGCCGGCCTGGATGCCGGCGCCGATGATTACCTGGTCAAGCCTTTCGACCTCAATGAGCTCAAGGCACGCCTGCGCGCCTTGCTGCGGCGCAGCGTCGGGCGCGCCAAGGTGCTGATCGAGCATGCCGGGGTCAGCCTGGACCCGACCACCCAGCAAGTGCAATACAACGGCGTCGAGGTTGTGCTCACCCCCAAAGAGTATGTGCTGTTGCATGAGTTGCTGGCACAGCCCGGCAAGGTATTCACACGTGAGCGCCTGACTCAACTGCTGTATGGCTGGGATGAAGAGCCGGAGAGCAACACGCTGGAGGTGAACATCTACCATTTGCGCAAGAAGCTGTTCAACGGCCTGATTCGCACGGTGCGCGGCATCGGCTATCTGGTCGAGGTCAAGGCATGACCTCGCTTCGCCAGCGCACGCTGTGGCGCGTGATGCTCTTGCTGCTACTCGGTACCGGCTTGCTCGCGCTCTATAACTACCACGACAGCAGCCACGAAATTAACGAGGTGTATGACGCGCACCTGGCCCAGAACGCGCGTTTGCTGCAAGGCGTCATGAGCATGCCGGTACAAGAGGGCTCGCGTGAGGCGCTGTATCAGGCCTTCAACGATGCCTTGGGCAAAGCGGGGCGGCACCAGGTGGGGCACCCTTACGAAAGCAAGCTGGCATTCCAGGTCTGGGGTGAAGGCATGGCGTTGCTGGTGCATACACCCAGTGCGCCACCCATCGACCCACCACCCACTGCTCCGGGGTTCTATGACTTTTCCAGTGGCGGTGAACAATGGCGCGGTTTCGTTTTGCCGGTCCCGGAAAAACACTGGCTTATCTGGGTGGGTGAGCGTGATGATGTGCGCTACGACCTGATCGACCGCATCGTTCGCCACACGCTGTTCCCGTTCCTGCTTGGCAGCCTGGCGTTGGCACTGCTGGTCTGGGCTGCGATCGGCTGGGGGCTGCGGCCACTGCAGAACATGGCCAATGTCATCCGAAGACGCCATGCCGATTCGCTGGAGCCGCTGCAACTGGTACCGCTTCCCACTGAACTGGAGCCCATGCAGGCCGCGATCAATCGCTTGCTGGCGCAGATCGACGATCTGCTGCGGCGTGAACATCGCTTCATTGCCGATGCTGCCCACGAAATGCGTACGCCTCTGGCCGTATTGCGCCTGCACGCGCAGAACGCGCTGGCCGCCAGCAATGATGCCGAGCGCCAGAAAGCCCTGGGCTTTCTTGTGGGCGGGGTCGATCGGCTGACACGGGTGGTCAACCAGTTGCTGACCTTGGCCCGCGTCGAGCCAAGACTGGGGCAGCGAGCCAGCACCCGGATCGACCTGGCCGAGGTCGTCACCGAAACCCTGGCTGAACTGACCCCATGGATACTGGACCGAGGCCTGGAACCCTCGCTGGACATCGACGAAGGGGACCACCACCTGCAGATCGACGCCGGCGCGCTGGGCATTGCGCTACAGAACCTGGTGTCCAACGCGGTAGAACACTCACCGCCTGGTGGGCGCATCGCCGTGTTACTGCGGCGCCTGGACAGCAGCGTCGAACTGGTCGTCGAGGATGAAGGGACGGGTATCGATGAGGAGAGCCTGTCCCGTGTATTCGAGCGCTTTTACAGCCGAAATAGCCCAAATGGTGCTGGCCTCGGGCTGTCCATCGTCGCGACCATCATCGACCGTATGGGGGGGCAGGTACGCCTTGAAAACAGAGCGGGTAGCGGGCTGGCCGCTACCTTGTCGTTTCCACTGTCTTGAATCACCTTTGCTTCAGATGGATCGCTGATTGACCCGCTCAGATAGCTGCTCGGCGCTTTCCTTGCGCTCCGAATAGCGATCGACCAGAAATGCCTGGCGGTCGCGCAGCAGGACGGTGAACTTCACCAGCTCCTCCATGACATCAACCACGCGATCGTAGTACGGCGATGGCTTCATCCGCCCGGCGTCGTCGAACTCCAGATAAGCCTTGGGTACCGAAGACTGGTTCGGGATGGTGAACATCCGCATCCAGCGGCCCAGCACACGCAACTGGTTGACCACGTTGAACGACTGCGATCCGCCGCACACCTGCATCACGGCCAGGGTCTTGCCTTGGGTGGGGCGCAATGCCCCCAGCGCCAACGGAATCCAGTCGATCTGTGCCTTGAACACCGCAGACATCGCCCCATGGCGCTCCGGCGAGCACCACACTTGGCCTTCTGACCATTGCACCAGTTCTCGCAGCTCCTGCACCTTGGGATGCTCCACGGGGACATCGTCAGGCAGCGGCAGGCCCGACGGGTCGAAGGTGCGGGTTTCGGCACCGAAGTGCTCCAGCAGACGCGCGGCTTCTTCTACCAGCAAGCGACTGAAGGAGCGTTCTCGGGTAGACCCGTACAGCAGCAGGATGCGTGGTTTGTGTTCGCTGGTCGGGGTTGCCGAAGGCGGCAGGTCGAACAGCGTGAGGTCGAGGTTAGGCAGTTGCTCGGACATGTATTTTTCCTGTTCAAAGCGAGCCGATGCGATCCAGCGCGTGCTTGAGCTGCTCGCGGTCGAGTTGATCGAACGGCAGTGCGAAGAAGGCCTGGCAGCGAGATCCGATGCGGGCCAGTGTGGCGCGGAACGCCGCATCGACCGATGCTTCGTCACCCACGACATCGGAGGGGTCTTCCAGCCCCCAATGCGACTTCAGCGCAGGGCCGAAATACACCGGGCAGGCTTCGCCCGCGGCCTTGTCGCAGACGGTGATGACGATGTCGGGTGGGTTGCCCTCGAATGCATCGTTGCCTTTGCTGCTCAGGCCCTCGGTCGAAATATTGGCCTGCTGCAACGTGCTCAGGCTGCGTGGCAACACCTGGCCCTTGGGGAAACTGCCAGCGCTGACTGCCTCGAAACCGGGCGGTGCCAGGTGGTTGAACATTGCTTCGGACAGGATGCTGCGGCAGCTGTTGGCCGTGCACATGAACAGGACTCGCATGGAGGGCTCCTCCGCTGGGGGGCGAATGTCAGAGGCTCAGGCGCATTGCCAGAGCAGAAAGGGTGATCAGCAAAACCGGTACGGTGAGCAGCAGGCCGACCTTGAAGTAGTAACCCCAGGTGATGCGCATGCCTTTACGCGCCAGCACATGCAGCCAAAGCAGTGTGGCGAGGCTGCCAATCGGGGTGATCTTCGGGCCGAGGTCGCAGCCGATGACGTTGGCGTAGATCATCGCCTCACGTACCACGCCCTCTGCGCCGCTGGCCTGGATCGACAAGGCGCCGATCAGCACGCTGGGCATGTTGTTCATGACTGAGGACAGCAGCGCGGAGATCAACCCGGTGCCAATGGCCGCGCTCCACAGGCCCTGCTCGGCAAGCCTGTCCAGCAGGTGGGTGAGCATGTCCGTGAGGCCGGCGTTCTTCAGGCCGTACACCACCAGATACATGCCCAGAGAAAAAATCACCACCTGCCACGGCGCTTCCCGCAGCACGCGACGGGTTGAGATGCGGTGACCGCGAGCGGCCACGGCAAAGAGGATTGTGGCACAGACGGCGGCCACCGCACTGATCGGTATGCCCAGAGGCTCCAGTGCGAACAGGCCTGCAAGCAGCACCAGCAGCACCCACCCACCGACTTTGAAGGTGGCGTGGTCATGAATTGCCTCGCTCGGCGCCTTCAGCGCATCGAGCGCGTACTGCTTGGGGATATCACGACGGAAGTACAGGAATAGCACCAGCAGGGTGGCCGCCACGCTGGCGATGTTCACCGGCACCATCACCGATGCGTATTCGGCGAAGCCCAGGCCGAAGTAGTCGGTCGAGACGATGTTGACCAGGTTGGAGACCACCAGCGGCAGGCTTGCCGTGTCGGCAATGAAGCCCGCGGCCATGACAAAGGCCAGTGTCGCGGCGGGCGAAAAGCGCAGCGCGAGCAGCATCGACATGACGATGGGGGTGAGGATCAGCGCCGCACCGTCGTTGGCGAACAGCGCCGATACAGCGGCGCCGAGCAGTACGCAGAAGGCGAACAGGCGGTAGCCGCCGCCGTTAGCCCAGCGCGCCACATGCAAAGCGGCCCATTCGAAGAAACCCGCCTCATCCAACAGCAAGCTGATGATGATGACCGCGATGAACGTGGCGGTGGCGTTCCAGACAATGGCCCATACGGCAGGGATGTCATGCAGGGAAACTACGCCTGTAGCCAGGGCGATGATGGCGCCTAGCGCGGCGCTCCAGCCAACACCGAGCCCCTTGGGCTGCCAGATGACCAGTATGAGGGTGAACACGAAGACAGCAATGGCGGGCAGCATGAAAATCTCGCTTGGTGATGATCAGCAGCAGACGGAATCACGCACGGGGCGACCGTCCATGTTCTTCAGCCGAAGGGCATTGTCAGCCAGCCATTGCGAATTGGCTTGCAAGGTGACCTGAAGCATTTCGTGAACCCAGGAAGGCAGCTCCGGATTCAGGCGGTAATACACCCACTGGCCCTGACGGCGGTCCAGCAGCATGCCATTGCTGCGCAGTTGTGCCAGATGGCGACTGATCTTGGGCTGGCTGTCGTTGAGCGCGCACATCAGCTCGCAGACGCACAGTTCGCCCAGGCTGGCGATAAGCAGAGTGGCGCGAGCGCGGGTTTCGTCAGAGAGGCTCTTGAAGACATCGGGCGGTGTGATCATGGGGGGTGCCTGTACATGCGGAAAGTCGAATATACGTATTTCCATATGTACTGGCAAGCCTTCCTGGGCTTGTGCGCTTGCAGCTCACCATCGCCATGCCCTTCGGTCGACAAAAGCAGGGTTTTGGTAGGCTTCAGACGCTGATGGCAATGCAGGGTGTATAGTGCTTGCTCGGGTGACTGTCGTTCAGTGGCTCATAACCGAGATGCCAACATGTCCCAGACGTACCCCAGCGCGGCCCAAAAAGCCCATGTTCGCATCTGCGAGCAGGTCGAGGCCTTCCTTCAGCATGGCGGCCGCATTCAGCAGGTAGCGATCGGTGTCACCGGCTACGCTGAAGGTGTCTCCAGGGCGCAGTGGAAAAAAGGGCGCACTGCAAAACCTTGAGGAGGCCAGCCGCCGCCGGGAAACGTTCCTTTCAGGTGGTGATTCATGGCTTGTGCATTCGCGAAGCGGAGGCCGGGGTGGTCTTGAAAGCTGAGCCCTGGATCAGAACCGGAACGCGATCAGAAACCTTCCAGAACAATCTTGCCGCGTGCTTTCCCGCTCTCGATCAGGGCGTGAGCGCGTTTGAGGTGCTCGGCGTTGATGGTGCCGTAGTGCTCGCCGAGGGTGGTCTTGAGCACCCCATCATCGACCAGCTGTGAAATGCGATCGAGTAGTTGATGCTGCTTGATCATGTCCTCGGTCTGGTACAGCGAACGCGTGAACATGAGCTCCCAGTGCAGGGAGAGGGATTTGCGCTTGAGCGGCATGACATCCAGTTGCGCCGGGTCGTCGATCAGCGCGAGCTTGCCTTGTGGACGAAGCACTTCGACCAGTTGGGGGAGGTAGGTGTCGGTATGGGTCAGGCTGATCACATGGTCGACCTGGCTCAGATTGAGCGCTTCCAGTTGATGCGGGATGGGTTTGGTGTGATCGATGACATGATGCGCCCCCAGTTCCTTGACCCAGGCTTTGGTTTCAGGCCTCGACGCTGTGCCGATGACCACCAGCTGTGTGAGCTTGCTGGCGAGCTGGACCAGGATCGAGCCCACTCCGCCGGCGGCTCCGATCACCAGTAGGCTTTGGCCCTGGCCCCCGTTTTCTTCGACACCCAGGCGGTCGAACAGCAGCTCCCATGCGGTGATGGAAGTTAGGGGCAGGGCTGCGGCACTGGCGTTGTCCAGGCTGCGGGGCTTGTGTCCGACGATACGCTCGTCCACCACATGGCGCTCGCTGTAGCTGCCAGCACGGTCGATGGCACCGGCGTAGTAAACCTCATCGCCAGGTTGGAACAACGTGACCTCTGGCCCAACCTCGCGAACAACGCCAACCGCATCCCAGCCAAGAACCTGTGGTTGCTCACCGCCGCGGCTCGCGCGGATTTTCGTGTCGACCGGGTTGACAGCAATGGCCTTTACCTCGACCAGCAGATCCCGGGCACCCGGTTTGGGTTCGGGCAACTGCGCGTCATACAGCGACTGTGGGTCCTGGATCGGCAAACCGGGTTGGGTGTAAACGACAGCCTTCATGGGCGCAACCTCTTGGGTATTGGAAAAGTGAGCTCAGGCTAGTGGTTTGGATTAAGTCGATAAACTGGCCAAGTAGCGCAAGACTTTCTCTCCCTCAGTGAAAATGGTGTGAGGCACTCGTTACCAAGCGTAAGCGCCTCACGCGCATCCGTCAGCTGGCGCTGTAACGCGGTGCAAGCTGGTTGCTGGACAGCTGGCTGAACAAGGCCTGCCGGGCAGCTTCGTATTGGTCGAAGGCTTGCAGATCTTGCATCGACGGCAAGGAGATCAGCACTCCGTTGTCGAAGTCCTGCAGCGCACCGTCCACCAGGTCCTGGGCCGACATCACGATGCCGGGGTCGAGGTTTTCGACCGGTAAGCCACCGATTTGCCAGAAGTCAGTGGCGGTAGCCCCGGGCAGTACCGCCTGCACCTGAACCCCCTTGCCCGCCAGCTCCTTGTTCAGGGACTGGGTGAACGCAGTGACGTACGCCTTGCTGCCGCCGTATACGCCGTTGAGCAGTTCTGGCGCCAGGCTGACGATGGACGAGATATTGATGATCGCCCCCTGCTTGCGCGCTACAAAACCGGGTACAGCCGCATAGGTCAGGCGGGTGAGGGCGGTGACGTTCAGGCTGATCATTTCGGCCATGCGTTCGACATCGCTTTCCAGCAGGCTGGTGTGGGTGCCGATGCCCGCGTTGTTCACCAGCATGCTGATGCTGGCGTCTTCGCGCAGCTTGCGTTCTACCTTGGCAAGGTCATCTGTATTGGCCAGGTCGGCCGGGAACACTTCCACGTTCTGCCGCGTTTCGGTGGTGAGCCGGGCCGCCAATGCGTTGAGGCGTTCCCGGTTGCGGGCCACCAGTACCAGGTCATAGCCGCGGCGTGCCAACTGTTCTGCGTAGAGCGAACCGATGCCGGTGGACGCGCCGGTGACAAGCGCGGTGCCTTTGAATGCCTGTGTCATGGTGATACTCCGTTGCTTTGTGTGGGTGGAGCCATCATGCAGAAGACAGTTTTTGTCTTAAAGGACGTATATGGTAGTTTTTCAGGACATTGCTCAGAGGGGCTCAAGCATGCACCGGGTCGGCTATTTGTTAACCGAAGGCTTTCAGATCATGTGCCTGGCAACGCAAACCGTGTTCGAGTTTGCCAATATCGTCGCCGGCAAAGCGGTTTACAGGCTCGAGAACTTTTCTGTCGGGGGCGGCACGCTACGCTCCTCGCTGGGGATGTCTGTCGAGACGCTGCCGTTGGCTGCCCCTGGCCTGGCCGACACCTGGATGGTGACGGGTACGCTGACGCCGTTGACGCCACCCGGTGACGAGGTGCTGGCCAGCGTACGGGGCTTTGTCGACGCTGCGCGGCGCACTGCGGGCCTATGCACCGGGAGTTTCGTTCTGGCGCAGGCCGGGGTGCTGGATGGGCGGCGTGCTACAACCCACTGGGCCTACGCGAACAAGTTGCGTGAGTTGCACCCGAAGATCGACGTCGAGGAAGACCGGATCTTCATCGTCGATGGGCCGATTTGGACGTCCGCCGGCATGACCGCCGCCCTGGACATGGCCCTGGGCATGGTGGAAAAGGATCTGGGTAACGAGATGGCCAGGTCGGTAGCGCACAAGATGGTCATGCACCAACGCCGTTCTGGCGGGCAGTGCCAGCACTCCGAACTGTTGTCGCTGTCGCCCAGGACGGACCGTATCCAGAGCGCCCTGGATTACGCGCGCAGGCACCTCAGCCGCCCATTGTGCGTGGAAGAGCTGGCCCAGGTGGCGCACCTGAGCCCGCGGCAGTTCACCCGTGTATTCACCGCCGAAACCGGGCAGTCACCCGCCAAGGCCATCGAGGGCCTGCGGCTGGAGGCTGCCCGGCTGATGATCGAGCAGAGCCGGCACAGCCTGGAGGTGGTGGCCAAGGAAACCGGGTTCAGGGACCGCCGGCACCTGCGCGAGGTATTCGTCCGTGTGTTGGGCGTACCTCCTCAGGCGGTGCGAAGGGATGCCCGGCAAGTGTGACCTGCGATTTACTTGAAGCGCTTTTGTTCTTGCGCCACCCCCTCAGGTTCATGAGGCACAACACAAGCTGCAGCACAATCAAAGCCCAGGCCTGGGTATGCCACCCCCAGACTGACCACAGTATGTTGCTGGCGATGAAACAGCAGAAGCCGACCATGCGCCGTCCTGGGCGGTGCGACCCGATGCACCAGGCTGCCACCACTGTGACCACCATGGCCGGCCACTCCAGCAATTCGATCCAGCTCTCCATCGAAGCGAGTCCCAAACATTAATCCCTGGCGTCAGGCCGGGCCGGTCGTGCCCGACCCGGCCTGGCGCCTTTGATTCAAGCGGCCCGTTGCTCACCCTTGAGCAGTTTTTTCTGGGCTTGCATGGCGAGCCCCAGCTCGTCCAGTTGGTCTTTGCCGAGGAGCTTTTTCGCGGTGGGGAAGAGTTCTTCCTCCTCTTCCTCGATGTGATGCTCAAGCAGCTCCTTCATCACCTTGACCCGACCGGCGAACTCAAGCGTGCCTGGCTGCGTATGAAGCAGATCAGGCAGCACCAGGGCGTCGACAGTCCGGTGTTCTTCCTTGGCTTCGTAATACATCTTGGCTTCCTCTTTACCACCGGCTTGCTTGATCGCCGGGTAGAGAATGTCCTCCTCCAGAGCGGTGTGGATTTGCAGTTCCTGCTCAATGCGTTGCAGCAGTTCGGCGCGTTTCTTCACGGCACGCTCTGTGGTCGCACAGAGCTCTTCCAGCAGCTTCTTGACTAATTTATGGTCTTGAACCAGCAGGTCGATAGCATTCATGGTGTCACCTCGTCGCGGGCGAATGAAAAATGGCTTGCATGAGGTTGAGTAGCAGTGGGCGGCAGGGTTCAACGCTGATGACGTCTGGTAGGGCACGCGTCAAGCTCAGGCTCGATACCGCTCTGCCAGAGGCGCCGAGGCCCGCGTCAGCAGGCGCCGGCAGCACGATCACAGAATAGGTTTGCCCCCCGTCACGGCGTAACGCGAACCCGAGATGTAGCTGGCTTCATCGGACCCCAGCAAGACATAGATTGGCGCCACCTCCACAGGTTGACCCGGCCGTCCCATCGGGTAACCGGAACCGAAGTTTCTCACCGCCTCATCAGGCATGGTGGCCGGGATCAGCGGGGTCCAGATCGGGCCGGGTGCGACGCTGTTGACGCGAATGCCCTGCTTGCCCAGCAGTTGCGCGAGGCCTGCGGTGAAATTGGCAATGGCCCCTTTGGTCGCGGCATAGGCCAACAGGCTGGGTGACGGGTCGTCAGAGTTGACCGAGCTGGTGTTGATGATCGAACCGCCCTTTGGCATCGAGGGCAAGGCGCGCTGGCAAATGCGGAAAATGGCGGTGATGTTGGTATCGAAGGTCTTCACCCATTCATCGTCGTCAATGTCGTCCAGGCTTTCATGGGCCATCTGGAACGCGGCGTTGTTGACCAGGATATCGATGCGACCAAACTGCGCCACTGTCTTGTCGACGATGTCGTGGCAGTGCTGTTTCTGTGCCAGGTCGCCGGGCAGCAGCAGGCACTGGCGGCCAGCCGCTTTGACCCAGCGCGCGGTTTCCTGCGCATCGTCGTGTTCATTCAGATAGGCAATGGCAACGTCAGCGCCTTCTCGGGCATAGGCAATCGCCACCGCACGCCCGATGCCACTGTCAGCACCGGTTATCAAGGCGATCTTGCCTGCGAGGCGATTGTTGCCGGTGTAGCTCTGCTCACCGCAGTCCGGATACGGATCCATCTTGCGCTGGGAACCGGGAACGCTTTGCGGTTGGGATGGGAATGGAGGGGTAGGGTAGTCGCTCATGCTGGAAGCTCCTGCAGGGTTGGAACGCTCATTCCCGTTCGAAAGGCGCGCCAGGCCAGTGTTGAAGTGGATCTTCGTGCTGAGCGACGAGCGGTTGATGCACCCATTCCCAGTGAATTTTTACCCTCCGCCTAGCTCTACCGCTGACGGGGCCTGCTGGCATGGGTGAGGCCCACGTTATCAAGGAGTCTGCAGTGCCTCGAATCATCACGCCTTCCACGCCGGAACATGAGATCGATCAGACGAACGAGAGGATGTTCGGTACGCCCAAGGAGCGGCTGGATTTCTATCGACGCGAAATTCAGTATGAGACCACCATCCTGGCCAACCGTACCGACGCTTATCTTGCGGCCCAGTCGTTCCTGGTGATCGCCTACGTGTCATCGATGGGTAACCTGAACCAAAGCTGGGGCGAAATGTTCACCCTGATGGTCCCGGCTTTTCTCGCACTGCTCGGCGTGCTCAGTACACTGAATGCCTGGCCTGGCATCCGCGCGGCCTTCCGGATTATCGAGCACTGGCAGATGAAGCAGAGCCACTTGCTGCGCAGCGAGCCGCTGATGGGGCTGGCCTATGACGAGTCGCCGCTGTTCTGCGAGGCCGAAACCTCTCAGGCGGGGCACCGCAAATCGCTGCTGTTTTCCTTGCGCACGCCCTGGATTTTCCTGTGCTTCTGGGTGTTGCTGGGCAGCTATTCGGTTTTCATCCAGCTGGCGTGATCAGCGCGCGCTGGTCGCCACCATGGGCAACCAGCACGCACTGAACAGAACCAGGGTCAGTCTGCCAGTGCCTTGATCAACTGCTCATTGAAGGCGGGGATATCGTCCGGCTGGCGGCTGGTGATGAGGTTGCCATCGACCACCACTTGTTCATCCACCCACGTACCGCCCGCATTGCGAATGTCATCTTGCAAGGTCTTGTAGCTGGTCATTCGTTTGCCTTTGGCCAACCCGCTCGATATCAGCAGCCACGCGCCGTGGCAGATAACCGCCACCGGCCTGCCGGCCGCATCATGGCTTTTTAGCAGTTTCTGCGCGCCGGGGATCAAGCGAATGGTGTCGGAGTTCTGCACACCGCCAGGCAGCACCAAAGCGTCGTAGAGGTCAAGCTGCGCACTGTCGAAAGTCGCATCCACGCTGAACGCGTCGGCGGGTTCGTCATGGTTCCAGCCACGTACCGTGCCTTCTTTCTCGCTCAGGATATCGACCACCGCGCCGCTGTTTTCCAAGGCTTCACGCGGGCCGGTCAGTTCCACCTGTTCAAAGCCATCGGTGACCAGAAAGGCCACGCGCTTACCGTTCAATTGGGCACTCATCATATTCTCCTCGTGCTGATAGGCCTTTCATAAGGGCCTGCAAACAGCAAGCAAAGTTCCTGCTCGATGCCTGGCGATATGGGGAGAACCTGCTAACGGTTGCGCACGGTATCCAATGCAGGCGACCAGACCGTATGACCGCAACGTGAACACGCCAGGGTGTCATGAGGCTCATGGTAGGCCGGGAAACCACAGCTCACGCAGCAATGCAACCCGGCGCCGGGCGGCGATGTGTACTCCGGGCGATGCTCGACCGGCAGCACTGACAGGCCTGGGCGTGTGTCTTGCTGATCGTAGAAGTACAAACTGAGATCGCCATCGGTTTCCAGAAGGCCCAGTCGAACCTGACCCAGGTGCTCGACACCTTGCTGGCGTAGCTCCATGAACAGCTCATTCGGTGAAATGTTCATGTGCCGCAGCGAATGGATTTCGTACATGCCATCTTTCACTACCGTGACCGGCAGCCCGTCGATCCAGGCCTCGCAGGTTCTGTTTCGCCTCATGAGGTAGACCGTTCCTCGGTAAAGCATGAACAGCGTGAGGAAAACCAAGGCCACCGGAAGCAGCGGTACGTCCTCGTAAAAGGTCACATCGCCGGCAGCTGAGCCCAGGGTGAGAATGACCACGAGTTCGAACCGGGACAGCTGTCTGATCCCGCGCCGGCCACTGAATTTCAGAAAGAAGAACACGGCCAGGAAGGCCGCTGAAACACGCACAGCAACTTCCAGCAGAAAGGTAAAAGGGAAGTCGCCTATCAGCATCCGTTGCAGATCAAACGAAACCATTCGTTCCACCCTTCCTTCTGCCGTTGTCAGATAAAGGGTTGACCGTTCTCGCTCAGGGCTGGTTCATCGACTTGGCCTGCAACTCTCCGCGCGCGTCACCAGGGAATCGGCGTGCCATCCCACGCCCAGAACGTTCCGCTCTGCGCCGGGCCGTGACGGCTCACAAGTGCCAGGATGCAGGTGGCGGCAAACGCGGGCGAGAACAGTTTGCCCGGCGGCACATTGCCCTGAAAGGGTCGGGAAAGCTGGGTGTCGGTGGTGCCGGGATGCAATGCAAGTACCGTTGACGCGGGGTTCAGTCGCTTCAGCTCGATGCTTGCAGTGCGCAGAAGCTGGTTGAGCGCGGCTTTGCTGGCACGGTAGCTGTACCAGCCCCCCAGGTGATTGTCGCCGATCGACCCGACCCGCGCCGACAAGGCGACGAAGGCCATTGGGTGCCGACGCAGCAGCGGCAGCAAATGCTTGAGCAGCAGGACAGGGGCGAAACAGTTGGTTGTGAAACTGCTCAGCAACCCCGCCATATCAAGCTGGTTGAGCGCTTTTTCAGCCCGTGCCGGGCCTTCTTGCAGCACGCCAAGCGTGCTGAAGACCAGGTTCAGCTGGTCGCAGCAGGCGCCCACCTGTGCTGCCAGAGTGTGCAGTGCCTGCTCGGACCGGGCGTCGCAGTCGAGGCGAACCAACCGTCGCCCGTGCTCTGTGAACAAGGTATCCAGCGCAGGGCTGGTGGTGGCTCGTCGCGAAACGGCGAACACCAGCCCGATGTCATCGCGCGCCAGCAACTGCGTGCACAATGCCAGGCCAATCCCTTGGCTGGCCCCGCAGACCAGCACGTTGGCGGGTGTCTGAAGGTCGTTGATCAGGCTCATCGGAGTGTCCTCTTGGCTGGGCGCTGGCGCCTCGTCCTGTGATGCCTGCCAACGTTCTTGCACCTGGCAGGGGTGAGCTCACAGCAGGATATAGTCGCTGTACTGCCGTAAGCCGTCATGTGGCCCTTCGATCAAGTGCACGTAACGGTCGTTCACCCAGTCGATCGGCAGGCAATCGTCGACGTCCAGTACCGCGTCGGTATGCGGCTTGAGCCAGTCTGCCTGCAGGCGCTGTTTGCCCAGTTGCCTGGCCTCGGCCTTGTCCTTCGCCACCACCAGCAGGTAGCGGTGTGCCTCGCCAAACACTCCGGGCTCGTAACCGCCAAGGTTGATGAAGAACAACCTGGGTTCGTGTGGGCCAGGCGCTACCTGACTGAACGCGACGCGGTAGCGGCCAATACCGTCGACTTCCATCCATGAGTCGATGTGCAGGCCCGTTCGGCTCCCGAACCAGGCTTGGCGCAGATGGGGGTAGGCCTGTTCAAGTGAGTCCGCCTGCGCGAACAACACGTCGTGGACCTCGATATTGGCCCGTGGGTGGCGTCCACCGAGCATGACGACGTACAGCATGAGCAATTCCTTCTATCTCGACTTTCATGGGTGTTCGATAACGGGGGCGCGAGGCTTGCAGAAATGTGCATGCTTGGCATTGAAATCTGTACATGCTCCAGCGAATATGTGTACAAGAGTCTACTATTGTATAATATTTCCCAAAGTGCTCGAGGTCAGAATGGCGCACCCTGCACGTTGGACCTGTCTGTGCCTGCTGCTAGCCGCCATGTCGTCGGCGGCAGACTGGCGAGCGGAGCTGCCTGCGGCGCAACGGCTGGGCGCCGGTGATTTCACCTGGTTTGGCCTGCGGCTGTATACCGCCCGGTTATGGGCAGTTGGCCCGGTTCAGGACTGGAACCAGCCGTTCGCCCTTGAGCTGCTGTATCACCGTTCATTGTCCCGGGACACGCTGGTCAAGGCCAGCCTCGAGGAAATGCAACGCCTGGGTGGCGGCAGCATGACGGCACAGCAACGCGCGGCATGGACCAGGGCGATTGAGCAGGCATTCGTGGACGTGAGCCCTGGCATGCGCATCACGGGCTTGTACCTGCCGGGGCAGGGTTGCCGCTTTTACGTCGACGGCAAATTGAGCCACGCGATCGACGATCCGGTGTTCGCCCGGGCCTTCTTCGCCATCTGGCTTGACCCGCGGGCCAGAGACCCCCAATTGCGTCAGCGGCTGCTTGGGCTGGCTGGCGATGACCGAGGAGCCTGAACATGTACAAAGCGCTGTTTCTGGCTGCCTGCCTGCTTCTGGGCAGTTGTGGCAATGTCGGTATCGAGCACTATGCCCAGGAGCAGCCGAAGCTGGACCTGGCGGCGTTCTTCTCGCGCCCGGTTCAGGCGTGGGGGATGTTCCAGAAGCGTTCCGGGGAGGTGGTCAAGCGCTTCCATGTGCGCATCGACAGCCGCCGCGAAGGTGAACGGCTGATCCTCGACGAGCATTTTCTCTATAGCGATGGCACACGCCAGCAGCGTACCTGGACGCTGGTGCCGGACGGCCCCGGGCGCTGGCGGGGAACAGCGGGGGACGTGATCGGCGAGGCGCGTGGCGAAGTGGCGGGCAACGCGCTGCGATGGCGTTACCAACTGGATCTGCCGGTCGACGGGCGGCACTGGCAGGTAGACCTGGACGACTGGATGTACCTCATGGATGACGACACCCTGATCAACCGCTCGAGCATGAGCAAGCTGGGCGTGGAGATTGGCCAGATCACCTTGTTCTTCCGCCGCCTGCCAGAGGGCACACCATGAACCTGATCGCGCTGACCCAGCTGGTTTCGACCGGCGAAGCCAAGGAACTTGAACTGCTGTCGCTGGAGGGTGGCTTCTACCTCCTGCGCGCCCTGACCGACGCCGGCCCTGTGACATTGAGCGATGCCCAGGGGCAGCCCGTGCGCGTGCGCTCCACGACCGAACTGCGGCAGTTGCTGGCCGACCTGCCGCCGGTGCCGTGCATGCTGGTGCAGCAGGTGGTGCATGATGAGATGTGCGGGCAACGTGACGGCCCCATCGCGCCGTTGCGCGTACCGGTAACGCTCACCAGCCAGTGGTAGCCCGGACGATGCGCCTGGGCCTGGTGCTGGGTGACCAACTGTCGTTCGACCTGGCAAGTCTGACGTCCCTTGACCCTGCTCGCGATGCGGTCCTGATGGCGGAAGTGGAGGGGGAGGCCCGATACGTACCTCATCATCCGCTGAAGATCGTTCTCATCTTCAGCGCCATGCGGCATTTTGCCCAGGCCCTGCGTGAACGGGGTTGGCAGGTGCACTATGTCGAGCTGGACGCCGAGGGTAACAGCGGCAGCATCGTGGGTGAGTTGCGTCGATGGCAACAAGCCTTGGGCGCCACCCACATTCACTTGACCGAGTGCGGTGAGTGGCGCCTGGAGCAGGCCTTGCGTGATGCCGCACTGCCGCTTGTGTGGTTTCGCGACACGCGTTTTCTGTGCTCCCGTGAAGCCTTCGGGCGCTGGGCCACAGAACGTCGCCAGCTGCGTATGGAGCACTTCTACCGTGGCATGCGCAAGCGAACCGGCCTGCTCATGGAGCCTGACGGCAGCCCGGCAGGGGGAGCCTGGAATTTCGATGGCGACAATCGCAAGCCATTGCCACGGCAGCTGCGTGGCCCATTCGCTGCGCATTTTGCGCAAGACGACATCACGGCAGCGGTGGTGGCCTTGGTGCGTCAGCGCTTCAGCGACCACTACGGGGGCGTCGACGGTTTCGATTACCCCGTGACCCATGCCGAGGCACAACAGCTGTGGCAGCATTTTCTGGATTTCGGCCTGGCGGCTTTCGGTGACTACCAGGATGCGATGGCCGAAGGCGAGCCGTACCTGTTTCATGCGCGCATCAGTGCGGCGCTCAACATCGGCCTTCTGGATGTACGTCGTCTGTGCGACGACGTCGACAAAGCCTGGCGTGAGGGGCGGGTGCCGCTCAATGCAGCCGAAGGCTTCATTCGCCAGCTGATCGGCTGGCGTGAGTATGTGCGTGGCATCTATTGGCAGCGCATGCCGGCGTATGCCGGGCTCAATCACCTGAACAACCACCGGGCGCTGCCAGAATTCTACTGGACCGGGCGCACCCGCATGCGCTGCATGGCGCAGGCCATCGGGCAGACCCTGCGGTTGGGCTACGCTCACCATATTCAGCGGTTGATGGTTACCGGCAACTTCGCCTTGCTGGCCGGTATCGTGCCAACCGAGATTTGTGAGTGGTACCTGGCGGTCTACATGGATGCCTTCGAGTGGGTCGAACTGCCCAACACGCTTGGCATGGTGATGCACGCCGACGGCGGCTACCTGGGGTCCAAGCCGTACTGCGCCAGTGGTCGTTATATCCAGCGCATGTCCGACCATTGCAAGGCTTGCAGTTACAGGGTCGACCAGGTGACCGAAGACGATGCCTGCCCGTTCAATGCCTTGTATTGGCATTTTCTTATTCGCCATCGCCCCCAGCTCTCGGCTAACCCGCGCCTGGCCCTGGTCTATCGCAGCCTTGATGGCATGCCCGCTGGCCGTCGCGATGCGGTGTGGCAACGTGGCCAGTCATTGCTGGCGCGGCTCGATGCGGGGCAGGCGTTGTGAAAAAGAGCCTTCTGCCCAGCAAGGTTTGCGTGGTGTGTGGCCGGCCGTTCACCTGGCGCAAGCGCTGGGCACGCTGTTGGGAGCAGGTGCGCTACTGTTCCGAGCGATGTCGGCGGTCAGCGCCGCGCCGCGATGCGCGCCAGCAGGGGCAGGGCCAAAGCCCATATCGGCATCAGTAGCAGGCCGGTTTCCAGCGCGCCCAATGGCAAGGCGACACCTGCCAGCCTGGCGCCGCCTACGTAGGCCAGAGGGCCGCCAATCGCCCCCAGCAGTGCGCCGATTCGCCAGTGCCTGCCGGCCCATGCCAGGCTGTGACGCATCCCGCTGGCCAGCACCAACCACAGCAGCGCTAGCCACAGCGGCAGGGGCCCGGCGTCGAAACCGAACACCCCCAGTGCTCCCAGCACGCTGTCGAGCACGCAGCCGACAAAGGTGACACGCAACAGCGCCTTGAGCTCGGCATTGATGTCCGGGCACAGGCGCAGGTGCACTGCCACGCCCGGAATCACCAGCAGCAACAGCAAAGGCCGCTCGGCGCCCAGCACGCAGACCCACCAGCCGGCTTGCAGCCAGAGGGCATTGCCGATCAGCCAGCGGCTGTGCATCAGGCACCGCCAGGCAAGGGCGCGCGGCGTGCCTGGGGTGCTGCCCAGAGCAGGTGCGCAACACCGATCGCGCGTTCCTCGAAA
The DNA here is from genome assembly GCF_029840855.1 of Pseudomonas sp. GD03862. Lineage (NCBI taxonomy): Bacteria > Pseudomonadati > Pseudomonadota > Gammaproteobacteria > Pseudomonadales > Pseudomonadaceae > Pseudomonas > Pseudomonas sp. GD03862. Next base: position 62,123 of record NZ_JAOCDI010000030.1, read on the forward strand.
CCGCCCTGGCAATAGCAGAGGTAAAACTCCCACAGGCGCTGGAACATGTCGTCGTAGCCAAGGTCCGTCAGCGCAGTGCGTGCCTGACGCAGGTTTTCGCGCCAGTGTCGCAGGGTGTGGGCGTAGTCCAGGCCAAAATCTTCCATGTGCACAAGGTTCAGGCCAGTGTGCCGGCTGGCGGTGTCGAGCAACACGCTCAGCGAAGGCAGGGCGCCACCGGGGAAGATGTAGCGCTGGATAAAGTCGACCGAGCGCTGCGCCTGGGCATAGCGCTGGTCGCGGATGGTGATCGCCTGCAATAGCATCAGGCCTTCAGGCTTGAGCAGCGAAGCACATTGGCGGAAATACACCGGCAGGTAGCGATGGCCGACCGCTTCGATCATCTCGATCGAAACCAGTTTATCGAACGTGCCTTGAAGGTCGCGGTAGTCTTCGCGGAGCACTTGCACGCGCTGCCCCAGCCCCAAGGCCTTGACGCGCTGCAGGGTATGGCTGTACTGGGCCTCGGAGAGCGTTGTGGTGGTGACCCTGCAGCCATAGCGGGTGGCTGCGTGGATAGCGAGGCTGCCCCAGCCGCTGCCAATTTCCAGCAGGTGATCGTCAGGGCTCAGCTCGAGCTTCTGGCAGATGCGCTCCAGCTTGTGCAGCTGGGCCTGCTCCAATGTTTGCCCAGGGTATTCGAATTGCGCAGCCGAATACATCATGGTGGGGTCCAGCAGCCGCTCGAACAGGGCATTGCCCAGGTCGTAGTGGGCCAGAATGTTGCGCCGGGCACCGCGCTTGTCGTTGCGGTTGAGCCGGTGCAGCAGGCGCAGGGCAGGGCGGCCCAAGCGGGCCAGGCCACCCTCGAGCGCGTCGAGCACTTCAAGGTTGGCGACGAACAGGCGGGTCACCAGCGCCAGGTCGGGGCTGCGCCAATAGCCGTGAATGTAGGCTTCGCCAGCACCGATCGAGCCATTGCCGGCGATCAGGCTCCAGGTGGCGTCATCGAGGATCTCCACCTCGGCCTGCAACGGGCTGTCGGCATCACCGAAACTCCACTGCTGCCCGTGGCTGAGCAGGCGCAGGTGGCCGTGACGCAGCTTGCCCAACTGGGCGAGCACGGTGCTTCGTGCCAGCCCGCCGAGCAGGGGCGCAAGGCCTGCGAACTTGCTAACGCTCAGGGTGGGATTTGACATCATCAAGGTCCTCGCAAGGTTGGCCGAGTGCCAGGTCACCCTGGCAGGTGGTGTGGTCATGCACGGGGGTGCGTTTGAGTAACAGGCGCAGCGCTTGCCAGTAGATGGCCGAGACAGTGCGCAGGCTCATCCATGGGAAGTTCAGGACATACCGACGTAGCGCTGCTCCATCCAGTGGCTTGCGGCGCAGGGCGAGGTCGGCCTCGAACACCTTTGTGCCGCCTTGCCAGTTCTGCATCTGAATGCGTACATGGTCCGTGTCCAGGAAAAAGCGCAGGCGATAGTCCATGTCCAACGGCATGAACGGCGACACATGGAAGGCCTTGCCGACGCTGAAGGGCCTGGCAAGGTTGCCTTGCACCGGGAGCACGTAATGAAAGCGTTCACGCCAGGGCGTGTTGCGCACTTCCATCAGGATCGCGGTCAGGCACCCGTCGCGGTCATGGCAGAAATAGAAACTCACCGGGTTGAACGACAGCCCCCAGCACCGCAGTTGCGTGAGCAGCTGTACCCGGCCTTCGGGCAGGTGCCCCGTCGCCTGCCCGACCAGCAAGCGTGCAGCCTGGGCCAGCGATTCGCCTTGGCGGGTCAGGGCGGGCAGGTAGTCGGTCTCGCGCCAGCACAACGGCGCCAGGCGCCAGCGTCCCAGCCAGCGTGACAGGCCCATCAGCCAGGATTGTTCGTCCAGGTCCAGGTAGAACATGCCGATCCGGTAGCGGAACGCGTGGACCCGCGGCGTCAGCCGACGGTGGCTGATCCAGCCCACGCAGAGGCTGCTGTTCACAGTTGCTCTCCGAAGTGCGCGGCCACCTTAAGTGCGCTGACCACCCCGTCTTCATGAAAGCCATTGCCCCAGTAGGCGCCGCAGAAGTAACTGTGCTGTTGCCCTTGCAGTTGCTCCTGGCACGCTTGCGCGGCGGACGCTGCAACGCTGTACTGGGGATGGGCGTACTGGAAGCGGGCGATCACCTGCGCCGGGTCTATCAGTGCGGTCTGGTTGAGGCTGACGCAGAAGGTTGTCGGTGCCTGGATACCTTGCAGAATGTTCATGTTGTAGGTCAGCGCGGCGGGAGCCTGCTCGGTGCCGCCCAGGCGGTAGTTCCAGCTGGCCCAGGCGCGCTGGCGGCGTGGCAGCAGACGGGTATCGGTGTGCAGCACCACGTCGTTGCTGGCGTAATCGATGGCGCCGAGTACGGCGCGCTCCTGGTTGCTGGGGCTTTCCAGCAGCGCCAGGGCCTGATCGCTGTGGCAAGCGAACACCACATTGTCGAAGCGTTCGGTGCCGGCCGCGTTCACGAGGGTCACGCCACCTTCGTCGCGGCTGACCCGGTAAACCTTGCAGTTGAGGCGGATGCGCTCAGCGAACGGTCGGCACAGCGGTGCGACATAGCTGCGCGAGCCGCCTTTGATCACCCGCCACTGTGGACGTTGGTTGACCGACAGCAAGCCGTGGTTGCGGCAGAAGCGCACAAAGAACTCAAGCGGGAAGTGGAGCATGTCTGCGCGAGACATCGACCAGATCGCCGACCCCATCGGCACGATGTAATGATCGATGAAGCGTTGCCCATAGCGGTTCGCTTGAAGGTAGTCGCCCAGCGTGGTGCTGGCATCGATACGCCGGTTGTCCAGGTCGGCCAGTGCCTGACGGTTGAAACGCAGAATGTCCCGGATCATCCCCCAGAACCCTGGGGACACCAGGTTGCTGCGTTGGGCGAACAGGGTGTTCAGGTCGTGGCCGTTATATTCCAGGCCCGTGATCGGGTCATGCACGGAAAAGCTCATCTCGGTCGGCTGTGATGGCACCTGAAGCTGGTCGAGCAAGCGGATGAAGTTCGGGTATGTCCAGTCGTTGAAGACGATGAAACCGGTATCTATTGCATGGCGCTGGCCTTTCCAGACCACATCAAGGGTGTGCGTGTGGCCCCCGACCCATTGCTCGGCCTCGAAAACCGTGACTTCGTGTTTGCGTGACAGCAAATGGGCGCAGGTCAGCCCCGCGATGCCACTGCCGATGATTGCTATACGCATGGATCATCATTCCTGTTCATGACGGGCGAGGCGTTGGCCCAGCGCCAGGCGCAGACGCGCGGGCAGCGCCCCGAGCAGGCGCAACACCCAGGTGAAAAGACCGGGGAAGTTGATTTCCAGGGGGCGGCCGGGCAGGCGCTTGGCGATATGCCGGGCGGCACGCTGCGCAGACCACAGCTGTGGCATGGGGAAATCGTTGCGACGGGTCAGTGGCGTGTCCACGAAGCCTGGGCTCACCAGGGTGACCGCGATGCCTTCGCGAGCCAGGTCGATTCGCTGTGACTCCACCAGATAGCGCACTGCGGCCTTGGACGCGCCATAGGCGCCAGCGCGGGGCAAGGCCAGCCAGGTCACCGAACTGCCCATCACCACCAGGTGGGGGCGTTTGCCTGCGCGAAGCAAGGGCAGTGCCGCCGCCAGGCAGTAGCTGACGCCCAGCAGGTTGGTGCGCATGACGCGCTCGACCAACGCCGGGTCGAAATGCCCCGGCTCCAGGTATTCGCAGGTGCCGGCATTGAAAATGGCCATGTCCAGGCCCCCCCAGGCCTGCTCGATATGCGCAGCGATGCCGGCGACCTGCTCCGGGTTGTCAAGATCGCCAATGGCCAGCAATACCTGCCCAGGAAACCGTTCGGCCAGCGGGGCAAGGCGGTCGGCGTGTCGCCCGCCCAAGGCGACCTGGTGACCTTGTTCCAGGAGGATTTGCGCGAGCGCGGCACCGATACCGCTGCTGGCGCCGGTCAGCCAACAGCGGCTCATGCCAGCCTGCCTTTGAGCCAGCGGATTGCTGTGCCCATGACGGGAAGGTGCTCATAAAGCAGGGCGCCGGCGTCGAAATAGTCCTGGTGAAAATGCACACGGTCGCGCCAATGCAGGCAGCTGCAGCCTTGCAACGTGATCGGCTGGCCGCCGGCCAGGCGCGGGTGGCAAAACTGCAGTGTCCAACGCAGGTAGCCCTGCCCGGGCTTTACCTCGTCGGCGCTGGTGAAGGCGTAGCGGATATCGGTGGCGTTGGCGTACAACTGCTCGAAGTAGGCATGCAGGGCCTGCAGCCCCTGTATCTGGTGCAGGGGATCACGAAAGGTGACATCGTCGCTGTACAGTTTATCCAGCGTGTCGAGGCTAGCCCCATCAAGGCGGGCGAAGCGCTCGGCGAATTGCTGTAGGTACGCTGACATACTGGGCTCCAGGCAATCCTGTACAAAATTGAATTGTTGTACAGGTATAACTGAAGCCTAAGCCTTTATCTATACAAGTCAACGGTCTTGTATAGGTTTTTTGTCAGTGCTTGGCCTGGCCCTGCTGCCGGCGCAGTTCCGCCACTTCAGCCTCCAGCTCGCGAACCCTTTCCTCGGCGAATACTTGCGCTGTGACATCGCGCTGGATGCCGATGTAGTAGGTCAGCTGGTCCGCCTCGTTGTGCACCGGTGTGATGGACAACTCATTCCAGAACAGGCTGCCGTCTTTGCGGTAGTTGCGCAGCACCTGGCAGCAGGGGCGGCCTTCGCGGATCGCCTCGCGGATAATTGCGATGCCCGGCTGGTCGTGATCCTCGCCCTGAAGAAAACGGCAGTCCTGATAGAGAATATCGTCGGCGCAGTAGCCGGTCAGGCGCTCGAAGGCCGGGTTGACGTAGATAAGGATGCTCTCATTGCCTTCCTGCTCGGCGACAACGATGCCATCGTTGGAATGTTCGACCATCAGTTGCAGGAGTTTTGCGTTGATCATGGGGCTCACCTACAGGCATTTCGTATGCGATGTGCGCCAAAGGCTTCCGTGCAGAAGCTTTTGGCGCCGTTTGTTGCATGATGAACCAAGGAGGCTCGCCGCAGAAGGTGCATCTGGGTTTAGAATGTATCACCCCCTGGATGACACCTCGTTATGACCGACGCCACCCCACCCGAATTGCTACCCATGCGCGATGTGGTCAGCCTGACCGGCATTAACCCGGTGACCTTGCGTGCCTGGGAGCGGCGTCATGGGTTGATTCGCCCGCAGCGCACCGAGGGCGGCCATCGCTTGTACACGGCTCAGGATGTGCAGCGAATACGCGACATCTTGCGCTGGACCGCCAACGGCCTGCCCATCAGCAAGGTTGGCGACAGGCTCGCCGGCCAGCCTGAGGCGCCTGTTCAGCAGCCTTCGGCCTTTGATGATTGGCGCGCCGCCGTTGCGCGTGCCTCCAGGGCATTCGATGCGCAGGCGTTGGAAGCTATCCATGGACAGCTGTTCACACTTTTGCCAAAGGCCACGGTGCTGCGGGACGTGCTGATGCCGGTTTGGCATGACCTGGCTTCAGGCACTGCGCCAGGCCAGCGTAGCCAATGGCTGTTTCTCGATACGTTCTTGCGCGCCCGGCTGCTGCTGCGCTTGCAGATGAACCAGGTCGATGCGCCGCGGGTGCTGCTGGCGGGTACCGAGGGTCAAGCCGAGTGCCAGGTGTTGTGCGCCGGGCTGCTGTTGAGCAGCGAGCGACAACGCATCGAAGTGCTCGGCTGCGGGCAGCCGCTGGAAGAGCTCCCGCTGCTGTGTGCAGCGGTGCAGCCTGCGGCACTGGTGATCGCGCTGCAGCCGCCGGTTAGCCCTGCCTTGGCCAAGCGCCTGCGCTCGCTGCAGATGGAAATTGATTGTCCGCTGGCCTTGACGGGCGAGGGGCTGGCCGGTGTGCAAGCGGCCTTGCACGGGCTGCCGGTATGCCTGCTGGACGAGCAGGGTGCTGACGTCGCGCACGTGCTTGACGCCTTGCTCAGGGGGGCGCTGGACGTTTGAGCTTGGTTCTGCGCCGTGCTCAAAGTGGTTGGGTGCATAGCGGGTTGGTGATGGGGGCGCTGCTCGGCATGCGTTGGACCCATATCGGCCTCACCGTCTCCAATGTCCTGCTGGCGGTCTGTGGGCCGCTGATCATTGCGCTGACCGGCACGTGAGGCCTCATCGCTCACGCGGTGTTTTCAGGTTTGGACGGGGCCGCGTGCCACTGCTCCTTGGGCACCCATTTGGGTTGCTCGGGGTCGCCCAGGTAGTGAGGCGACATGATTTGCACCCCATACTCATTGAACACGTCCTGGATATTGGCGTGCAACAGGCTCAGGAGCTGCGCGCGTGGCCTGGGCTCTGACGGAATGGCCTGGGCCACTAATCGATACTCGGGGTAGAAATCCGACAGCGCCGTCTGGAATACCTGGGGCGCGGGCGTTTGCAGCACGCCGTCGGTGCGACGAGCCGCTTCCAGCAACATCGCCTCGACCTGACGCCAGGGGGTGTCGTAGCCGATGGTCACCACGGTATCGACCACATAGCCTGGCCCTTCCACGATACGCGAGTAGTTCTTGGTCACCGAGCCGGTAATCATTGAATTGGGAAGTGTCAGCACTTCGCCAAGCCCGGTGCGTATGGATGTGGTGAAGATGCCCACTTCGGTCACCGTGCCCTCGTAATCGCCCACGCGTACAAACTCGCCGACGCGCATCGTGCGTGTGTAGGTAAGGATCAATCCGGCGGCCCCTTGGCCGATGACACTGGTCGCCCCCAGTGAAATCATCAGACCGAGCAACACCGAGAGCCCCTTGAAGGCATCGGTACCCGAGCCGGGTAGATAGGGGTAGGCCATCACCAGGGCGAATAGCCATATTGCCAGCGACGTCAGGCGCATGGTCGGTTGCAAGGTTTCGGCGGTCAGCCATTTCAACGTGCCCGGGCGTGCCATGCGCCTTAGCACACGTTTGGAGAAGGCGCTGATACCGCGGGCGATGAAGAAGATCGACAGCGCAACTACCAGGCCGGGCATGGCACGTAAAATGCCGCTGACCAGGTAGTTGAGCAGCTCCATCAGGTGGATATTGAGGCTTTCACCCCAAGACCTTGTGTAGGGGAACTGAGACAGCACGAAGCCCAGCCACTGGTAGCAGAACAACAACACGACCAACCAGTACAGCAGCCAGAGTGAGCGGTCGATCAGGTAGTACAGGTTCTGCAGGTCGAACACTTGCGTATGGCCGACCTTGAGGCGCTCGGAGTGTTTGCCCATCAGTTTGGGCAGCAGTCCCAAGAGCTTGCGTCGACAGTAGCCTGCGGCCTTTACCAGCATGAAGAACACCAAGGTTGCCGCAGCGCTGTAGCCTATCGCAGTGAGCAAAAAGCGCAGGCTACGCGCCTGACGGGTTTCCTCGACGACAAGGCGCAGGTTCTCGGCGGCCTGCTCGGCGGCTTCGCCTGTTGTAATGTTGTCGGCCGCAGCATCCAGTGGCGTCACGATGAATGCACGGCGCCCGCCCAGCAGCACCAGGTAGCTGCGCAGGATAGGGTCGACGCGAACCTCCAGGTCGTTCGTTTCCTGGAGCGTTTCCTCGATGACCTTCTTGGCGCGCTGGGCGCGCACCTTGGGTGTTTCGCCCAGCAGCGTCGCACGAAAGACCAGCACCGTGCGGTTGATGACGGTCAGCGGGGCGGGTTCGGCAATCACACCCTCTATCTCTGGCCCGGCCTGAGGGGTGTCTGCGTGGAGCAGGGGCGAGAACAGCAGGTGGATCAGTAGCATCAGCCAAGCAGCCCGTCCCAACCTGCGCTTCATGCCCATTTGACAGCCCCTGTGCCGACGAGTGGATTGCTACCAGCATAGTCGGCTTCAGCCAGCATTCAGTGGCTTAGTTCGCGGGCACGAGGATCACGAAATTCTTCTTCATGTCTTCCACTACGGTCCATTTGCCCTTGGCGCCCGGTTCGATAATGAACGTGTCGCCAGCGGCCAGTGTGACCGGGGCGCATCCCTCAAGCTCGATGACGCAGCATCCACTCAGGACATGGCAGAACTCCCAGACTTTGTAGTCAATGCGCCACGCCCCGGTACTGGCTTCCCATTCTCCAGAAATGCGACCTTGCTGTTCATCGTGATAGTACTTGGACGTCAGCGTGTGAGGGGTGCCTTCCAATACTTCTTCAAAGAAGGGCAGGTCGCGCAGCGGTTGGATATCCAGTTCGCGGAACACGGTCAGTTTCTGGTTCATGGCTGTTTCTCGAGCACGTTGTGAGTAGGGCGATACATTAAATAGGCTTCACCGGTGACGCCCAGCATCGGGTGCGGAACGATCTGGCAGGTTTTAACAATTTGAAAACCATGACGTTCGTAGAAGCGGCGTGCACCGTGGTTTTCTTCGTAATCGATCAGGCACAGTCCATCGAGGCCGGCGTCGTCAGCGCGCTGCTGGGCGTGGCGAAGAAACTCGGCACCCAGCCCCTGGCTCCGCCAGGCCTCATCCAGTGCCAGGCTGGATATGTACAAGGTATCGGGTATTTCCATGTCGGAATAAGGCGCGAGGACGGGGTCGGTCTCGACTGGCCTGTCAGGGGTCGCGCGCAAGGCATAGCTATGCATCATGCCGATGACGCGCTCCTCGAAAGTGGCCATCAGGCAGTTCTTGTATGAAAAGTCGCCCTGTTCTCTGGCATAGCGAGACGCACCGACACTTAGCAATGCTTCTCCAGGTGCGGCGAGCTTGCTCCATATGTAATCGGCCATGCCCTCCGATGTCAGTTGAAAGAAGCGCGCAATATCATGCGCGTCCGAGACTCGAGCGGGTCTGAAGTCGATAGGCATGTACAGTGCTCCCATGGTGCCGGGGGTCAGTTTCAAGGGTTACGCCTTTGGCTGGGGGCAGGGTAGACGGTTATAGCGGTTCCCATGATGCTCTGCGCGAACACCATCGGCATGGCGTGCGACACTCCTCATGGCCACATGGCCCGACCGATTTCAGGAGCAGGGATACTCCGTCGGCGCCGCCTGCGCCGGAGTCATGCGCCAGGACCCCGGCGGTTGGCAAGCAGCTCGGCGACCAGGGCGCTGGTATCGACGATATCCAGTTGCTCCAGGCATCGCACAGGCAGGCGAAAGGGGGCAATGCTGTCGGCCACCAGTACCCGTTCGAACGCGCCGCTGTCGAACAGCTCGCCACCGGTGGTGAACAGGCCGTGGGTGGCCGCGGCCAGCATGCGGCTGGCTCCGGCCTGCCGGCAGGCCTGGGCAGCGCGTAGCAGCGTCTGCCCCGTGCTGATCAGGTCGTCGAATACGATGACGGTGCTGCCTGCCACGTTACCGACCAGGTGTTCGCCGCTCAGGCCTGCCTGCTGGCGGTGTTTTTCCATCATGGCCACCGAGACCGGGCGCGCCAGCAGGTGCGCCAGGACCTGGCGAAACTGCTCGGCGCGTTTGACGCCACCGATATCCGGTGACACGACCGTGACCGCCTGCTCACCGAGTAGTGGGGCCAGGCGTTGGGCGAATAGCTGGGTGCATTGCAGGTTCCAGCTCGGGATTCGGTAGGCGTTGTCGAAGGCGCTGGGGTTGTGCACGTCCAGCGCCACAATGCGGTCCACGCCGCAGCTTTCCATCAGCCGAGCCACATGGCGGGTGATGATAGCGTCCTGAAACTCCACCTTGCGGTCCTTGCGACCATAACAGAGGTAAGGCGTGACTGCCGTCACCTGGCGGGCAGCAGCGTCCTTGAGCGCACCACAGAAGAACAACAACCGGCATAGCTTGTCATGCGCGCTGTGGTGCGCGTCACCATACAGCGAGTGGAAGACGATGACCGATCGACCGTCCACCGATTCGCCAGGCCAGCACTTGTGCTCACCGTCCTCGTAGTCGCGCTCTTCGTGTGCAGACAGTTTCCTGCCCAAGCGTTGCGCCACGGCATTCCCATAGTCCTGGCTGCCTTGCAAGGCGAACAGTAACGGCGGTGTGTCATTCATGCCCTGCGCTCCTGAGGTCGTTCACAGCAACATGAGCTGCATGGCACTGTGCGGTTTGATGAGTATCTAGTCGAGCATAGCCAGCGGGCGGTCGTTCAACCGTGAATCGCCAGAATACTGGAGTGAATCTTGTACAGGGTTTGCTCGGTAGTACTGCCGACGACCTTGCTCACCCCCTCGTGGTAGAGCGTGCCCATCACCACCACATCGAAGCCTTGCTGGTTCGCGTATTCGCTGACCACGTTACGGGCAGCACCCCGCACCAAGTGCAGGTGATCTGGCTTGATGCCATAACGGCCGCCGAACGTCGCCATGCGCTCGCGCGCACGACCGGACATTTCCTCGGCCAGTTTGTCTGTCCAGGCCACGGGTGCGGCGGCATAGGCAACGAAGCTGGCGCTGGGTTCGTAGGCCTGCAGCAGATGCAGTTGCGCCTTGCAGCGTTGTGCCAGTGCCTGTGCCGATTGCAGGATGTGGTCGTTGAGCTTCTCGATCAGCGGGTCGTGCTCGACCAGGTCCACGGCGACAAGTACGCGCGCTGGCAGCGTCGTTTCAGCCTGGGCTACCAGGTGCAGCGGGATCGGGCAGCGGCGTAGCAATTGCCAGTCCAATGGCGTGAGCAGGGCACGGCTCAAGGCGGTTTCGTGCTGGATGTCCTTGATCACCATCCCTATCCGGTGCAGTTGGGCCAGCCGGATCAAGTCCTTGAGCGGGTCTTGATCGTCCAGTGTCTCGGCGTAGGCGGTAATGCCCAGTTCGCCCATCGCCTTCACCTGGTCAGCGAGCCAAGCCTTACGATGCTCGGCGTCCTGCTTGCGGGCGTTTTTGCGTAGCACCTGGTCCAGGGTTGCCAGGCGCGAGGGCAATTGACTAAGCGCCACCAGGTGCAAGGTAGCACCTGTCGCACTGCTCAGCGCTTGAGCACGCGTCAGGGCAGGCGAAGGGTGCAGGTCTGGATGGCAGATCAGCAGCAGTCTTGAGTAAGTATTCATGATGGCCTCCACCGCGGTGGCAGCCTCGATGAAGGCCCACCGGTTCAGGCCAAGCGTGACGCAGTGGGGCTCGATGACCTTGATATTTATCAAGATTGGCTGAATGTCAGCTTCAATAATGGTTGCGGTGCGGCGTTTATCGCCGCGTTCCGCGCAGGTGACAAATCAGGCAGACACCATCGCCCTTGATTCTGAAATTCTAAAGGTGTGTTCACCGGTCGCTAACATTTATCTGCGCAAAAGCTTGATACTCAATGAGCCGCCGACCTTGCTGAATGGGAGATGCCTTTGATGGAGTTACGCCAGCTTCGTTACTTTCTGAGTGTGCTGGAGTGTGGCAGCCTCGGCAGAGCCGCGCTCGAAACGGGCGTTGGGGTATCTGCGTTGAGCCAGCAACTCACGAAGCTCGAAAGTGAGTTGAGTACCCGCCTGCTGACACGCTCTAGCGTTGGCGTCACGCCTACCGCGGCAGGTTTGGCATTCGAATACCATGCGCGCCTGACGCTGCGCCAGGCCGATTACGCCATGTTGGCTGCACGCAGTGGGCGTATGAGTGGGTACGCCAGCGTCGGTATGGCACCCACCACGGCTTCGGTGTTGGGGCTGGCGCTGATCGCCAGGATGCGCGAGCGCTACCCTGATATACGTCTTCATTTGGTGGAAATGCTGTCGGGCTACCTGGTGAACCAGCTCAATACTCGGCACCTGGACTTGGCGGTGTTGTTCCAGCTGGAGGCTGGCATGCGGCTGGATGCGCGGCCGCTGCTGGAGGAGCGGCTGTTCGCATTGGTTCCGGTAGCCTTGGTCAAGGCTGACTGGGGGACGTCGCTGACGTTGCAGCAGATCGCCTCGCTGCCCTTGGTGATGCCCAGTGCCCAGCATGGTCTTCGCGCCACGGTACGCGTAATCCTGGAGCGCGTCGGATTGGACGCGAATATCGTCATGGAGGTTGATGGCCTGTCGCTTCTCATGGATTGCGTCAGCGCAGGTCACGCCGCGACGATTCAACCCGGCGCCACTGTGGCCCGGGCCATGCAGGCAGGCCTGCGGGTGTTTTCAATCGACGATCCGCAAGCTCAGCGTCGCAACTTGGTGGTGAGCCTGGTCGATGATGAACTCTCGCCTGCTGCACTTGCCACGCGGATCGTGCTGCATGAAGTGTCCCGCGAATTGGTGCAGCAGGATCGCTGGCCAGGGGCGCGTTTGCTGTGAGCGCCTGCGAACGACCGTCCCTTTAGAAAAACTGAAGACCTCCCCCCTGCAATCGTGTTTCGCCCAAGGTACGCGACCCCCTAGAGTCCGGGGTCCGCGAGGAGCTGCCCAACCCTGGCTTCTCGCTCCCTGGAGGCGACATGATCGATGTACTTGTCATTGGCGGCGGCAATGCTGCCCTCTGCGCCGCGCTGATGGCGCGCGAGGCCGGCGCCAGCGTGATGCTGGTGGAAGCCGCGCCCCGCGCCTGGCGAGGCGGCAACTCCCAACACACCCGTAACCTTCGGTGCATGCACGATGCCCCGCAGGACGTGCTGGTGGAGGCTTACCCCGAAGAAGAGTTCTGGCAGGATCTGCTGAAGGTTACTGATGGGCAGACCAACGAGGCCCTGGCGCGTCTGGTGATTCGTGCCTCGTCCGACTGCCGCGGCTGGATGCGCCGCCACGGCGTGCACTTCCAGCCCTCGTTGTCGGGTGCGCTGCACACTGCGCGGACCAACGCGTTCTTCATGGGCGGGGGCAAGGCCCTGGTCAATGCTTATTACCGCAGCGCCGAGCGGCTTGGTGTGCAGGTGCGCTACGACAGCCCGGTGTGCGATCTGGAGTTGCGCGATGGACGCTTCATCGCTGCCCACCTTGCGGCCCGCGACGTCGACGGGCGGCGCCTGCCCGCCGAGCGCATCGAGGCGCGCAGTTGCGTGCTGGCGGCCGGCGGCTTCGAGTCCAATCGCCAATGGCTGCGCGAGGCCTGGGGGCAGAATGATCGCGGCGAGTGGCCGGCGGACAACTTCCTGGTGCGGGGCACGCGCTTCAACGACGGCGCGCTGCTGCGGCGCATGATAGACCTAGGTGCCGACACCATTGGCGACCCGACCCAGGCCCACATGGTCGCCATCGATGCCCGCGCACCGCTGTACGACGGCGGTATCTGCACGCGTATCGACTGCGTGTCGCTTGGCGTGGTGGTGAACCGCGACGGCCAGCGATTCTACGACGAAGGCGAGGATTTCTGGCCCAAGCGCTATGCCATCTGGGGGCGCCTGGTGGCCCAGCAGCCTGGCCAGGTGGGGTTCTCGATCATCGACCAGAAGGCCCTGGGCCGCTTTATGCCACCGGTCTTCCCTGGCACCCGCGCCGACAGCCTTGAGGCCTTGGCTGTAGCCCTCGGACTGCCGGTGCCTGCGTTTCTCGAGACCCTGCGCACCTACAACCACGCATGCCGCCCCGGCACGTTCGACCACACCCGGCTGGACGATTGCCGTACCGACGGCGTGCAACCGGTCAAGAGCCATTGGGCCTTGCCGATCGATAAGCCGCCGTTCTTCGGTTACCCGTTGCGTCCGGGGGTGACGTTCACTTACCTCGGCCTGCGCACCGATGCCACGGCCGCCGTGCATTTCGCTGGGCGGCCCAGCCCCAACCTGTTCGTCGCCGGCGAGATGATGGCCGGCAACGTGCTGGGCAAGGGCTACACCGCCGGTGTCGGCATGTCCATCGGTACCGCGTTTGGCCGCATCGCCGGCACCCAGGCGGCTGCTGCCGCCGGCCATTGTGTTTCCCCCCTGGAGGCCCAGCATGACTGTGCAAATGCCTGACCCCCGCGTGTTCGAACCCGCCCCGCCACAGGCCGAGTTGATCCCGCTGCTGAACCTGGACGAGCAGGAGGTGGACCGGCAGATGCGCATCTGCAACGCCTGTCGTTATTGCGAGGGGTTCTGTGCCGTGTTCCCGGCGATGACCCGTCGACTCGACTTCGGCAAGGCCGACATCCACTACCTGGCCAACCTCTGCCACAACTGTGGCGCCTGCTTGCACGCTTGTCAGTACGCCGCGCCGCATGCGTTCGCGGTGAACGTGCCGCAGGCCATGGCCAAGGTGCGCGGGCAGACCTACGCTGAGTACGCCTGGCCGGCCCGTTTCGGGCAGCTCTACCGGCGCAATGGCACCTTCGTCGCCGTGGCGTTGGCACTGGCGCTGTCGCTGTTCTTGCTGCTGGCCTTGCAGGTCAACGGCACTTTGCTGCCTGGGCGGCTGGCCGGAGATTTCTACGCTGTGTTCCCGCACAACACCTTGGCGCTCTTGTTCGGTGGCGTGTTCAGCGCTGCCGGGGTGGCCCTGGCCGTGGCGTTGAGGCGCTTCTGGCGCACGGTGTCGCCCGCCCAAGCGCGGCAACCGGCCAACGGTGCGCTGCCGGAGGCGGCGAGCGCAGTGCTGACGCTCAAGTATCTGGATGGCGGCCATGGCCAAGGCTGCAACAACTCCGACGATCGCTACACGCTGTGGCGTCGACGCTACCATCATTTGACCTTCTACGGCTTCATGCTGTGCTTTGCCGCCACGGTGGTCGCCACCGGATATCACTACCTGCTGGGCCTGCATGCGCCATATCCGCTGCTGAGCCTGCCGGTAGTCCTCGGCACCCTCGGTGGTATCGGCCTGATCGTCGGGCCAGCGGGCCTGCTGGCGTTGAACCTGCGCCGCGCGCCCGAGCATGGCGACGCCGCGCAGCGCCCCATGGACCGAGCGTTCATCCTGCTTCTGCTGTTGGTCAGCACGACCGGTATGGCGTTGCTGGCGCTGCGTGACACCGGGGTGATGGCGATCCTGCTGGCCGTGCACCTGGGCACCGTCATGGCACTGTTCGTGACCTTGCCCTATGGCAAGTTCGCCCATGGCCTGTTCCGCAGTGCCGCGCTGCTGAAGTTTGCGATCGAAAAGCGCCGGCCCGACCCTCACAGCTTGGGCGGGGACTGAACCCTGCCGGGGATGCGATGCGACACCGTGTGTTCAGCCTGGCGAGCAACGCAGTGGCCACCGTGGTGATCTCGCTGTTCGAGGGTGCCTGAGAACGCGAAACCCTGCTGCGTCGCCTGAAGGGTCCGCCGAACCTCATCGCCACGGCCGACCGAACCGTACACCCCGCATTGACACAAACGCCTACCTGGCATCAAGCGATGCCGGGTGGGGAAGGGGGCCGTCTACCCGTCGGGCGGCCACATAGACAATAAG
>NZ_JAOCDI010000031.1:0-76694 GCF_029840855.1 Pseudomonas sp. GD03862
GGCGGTGGAAGTGGCGGCGGCGGTGGCCACGGTGGCGGTGGAAGCGGCGGTGGCGGTGGCCACGGTGGTGGTGGAAGTGGTGGCGGCGGTGGCCATGGTGGCGGAAGCGGAAGTGGTGGCCACGGCAGCGGCGGTGACGGTGGTGGCCATGCCGGCAACAGCGGCAGTGGCCACGACGGTAATTCGAACGCTGGGCGCAGCAGTAACCATGCTGAAGCGGGTGACGATCATGGCAATCACGCGGGTGGGGAACCCGGGGATGATCATGGTAATCATGTCGGCGGTGAGCCTGGCGATGATCACGGCAATCATGTTGGTGGTGAACCTGGTGACGATCACGGCAACCATGTGGGTGGCGAACCGGGTGATGACCACGGTGTTCATGCCGGCGGCGAGGCCGGGGATGACAACAGCAGAAGCTGATTGGCGCTGACCCGAGGTGGCCCATACAAAACCCAGCGGACGGGTTTTGTATGAGCAGGTTCTGGCCTGTCTTGCCTTTATCACGTCATTTCCAATGAGTGCTGACAGCTTTTTCCTCGTCCATGCCGGGATATGATTGCGGTTTGCGTGGGATTAATTCCCGCGTCTTATACTGGGTGCCTCTGTCAAGGAATGCCCTCGATGCAATCGCCTGTCTTACCCCCGTCGATGCTGAGTGCGCTGCGGCGTGTGATGCGCCCGCTGGTGCGCCTGATGCTGCGCAAAGGGGTTACCTACACGATGTTCACCGACCTGCTCAAGGAGGTGTTCGTCGATGTGGCCCATCGCGAGTTTCGCCTGAACGACACCGCGCCAACCGATAGCCGCATCAGCCTGCTTACCGGCGTACATCGTAAAGATGTCCGGCGGCTGCGTAATGAGGGTGACACTGCAATTGCGGCCCTGCCGGATAACATCACGCTAGGTGCACAGTTGGTCAATGTATGGACCAACACCCCACCATTCTGCTCGGCACCCGGCCAGGCGAGGGCGCTTGCGCGGCTAGCCAGTGTGGGTGGCGATTGCTCATTCGACGCCCTGGTCGCCAAGGTCAGCACCGATATTCGCGGCCGGGTGGTGCTGGACGAATGGTTGCGCCTGGGCGTCGTGCGGCTCGATGAGCAGGATTGCGTGCACCTGGAAGCCCATGCATTCGTGCCACAGAAGGGTTTTGATGAAAAGGCTGCGTACTTCGGCCACAACCTGCATGACCATGCCTGTGCGGCGGTGCACAACCTCAGCGGCGAAGGCCCGCCATTTTTTGAGCGTAGCGTGCACTACGATGCCTTGAGCCCGGCCAGCGTCGAGCATTTGCGAGATGTGGTGGCCAAGGATGGCATGCAGACACTACTTGCCTTCAGCCGGCTTGCAGCAGCGTTGGAGAGTGCTGATGAGCCCGGTATCGAACAACGTCAGCGCATCACTGTCGGGCTTTATTTCTACACTGAAGCTACCGATTCGGATCCGTCAAAGACACCTGGCCCATGACACTTCTTGTGCGCTACCTCAGTGCTGTCATGTTTGCCCTGGTTTTCGGGTGGAACCTGATGGCCCCGGCCGAGGTGGCCGCAGCGCCGGTGTGTGTCAGCCGTGACGAGATGGGTATGGCCGGTGCCGCAGGCCTGCAGTTTCCCGGTGGCATAGGCGGCACCGGTGTGCGCAATGAAAATGGCGGCGTCGGTGGCACCGGTGCCCCAGTCCAGCAACGCCCGGGTGGTACAGGCGGCACGGGCGCGGTGGCGGAGGGTGTGGACGGCACCTACTTTGATCAGCGCCACGGGGGGGGAGGTGGTACCGGTACGCCGATCCTGCGCCCGGGTGGTACTGGGGGTACAGGCATCGTCGGTACCATCACCGGCTTCGCCTCGATCTGCGTCAATGGCATGGAAGTGCACTATGGCAAGGACGTACCGGTGAGTGAAAACGGTGCGCCTGCCAGCAGTGGTCACCTGGCGATCGGGCAGGTGGTGGCGGTGGAGGCATTCGCCACCCAGCGCGGCCTGCAAGCGGGGCGCATTTCGATCCTCAACGTCTTCGAAGGGCCGTTGACGGCGCTGCCCAATGCCTCGGCCCCGCTGCGGGTCATGGGGCAACCCGTGCGGCTGGCCGCTGGCGCGCGGGTAGCTGAAGGGTTGCGCCCGGGTGAGCCCGTGAGGGTCAGCGGCCTGCGCGATGCCCGGGGAGAAGTCGTGGCGACCCGTATCGAACGGGCACCGGGGTTGAGGGAGGCCAGCGCCATCGGCGCGGTTGATCGCACTGGCAGCCTTCAGGGGTTGAAGTTGGGTACCCGTGTGGCGCCTGCACGTGAGGTGCTGGTGCGCGGCCAGTGGACCGGGCGCCAGCTTGAAGTGGCGCAAACCCGTCCAGACCCGAGCCTGCCTTTTGCTGGTCGTGTACAGCAGGCGGTGGTTGAAGGGCTGGTACAGCGCACACAAGCTCGGCAGTTGGTGGTTGCAGGTCTCAATGTGACATTGGGGCAGGGCACCGTAATTGTCGGTCGGCAGCCAGCGGCGTTGGCGCTTGATCAACGTGTGCGGGTGAGCGGGGTGCTCAATGGAACTCACGAGCTGCGGGCAACCCGCGTGGAATTCCAGGACGACCTTGTCGACAATCCTGACAGAAGCCAGTCGGGGCACGGTGGTGAGCATGACGGAAGCAGCTCCGGCGGCTCCAGCAGCGGTCATGGCGCAAGCGATGGGGCCAGCGATCGCGATGAAAACAGCGATGATCACAGTGGGCGCAGTGCCGTTGACGGCTCCAGTGACCATGGCAGCGGTGAAAAGTCGGGAAAGTCGGTACACCTCGACGCATTGGAGCAATCGACGCGCAGCAACAGTGGAAGCTCCGATCGGGTTGAGAAGGTCGAAGTCGAAAACACCGGAAAGGTCGAAAAAGTAGACAAGGTCGAGAAGCCCGAGAAGCCCGAGAAGGTCGAGAAGGTCGAGAAAGTCGAGAAGGTCGAGAAGGTCGAGAAAGTCGAGAAGGTCGAGAAAGTCGAGAAAGTCGAGAAGGTCGAGAAAGTCGAGAAAGTCGAGAAAGTCGAGAAGCCCGAGAAAGTAGAAAAAGTAGAAAAGCCTGAACGGGTCGAAAAGGTGGAGTTACCAGAGAAAGTTGAAAAGGTGGAGAGGCCGGAAAAGGCAGAGACGGTGGAAAAAGTCGAGCATCCAGAGCGATCCGGGCGTTAGCCAACTAGGCTGGGTAAGTCTGGCCATGCTTCCCGAAAGAGTACTGAGTTGCAAATGAGACCCACGCTCCCTCTTTTCGCCTGTTTGCTCTCGTGCACCTGCGTGTCGGCGCTGGCCGATACCTTCAGTGCCGCCATTGGCATGGATTATTCAAGTGGCGACTATGGTACCGGCACCACTTCGGAAATCTGGTATGTGCCGGTAGTCGGCAAGTATGAGAGCGGCCCCATGACCTACAAGGTTACCGTGCCTTGGTTGCGTATCACCAACCCCGAAGTCGGCCCCAATGGTGACCCCTTGCCCGGTGGTTGCCGAGACGTGGAAAGCGGGTTGGGTGACACGGTTGCCAGCGTCGCCTATGCACTGCTCGATGGTAGTGACGGCGGCCTGATGCTGGACCTGATCGGCAAGGTCAAATTCCCTACCGCTGATGAAGACCAGTGCCTGGGCACCGGCCAGTACGACTACACCACCCAGGTCGACATAGCCAAGGGCTTTGGCCCGGTCACCGGTTTCGCGACACTGGGTTGGAAGAAGTTCGGTGACCCGCCCGATAGCGACTTCGATGACCCGGTATTTGCCAGTCTCGGCTTTGCCCTGCCGGTGGCGGTCGGTACTTCGGCCGGCGCCTCCTACGATTGGCGGCAGAAAGTGGTCTCGACCGGGGCGCAGATCAAGGAGCTTACCCTGTTCCTCACCCACAAGCTCAACCAGCAGTGGAAAGTCCAACTCTATGCAGTCAAAGGCTTCTCGGATGCCAGCCCGGATGCCGAGGGCGGCCTGATGCTGTTCCACACGTTCTGACAAAAAAGCCCCTGCGCCGGTCATTCTCTATGGAGAACGCCGGGGCAGGGGCTTTGCAGGCTTCAGCCGTTTTAGATGGGTTCAGCCCACAGGTCGTATTCGTCGGCATCCACCACACGGCAACGCACTTTGTCGCCTGGCTTGAAACCATGGTCGCCATCGATGAACACGCTGCCGTCGATTTCCGGTGCATCGAAGAAGCTGCGGCCAACCGAACCTTGTTCTTCGACTTCGTCGATCAGCACGTCGATTTCCTTGCCGATGCGCAATTGCAGGCGGGCAGCACTGATGGCCTGCTGGTGGGCCATGAAGCGGTCCCAGCGCTCTTGCTTGACGTCGTCCGGTACTTCTTCCAGGCCCAGGTCGTTGGCCGGGGCGCCTTCTACCGGCGAGTACTGGAAGCAGCCCACGCGGTCGAGCTGGGCTTCGGTCAGCCAGTCCAGCAGGTACTGGAAGTCTTCCTCGGTCTCGCCCGGGAAGCCGACGATGAAGGTGGAGCGGATCACCAGCTCAGGGCATTGCTCGCGCCAGTTCTTGATGCGTGCCAGGGTGCGGTCTTCGAAGGCCGGGCGCTTCATCGACTTGAGCACTTTCGGGCTGGCGTGCTGGAACGGGATGTCCAGGTACGGCAGGATCTTGCCGGCAGCCATCAGCGGGATCACGTCGTCAACGTTCGGGTAAGGGTACACATAGTGCAGGCGTACCCAGGCGCCCAGGCTGCTCAGTGCTTCGCACAGCTCGAGCATGCGGGTCTTGACCGGGCGGCCGTTCCAGAAGTCGGTCTTGTACTTGACGTCGACGCCGTAGGCGCTGGTGTCCTGGGAAATCACCAGGATTTCCTTGACTCCGGCCTTGACCAGGCGCTCGGCCTCGCTCAGTACTTCACCCACCGGGCGGCTGACCAGCTTGCCGCGCATCGACGGGATGATGCAGAAGCTGCAGCTGTGGTTGCAGCCTTCGGAGATCTTCAGGTAGGCATAGTGGCGCGGGGTCAGCTTGACGCCCTGTGGCGGCACCAGGTCGATCAGCGGGTTGTGGTCCTGACGCGGCGGTACCACTTCGTGAACGGCGTTGACTACCTGCTCGTACTGCTGCGGGCCAGTGACCGACAGCACGCTTGGGTGCACGTCACGGATGCTGCCTTCTTCGACGCCCATGCAGCCGGTGACGATCACCTTGCCGTTTTCCTTGATCGCTTCGCCGATCACTTCCAGCGATTCGGCCTTGGCGCTGTCGATGAAGCCGCAGGTGTTGACCACCACCACGTCGGCGTCCTCGTAGGTGGGTACGACTTCATAGCCTTCCATGC
This sequence comes from Pseudomonas sp. GD03862, assembly GCF_029840855.1. Taxonomy (NCBI): domain Bacteria; kingdom Pseudomonadati; phylum Pseudomonadota; class Gammaproteobacteria; order Pseudomonadales; family Pseudomonadaceae; genus Pseudomonas; species Pseudomonas sp. GD03862. The sequence continues at coordinate 5,281 of NZ_JAOCDI010000031.1, forward strand.
GCAGCTGGGTGAGGATGCGCTCGGAGTCGACCAGGGCTTTTGGGCAACCCAGGCTTACGAAACCTACCTTGGGGGTGGCGGGCGTGGTGGACATGACTAACCTCGGTATTGAATGCAGGTCGCCCGGCCGGAATCGGGGGCGAACTTGACGGGCGCTTTTGGCGCCTCTGATCAAAAAGTGCGCAATTCTAGCGAGCGCAAGGGCGCTTGACCAGCAGAAATACGACGAACGCTGCGCTATGCTTCGCGCCGTTGTACCGGGGTACCTTCCAGGGCCTGGTGGCAGACTGATTACCAAGGGCCGTGATGGCCGTTTGCGGGAGTGGTCGATGGTTCAGGCAAGCAGTCACGCTGAGAGCGGGCACGAGGGGAAGCAGGGGGCATCGCGGGCGGTGGGCCTGCTGGTGGCGGCGGTCGGGGTGGTTTATGGCGATATCGGCACCAGCCCGTTGTATACCCTCAAGGAAGTCTTTACCGGCGGCTACGGGGTGTCGGTCAACCATGATGGCGTGCTGGGGATCCTCTCGCTGATCCTGTGGTCGCTGCTGTGGGTGGTTTCGTTCAAGTACGTGATGTTCATCTTGCGCGCCGATAACCAGGGGGAGGGCGGCACCATGGCGCTGACCGCACTGGCGCGGCGGGCCACGGCGGCGTACCCGCGGCTGCGCACACTGATGGTGATCTGTGGCTTGATCGGCGCTTCGCTGTTCTATGGCGACAGCATGATCACCCCGGCGGTGTCGGTGCTGTCGGCGGTGGAGGGCGTGGGCCTGGCCTTCGACGGTATCGACCACTGGGTGGTGCCAATTTCGCTGGTGGTGCTGGTGGCATTGTTCCTGGTACAGCGGCACGGCACCGAGAAAATCGGCAAGCTGTTTGGTCCTATCATGGTTACCTGGTTCCTGGCGCTGGGCGCGCTGGGTGTGCATGGCATCTCGCAAAGCCCGGAAGTACTCAAGGCGTTCAGCCCGGTCTGGGCAGTCAATTTCTTCGTGGTGCACCCTGGCATCGGCGTGGCCATTCTCGGCGCGGTCGTGCTGGCGCTGACGGGGGCCGAGGCGCTGTACGCCGACATGGGGCACTTTGGCCGCAAGCCGATTGCCCGGGCCTGGTTCATCCTGGTGCTCCCGGCGCTGGTGCTCAATTACTTTGGCCAGGGTGCATTGCTGCTGCAAAACCCGGAGGCCGCGCGCAACCCGTTCTACCTGCTGGCGCCGGGCTGGGCGCTGCTGCCCTTGGTCGGGCTGGCCACCATGGCCACGGTTATCGCCTCGCAGGCGGTGATTTCCGGGGCCTTCTCCTTGACACGCCAGGCCATCCAGTTGGGCTATATTCCGCGTATGCACATTCAGCACACTTCAAGCGACGAGCAGGGGCAGATCTACATTGGTGCGGTGAACTGGACGCTGATGGTGGGCGTGGTGTTGCTGGTCATCGGTTTCGAGTCGTCAGGCGCCCTGGCGGCTGCCTACGGGGTTGCGGTGACCGGTACCATGCTGATCACCACCGTCCTGGTGTCAGCGGTGATGCTGCTGCTGTGGAAGTGGCCGCCGCTGCTCGCAGTGCCGATTCTGGTCGGCTTCCTGCTTGTCGACGGGCTGTTCTTCGCCGCCAACGTGCCGAAAATCGCTCAGGGCGGTGCCTTCCCGGTGTTGGCCGGTGGTGTGTTGTTCCTGCTGATGAGCACCTGGAAGCGCGGCAAGCAGATTCTGGTCGAGCGCATCGATGAAGGGGCGCTGCCATTGCCATTGTTCATCAGCAGCATCCGCATTCAGCCACCGCACCGGGTCGAGGGTACGGCGGTGTTTCTGACTGCACGCTCCGATGCCGTGCCGCATGCGCTGTTGCACAACATGTTGCACAACCAGGTGCTGCACAGCCAGGTGGTGCTGCTGACTGTGGTCAGCGAGGACCGGCCCCGGGTACCGGAACATGAGCGTTTCGAGGTGGAAGCCTATGGCGACGGATTCTTCCGGGTGTTGCTGCACTTTGGGTTCATGGATGAGCCGGACGTGCCTGCCGCGTTGAAGCTGTGTCATCTGGATGGCCTGGACTTCACGCCCATGCGCACCACTTACTTCCTCAGCCGCGAGACGGTGATCGCGTCACGGCTGGAGGGGATGTCGCGCTGGCGGGGCAACCTGTTCGCGTTCTTGCTGAAGAATGCCAACGGCAACTTGCGCTTCTTCAACCTGCCGTTGAACCGGGTGATCGAGCTGGGGACCCAGGTCGAGATCTGAATGGGTTTATACAGCAGGCTCAGGGCCGCAGAGCGGCCCTGAGCCTTGTCAGTTCTGCTCAGCTACGCTGGACTTGCCTTGGCGCGTTTCGATCTCGCCAATCAACCGCTTGGCGAGTGCCGGGTAGTTCTCGTCGAAGTGGTGCCCGCCAGGCAGTTTCAGGCGCTCACCTACTGCCGTCTTTTCCGTGCAACCGCTCTCGTCGGTTTCCTCGACGCCATATACGCACACGACCTTGGACGCCGGCAGCTTGGCCATTTCCGGCCCGGTTGGCGCTTCCTGGCCTTCCTTGCCCAGCCAGCCCTCGACCTCGATCTCGAAGCTGCCACTGCGCGCAAAGGCTAGCAGCATCACCGCATCGATACGCTGCTGGTCCTCGACGGGCAGGCGGTTGTAGATCGCCGGCAGCACGTCGGCGCCGAACGAATACCCGGTCAACACGAAGCGCTTGGTACCCCACTTCTGCCGGTAGTGATGCATCAGCTCGGAAAGGTCGGCGGCGCTTTGTTCCGGGGTCTTGTGCTGCCAGTAGTAGCGCAGCGTGTCGATGCCCACCACCGGGTAACCCAGCTTGGCCATTTCCCCGGCCACGTCGCGGTCCAGATCGCGCCAGCCGCCATCACCAGAGAGGAACAAGGTAACCGTGTCTGTGGTTTGCCCGGCCGGCACTTCGACCACCGGGATGGCCAGTGCGTTACCGTCGCGGCCGACCAGGGCTTGGGTCAGTTGCGCCTTGAGCACTTGTGGCAAGTGGATGTCGTAGTCGCTGATGCTGGTTTCGGCGTTGGCCTGGTCGCGCACGAAGGCGGCGCTGGCGTCATCCGGGTTGTCGTTCCAGGCGACGTTCCAGTGGCCATGGGCAGCCGATTTGGGCAGCGGTGCCTGGCAGTCAGGCTGTTCGAGGGTGAAGCCCACGGAAATGGCCCGCGCCTTGTCATCGTTCTGGCTGGCCAGCCAGCGCCAGGCCTGGGCGGCACCGGGACCGATACCGGCGACCAAGGTCGGTTTTTCCTGCAGTTGGTTCAGCGCCTGGTCCATGGCCTGTTGCTGCTTGCTGCAGTCGCCAGGCGGCAGAATCACCTGCACCAGCTGGGCTTCACCGGCCTGGCTCAGGTCGAGCAATTGCTTGCCCGTCAGTGCCTGGTCTTGTGGCACGCCGATGGCCACCCGGGCCTTGGGGTGCACGCCAGGGGTAACACGGGTGATGCTGGTGTCATTGATGCTCAACTGTTCCAGGCGCGCCTCGGGGGCCGGGCGCGTCCACAGCCAGAAGGCCAGCGCACCACCCAGGGCGGCCAGCAGCAGGGGAACCAGCAGGTACAACCAAAAGCGTCGGGTCATCAGCGTTTCACCAATCCAGTCAGGCCGCCTGCAATCAGGGCGGCGGTGTCGGCCAGTGCCACCAGCGGGTCGAGCCCGGCTGGCACGGCCATGTAGCGGGGTTCCCAGTCCGGCTGGAACTTGTCCTTGAAGCGTCGAAGCCCCTGGAAGTTGTAAAGCTGTTCACCACGGCGGAACACCAGCGAACCCAAGCGTTGGGTCAAGGGGGCGCCGCGCCTTGGTTGCAGGCCGGAAAGCGGTACCATGCCCAGGCTGAAACGCCCGTAGTCATGGCTTTTGTAATGCAGGATCAAGCCGATCATCATGAATTCCATGGTCAGCTTTGGCGCTTCGGGGTGCGCACGCATCAGGTCGAGGCTGGCCAGCTCGTTTCCATGGGTTTCCAGCAGGTTGGCGAAGGCTACCGGGCGGCCCTGGAAGCGAATCAGGGCTATGCGGAAGTGCTGCAGGTAGTCTGGGCTGAAGCGCCCCAGCGAGAAGCCTTTCTCGCGCACGTTCTTGCCGCCGAGCCAGGCGTCGGAAATTTCCTTCAGCTCAGCCAGCGGGGCGTGGCCGGGCTCATGGATCTCCAGGCTCAGGCCATCGCGTCCGCCGCGGTTCCAGGTGTAGCGCAGGTCTTTCATCTCCTTGCCTTTGGCTTCAAGGTCGAAGCGGCGCAAGTCGACCCGGGCTTCTTCACCGAGCTTCAATGCGGTCAGGCCGATGTCCATGTAGAACGGCAGGTTCTCTGCGCGCACCTGATAGAACACGGGGCGTGCGTGGTGCAGGTCGCACAGGTCGCGGAACTGCCAGATCATCTCGGCGCGTTCCTGGGCCGGGCCTATCGGGTCGTACAACGCCACCAGGCTGCGGCCGCGCCGGGCATACATGAGGAACGCGTTATCACGCGGGTGGAACAGCAACGCCTTGTCGCCAGTCAGCGCCAGGCCACCGTCGGGCTGGTCGGAGGCCTGCAGGATACGGTTGGCGCGTTGCAACTCTTCTTCGTCAGGCAGGTGGATCACGGGCGGCGCTGTACGCAGCAGCCACGTCAGTGCCACGGCAGCCAGCAGCAAGGCACTGCCCATGGCGGCGCGCAGGCCCCGTGGCGCATCGGCATCGAGGGTGAACTGCCACCACAGCTGATGGCTGTAAGGCACATCCTGGTAGGCGAACAGCAGAAGCCACACTGATGCGCCCACCGTACAGGCGCTGGCCACCAGGAACACCGGCGAGAAGGGCAGCTCCAGCAGTCGGCTGGGGCGATAGAACGAGCGGCGGAACAGCGCGAGCAGGGCGGCGGTAAAGGTCAGCAGGCAAGCCTCTTCCCAGTCAAAGCCCTTCAACAGCGACAGCAGGGCGCCGACCAGCAACAGCACGGTGGTCAGTAGCCAGGCGGCGGACAGGCGCCGGCGCAGGCCTTGGGCCAGCAGCAGGCAGAGCACACCGATCAGGCTGGCGCCGAAATGAGAGGCATCGATCAGCCGGTGTGGCACCAGGAAGCCCATATGCTCCAGGCGCGTATCTATCTCGGGCGTGGCACCGGAAAACAGCAGCACCACGCCGGACAGGAACACCAGGATCGACAGGATCGGTGCGGCCAGACCAGAAGCGGCCTTGATGGCCTGTTGCGCAAACAGCAGGCGTCGGGCTTCATTGGCCAGCAGCAACACGCAGGCCAGCAGCAGTGGCAGTACCACATAGATCAGCCGGTACAGCAGCAAGGCTGCCGCCAGCGGTGCGGCACCGAGCTGGTCGGCAAAGGCCGCCAGCAGGATCGCTTCGAACACCCCGACGCCGCCCGGTACGTGGCTGAGCACGCCCGCAGCCAAGGCCAGCAGGTACACCAGCACGAACGCGCCGAAAGGAGGGGCTTCGGGCAGCAACAGGTAGAGCACGGTGGCAGCCGCCGCCACATCCAGCGCGGTAATCAGCAATTGCAGGGCCGCCAGGCGTGCATCCGGCAGGCGAAGTGTGCGCCGCCCCAGTTGAACGAGCAGGTTATTGGCCGCCGGTTGCTCGGCCAGGCGTCGGCGGTACAAGCCAATTACCAGTAAGACAGACACCACCAGCACGGCGCTGGCAACAGCTGCCAGCAGGCCGGGCGCCAACCCCAGCGCTGTCGAGGCCGCCGGCAGGTTGCTCAATGTCGCCAAGGCGGCCAGGGGCGGCAGCGCGCAGCCCAGTGACAGGCTGGCAAACACGGTCATGCGTGCGACTTCGCCAGCACCAAGCCCTTGCCGTGCGTACAGGCGATAGCGAACCGAGCCGCCAGAGAGCATCGACAGGCCGATGGCGTTGCCGATGGCAAAGGCGCTGAAGCCGCCCAGTGCCAAGCTGCGTGCTGGCAGTTTCACGCCCGCATAGCGGCTGGCCGACCACTCGTAGCCCAGCAGGATCACAAAGCCGATCACCGTTGCCAGCAAGGCGCCCAGCAATGACTGGGTCGGCACGCTGAGCATGGCATCGTGCAAGGCATAGATGTCCAGCTCGCTCAGCAGGTGACGGCAGGCAATCAAGGCCATCGTGAACAGTAGCAGGGTCACCATCAGGCCTATGGGCTGGCGGTAGCGACTCAGGCGTTCGAGTAGGGGCAGGCGCTGCACCGCACCGGGTAGCGCCGTAGCGAGTGGCACCGGAGGTTCGGGATTGTGCGAAGTCATGAGTTGCCCCGGGCATGCAGCGCGAGGTGAAGGAAAGGTGCGGCCAAGTGAAAGTCCCTTTGGAAAACGTATCCAATGTTACTCCGGCCTCAGGCGTTTGCAGCGGCTTGGCAGGGTTAAAGATAGTTCATCCTGGACACGACATCTCACGCCTGCGGGTTGGCATGAGGGGAGGGAAAATCGAGGCGACGAAAGTCAGGGAGGTATAAAGCAACAAACCCCGCGCTGCTTTTACACAGGCGGGGTTTGTTCTGACGAATATGGTTGCGGGAGCCGGATTTGAACCGACGACCTTCGGGTTATGAGCCCGACGAGCTACCAGGCTGCTCCATCCCGCGTCAGTGGGGCGGATTCTACACTGTGTGGTTTTTATGTCAAGCGCTAGGCTTTGATTTGTCGAAGTTTTTTCGAAAATGCTTATCTGCAGACAAAGAAAAAGGCCACTGTGTTAACAGTGGCCTTTTCTTGAATCTGGTTGCGGGAGCCGGATTTGAACCGACGACCTTCGGGTTATGAGCCCGACGAGCTACCAGGCTGCTCCATCCCGCGTCATTGGGGCGGATTCTACAGCGTGTAGTTAATATGTCAAGCGCTAGGCTTTGATTTTTCGAGGTTTTTTCGAAAAGGCTTTTTTACGGGCAAAGAAAAAGGCCACTGCGTTAACAGTGGCCTTTTCTCGAATCTGGTTGCGGGAGCCGGATTTGAACCGACGACCTTCGGGTTATGAGCCCGACGAGCTACCAGGCTGCTCCATCCCGCGCCTGTGAGATCGAATTCTACGGATTTACGCACTGATGTCAAGCAATTGTTTTGGAAAAACCTTTTTTGTTCAAACCCTTAGCGCTCCATAACAGTGTACAGCTCAGTCACGGCGGGGCTTTCAGGCCGATTATCGTGTAGCAAAGCAGGTGAGCTGTTTCAGAGCAGGGTGCATGCGATACTATCTGTATGAATTTACAGTGCTGACGGTCGTCCATGTCCTTGCGCAAGATCATCCACGTCGACTGCGATTGTTTCTACGCTGCGATCGAGATGCGTGACGACCCGCGCCTGGCCGGTCGCCCCATGGCGGTGGGGGGCTCGCCCGACCATCGCGGGGTAATCGCCACCTGCAACTATGAAGCGCGTGCCTATGGTGTGCGCTCGGCCATGTCATCGCGGCATGCGCTGAAGCTTTGCCCCGATCTGTTGATCGTCAAGCCGCGCTTCGAGGCCTACCGTGAGGCCTCGCGGGAAATCCACACGATCTTTCGCGACTACACAGAGCTCATCGAGCCTTTGTCCCTGGACGAAGCCTATCTGGATGTCAGCGACAGCCAGTGGTATTCGGGCAGCGCCACACGCATTGCCGAGGATATTCGCCGGCGTGTTGCCCGTACCCTGCATATCACCGTGTCGGCTGGCGTGGCGCCTAACAAGTTTCTGGCCAAGATCGCCAGTGACTGGCGCAAACCCAATGGGCTGTTCGTGATTACCCCAAATGAAGTGGAAGCGTTCGTTGCAGCCTTGCCGGTGGCCAGGTTGCATGGGGTGGGTAAGGTGACGGCCGACAAACTGACGCGGCTGGGCATCGAAACCTGCCTGCATTTGCGTGAGTGGTCACGGCTGGCATTGGTGCGTGAGTTCGGCAGTTTTGGCGAGCGGTTGTGGGGGCTGGCACGGGGGATCGATGAGCGTGCGGTGCATAACGACAGCCGACGCCAGTCGGTGAGTGTGGAAAACACCTACGACACCGACCTGCCAGACCTGGCCAGTTGCCTGGCGCGGCTGCCAGAGCTGCTGGATAGCCTGAACGAACGCATCGCCCGAATGGACAGCAGTTACCGGCCAGACAAACCGTTCGTCAAGGTCAAGTTCCATGACTTCAGCCAGACCACCATGGAGCAGGCCGGGGCCGGCCGGGACCTGGAGAGTTATCGGCAATTGCTGGGGCAGGCGTTCGCCCGTGGCGGCAAGCCGGTTCGCTTGCTAGGGGTAGGGGTGAGGTTGCGAGACTTGCGGGGCGCGCATGAACAGTTGGAGCTGTTCCCGCCTAAATGAAAGGGGCTGCAATGCAGCCCCTTCTATTAATGCACGCCTGGATCCGCCACCAACCGGCCAGTGGCCTTGGTCAGCGACTGCAGGAACTCCTGCTGCAGCTCCGGATCGTTGCGGGTCAGCTCGATCAGGCTTTGTTCCATTTCACTGGCTTCCTCTTCAAGGCCCAGCTCGGACAGGCGCTTGACCCGGTGCACCCACTGGCCGACATCATCATCTTCGAGGTCATCGAAGATCAGCTCATGGGCTTCAAGCAGCTTATTGCGCAGGGTAGCGCTGACCAGCAGACTGGCATCGCCTCTTACCGCATTGTCCTCGTCAAGTACCTGCAGGTGCAGAGTGCCGACGTGGTTGAGGTTCTGCTCGGAGAACGGGCTGTCGAGCAGGTTCAGGCGCAGTACGCCGTTACGGTCGGTGGTCAGCTCGTGGGTCATCTTGCCGGCCTTGACCTCGACCAGGCGCTCGCTCCAGGGCAGGCTGGCGGATTCCTCGCGCTTGCCTTTCTGCACTTCGCTGATCCCGGCCAGGTTCTGCTGGGCGCGGCCGTTGGATGGCACGTTCATGAACGGGTTGAGCCCATCCACGCCATAACTGAGCCAGTCGTGGGTGATACTTTGCGGCAGGTTACCCAAGGCGAAGACGTTGACCACATTGGCGCCGACACCCGCCACCACGGCCACTGCACCCAGCGGGATCTCGTAGATCTCCCGCCAGGGTTGGTAAGGCGTGTAGCGGTCATAGCGACGGGTCACTTCGAATTCGGTGACTTCGAAGCGCTTTTGCTCATGCACGCGCACACGTCGCTGCGGAAGCTCCATCACCTTCGGCTCGCCGACATCGATCTGCAGGGTGTGCTCGAGCAGTTTGCGCTCGACGCGCTCCTCATGGTCGCTGCGCTGGGACATCTGGTTGGCGCAGCCGCTGACGAGCAGGGCGCCGCACAGTGCGGCGCCCCCAAGGGTAAAGGTACTTCGCTTGTACATGATCACTCGTGCATTGGTTATCAGCGGCGAACGTGGGCCTGCAGGAAGGTCAGCACTTCATTGAGCGGCAACGCCTGGGCGTCCTGCTCGGTGCGGTGCTTGTACTCCAGGTTGCCTTCGGCCAGGCCGCGATCGCTGACGACGATGCGGTGCGGGATACCGATCAGCTCCATGTCGGCAAACTTGATGCCTGGGCTGGTCTTCTTGTCGCGGTCGTCCAGCAGCACTTCATAGCCGGCGGCAGTCAGTTCGGCATACAGCTTGTCGGTTGCTTCGCGGACCACGTCGGTTTCGTAGCGCAGTGGGACCAGGGCAATCTGGAACGGAGCCAGGGCGTCGTTCCAGATGATGCCCTTGTCGTCATAGCTCTGCTCGATGGCAGCTGCAACCACACGGGACACGCCAATGCCGTAGCAACCCATCGACAGCACCACCGGCTTGCCGTTCTCGCCCAGCACCTGGCACTTCAGCGCCTCGCTGTACTTGGTGCCCAGCTGGAAGATGTGGCCCACTTCGATGCCGCGCTTGATAACCAGGGTGCCCTGGCCGTCCGGGCTTGGGTCGCCTTCGACCACGTTACGCAGGTCGGCGACTTGTGGAACCGGCAGGTCGCGCTCCCAGTTCACACCGAAGTAGTGCTTGTCGTCGATGTTGGCGCCAATGCCGAAGTCGCTCATCAGGGCAACCGAGCGGTCGATGATGATTTCCAGTGGCAGGTTGAGCGGGCCGAGCGAGCCGGCACCGGCGCCAATGGCGTCGCGCAGTTCGGCTTCGGTGGCCATGACCAGCGGGTCGGCAACCTGTTCCAGCTTGGTGGCCTTGATTTCGTTCAGTTCGTGGTCGCCACGGACGATCAGGGCAATCAGCTTGCCCTCTTCGGCACCGCGCACGATCAGGGTCTTGACGGTCTTTTCGATCGGCAGGCCGTGGTTTTCCACCAACTGGGCGATGGTCTTGGCGTTCGGGGTGTCGACCAGGCGCAGCTCCTCGGTAGGGGCAGGGCGCACGGTTTCACGCGGGATGGCCTCGGCCTTCTCGATGTTGGCGGCGTAGTCGGAGCTGTCGCTGAAGATCACGTCATCTTCGCCAGACTCGGCCAGCACGTGGAACTCGTGCGAGTAGCTGCCACCGATCGAGCCGGTATCGGCCTGCACAGGGCGGAAGTCCAGGCCCAGGCGGGTGAACACATTGGTGTACGCCTGGTGCATGCGATCATAGGTTTCCTGCAGGGAAGCCTGGTCGGCATGGAACGAGTAGGCGTCCTTCATGATGAACTCGCGGCCACGCATCAGGCCGAAGCGCGGGCGGATCTCGTCACGGAACTTGGTCTGGATCTGGTACAGGTTGAGCGGCAGCTGTTTATAGCTGGACAGCTCGTTACGGGCCAGGTCGGTGATCACTTCTTCGTGGGTAGGACCGACGCAGAAGTCACGCTGGTGGCGGTCTTTCAGGCGCAGCAGCTCAGGGCCGTATTGCTCCCAGCGACCGGATTCCTGCCACAGCTCGGCGGGCTGGATGCTCGGCATCAGCACTTCCAGGGCGCCGGCGGCGTTCATTTCCTCACGCACCACGGCTTCGACCTTGCGCATTACCCGCAAGCCCATCGGCAGCCAGGTGTACAGGCCGGAGGCCAGTTTGCGGATCATGCCGGCACGCAGCATGAGCTGATGGCTGATGACCACTGCGTCGGCAGGGGTTTCTTTCTGGGTGGCGAGCAAATATTGACTGGTGCGCATGGTTAGCCGTGTCGATTGCCTAAGACGTTGAAATAGCCCCGCATTGTACGGGGGGGAAACGAAGGCGTACAGGATGCCCCAGGGCGTGACACTTGTCAGCCAAGAAAAAGCCCGGCGTGATTGCCGGGCTTTTTCAGGTGCGGGGCACTGCAAGCCAGGCTTACAGGATGCTCAGCGGGTACTCCACGATCAGGCGCAGTTCGTCGATCGATGGGGAACCGTAGTACACGCCATCGCCCGAACGGTAGGTGGCCTGACGTACGCGGAAGCTCAGGTCCTTGGCCGGGCCGCTCTGCATCACGTACTTGACGTCGATGTCGCGTTCCCATTCCTTGCCGCTGTCGGTGGTGCGGGTGGTGGCACCGGTACCGCTAACGTAGCGGGTCATGAAGGTCAGGCCAGGTACACCGAACTCGGCGAAGTTCAGGTCGTAGCGCGCTTGCCAGGATTTTTCGTCTTCGGCGTTGAAGTCGGAACGGGCAACGGAGTTGGCCAGGAAGACGGTGCCGCCACCGTCCACGCCGTAAGCGTAATCACCGTCGCCGCTGACTTTCTGGTAGGCCAGGGTGAAGGTGTGGGCGCCAACGTTGTAAGCGGCCGACAGGCTGGCTGCGATGTTGTCCAGCTCATTGGTGCCGTCGGACTTGCTGACGTAGGCGCCGGTCAGGTTGTTGCCAATCGACTTGGTGTCATAGATGTTGAAGTCGAACACCAGGCCTTGCTTGTCGCTGATCGGCAGCGCCCAGTTGATGTTGCCGTACCACTTGCGGAAGTGATCTTCGATATGCGAGTAGTAGACGCTGGTGCTGAGGCTGTCGGTAATGGCGTAGGTGCCACCAAAGACGTTGGCTTCAGTCAGGTTCAGGCTGTCGTGGTAGGTCTGAGCCTGGGCGTTGAGTGCGGTGAAGTGACCGGCATGCAGGGTCAGGCCATCGATTTCGTTGCTGGTGATCAGGCCGCCTTCAGCCACTTCCGGCAGCAGTCGGCTGTCGTCGGTAGCCAGTACTGGCAGGGCGGTGAACTGGTCGCCGAACTTGAGCACGGTGTTGGAAATGCGCATTTTCACTGCGCCGCCGCCTTCGGAGTAGTCGTCTTGCGAGCGACCGTCGGCACCTGTCGGGAACAGGCCGGTGCCGGCGCGGCCTTTGCCGCTGTCCAGCTTGAGGCCCAGCATGCCGATGGCGTCGACACCGAAGCCTACGGTGCCTTGGGTGAAGCCCGATTCGAAGGTGCCGAGGAAGCCAAGGCCGGTTTCTTCAACGCGGCTCTGGGAGCCAGGCGCGTTGTTACGGAAGTCACGGCTAAAGTACAGCATGCGGGTCTTGACGCTCAGCTTGCTGTCTTCGATGAAACCTTTGGACTCGTCCTGTGCCGAGGCCATTGCCAACTGCGAGGTCCCTGCCGAAACGGCCAGGGCGATCATGCTCCACTTCATCACGCGCATCGTGATTTGCTCCTTTGGTTTTTAGGAAGAGTACCGCTGCGTCCAAGTCTTTTAGTTATATGGGGCAGCTCTTTCTTTTTATGTCGGCGAAAATGTATAGCACGCAGACTGTTGTTGGCGATATGGCTATAAGCACTCTTTGCGGAACTTTTTCACCGTGTCGCTTTTAAGTATTTCCATGTCGCAAATCACGCCCCGGTTCAGGGGCCGTATAACCTCAGCGCTGTTCCTGGCACCGTAACGAATCTGTAACTGCCGATTCCGGTTGAGGAAACTCCCTGGTAACCCATGTCGCTGTTGTTATTTGTCGCGTACACCTGCTACTGCAGATGTCGTGCCGACTTGGCGTGAAGGGAATGCAACAAGCGTGCTCAAAATTCGCAACAGTTCATGAAATTTTCACAAAACCTGCTACCGAGGGTCGGAAAGTCCCGTAAATGCGGGACGAAGGCTGCTTGTGTGATTTATGCGATCGAGAATCATTAGAAATTAAAAACTTGCCTTTAGAGTCAAAGTGTTACCGCAACTTGTTCATCCAGCATCGTTTGTGGGGTGGTCAGTGTGGGGAGGGCGGGCAGGTGGCCTCATTTTGGTGCGAAAAGTAGCGCTGTGTTACCGGGAGTGTGCAAGGTATCCTTGCTGGCCTGTTTTCCGCCTGAAGCGGGATGGTATTGCCTGAAGGAGATATGCCGTGTTCGTCCTCGATTCGCGTTTGCAGCAGGATTCGCTGGTGTTGGGAGAGTTTCCGCTGTGCCAGTTGCTGCTGAGCAAGGATGCCAATTACCCATGGTTCATTCTGGTGCCCAAGCGCGCTGGTATCAGTGAGCTGTTCGAGCTGGATGTGGCAGAGCAACAGCAGTTGTGGCAGGAAACCACCTTGTTGGCAGAGGCGTTGAAGGCCAGCTACGGGGCCGACAAGATGAACGTGGCTACGTTGGGCAACGTGGTCAGCCAGTTGCACATGCATGTGATTGTGCGCCAGCGCGACGACGCTGCATGGCCGGCACCGGTATGGGGCAAGTGTGCGCCTGTGGGCTACACCGATGATCAACTGCAAGCTGTTCGCCAGCGTCTGCGCGGGCTCCAACTTGCTGGATACCAAGAGGCCTGAGATGACACTGGAAATGCGGATGGTCGAACTGGAAACCCGTCAGGCGTTTCAGGATGACGCTATCCAGGCGCTGAATGACGTGGTGGTGGAGCAAGCGCGGGTGATCGAGCGGCTGCAATTGCAGATGGCCGAGCTGATCAAGCGTCATGAAGAGATGGTTGGCCAGTATGGCAGCGAAGGGGAAGAGGCCCCGCCTCCTCATTATTGAGTTGTTCCAGGCTGCTATCGCCGGCAAGCCAGCCCCCACAGGTATGATGCTGCCTTCAGGTGCAGCACGGCCCTTGTGGACGCTGGTTTGCCGTTGATAGCGTCGGCCGGTCAGCCGTTGGTCAACGGCGGTTTACTGCAACCACGTCTTCGGCCTGCAGGCCCTTGTCGCGGTGCATCACCGAAAACTCCACGCGCTGGCCTTCGACCAGAATGCGGTGGCCCTCACCGCGGATGGCCCGAAAGTGCACGAAGATGTCATCGCCCGAGTCTCGGGAGATGAAACCAAAGCCTTTCGATGTGTTGAACCATTTGACGGTGCCGGTATCACGGTTGCCAGCATCTTGTGCCATGTGTTGAGTGCCGCGTGCCTTGCGCGGGCTGCGGGCAAAGCCCACGGCCAGATGCACGACCACGGCCAGCGCCGCACACACCAGGGCTGCCAGGTTGCCCATTTCGGGGCGGGCCAGTAGCGTCAGGGTCTGCAGCACGACGGCGACTACCAGCAGGGCGCAGGCCAGGTGCTGCAGTTGTTGCCGCGCGCCGCGATGATACAGTGGCACGACCGGGGCCAGCACAAGGTTGAGCAGGCCGAGCAGGGCCAGGTAGACCGCGTCGGGTTGTTGCAGGAAGGGTGTCGCATCGGTTTTCAGGCTGGGTATGAGCGATAGCAGCAAAGCTGCCACGCCCGTCACCAGATGGACGATCTTGAACATGGGGTTGGCTCACTGTTGATAAGGCCGATCACAGGAAGAGCTGGCAGCACGGTGCGCATGAGATATAGAGCGCGAACACGTGGCAGGCCAGCCTATGCACCCGGCAATGACAGTCCGCACGGGTGGCACACTGCCTATTTAACAGTAAAGCCGCAGCCTACTCAAACCGCAGGCCGCCCAGTGGGCAATGTATTGCGCCATGTCACATGCGGCATGCAACAAGTGTTGCTACAGTGGTCGGCACCCGCTTGAGTCTCAAGCCTTGTGGAAAGGGGAGCTTCATGGCAATCGATATCGGTATCAGCGAAGAAGATCGCAAGTCCATCGTCGATGGGCTGTCCCGCCTGTTGTCGGATACCTACGTGCTGTATCTGAAAACCCATAACTTTCACTGGAACGTCACCGGCCCGTCGTTCCGCACCTTGCACCTGATGTTCGAAGAGCAGTACAACGAACTGGCCCTGGCAGTCGATTCGATCGCCGAGCGCATCCGTGCCTTGGGCTTCCCGGCACCGGGTTCGTATGCATTCTATGCACGGCACTCGTCGATCAAGGAGGAGGAAGGCGTCCCCCCGGCAGACGAGATGATCCGCCAGCTGGTTCAGGGGCAGGAGGCCGTGGTGCGCACTGCACGCAGCATTTTCCCTGTGGTGGACAAGGTCAGTGACGAGCCGACCGCCGACCTGCTGACGCAGCGCATGCAGGTACACGAGAAAACCGCCTGGATGCTGCGGGTACTGCTCGACGACAAGTAACCGTTGCTCAAGGCGGAAAGCTTGCGCAACCCCTGTGGGAGCGGTCGCGCCCGCGAACACCGGCGCGGCCGGTGCCATCCACCGCATTGCCTGCTCCCACAGGCTCCGCCTGGCAATCTGCTATTTGCGAAGGAACATTTTGCCGCTGCTTTAAGCTCGCCCGTCAGCGCTTCATAGGTCACCTGGTACCTGTGACGAGGAAGTGTGGCGCATGATGCAAGCGAACAAGCGTATGGCCGGCCAGGGCAGCTGGCCAGGAAAACAGTGCATCGACCCGTTCAAGGCGGACTTCGACATGTTGCAGACGCAGCCGGTGTCACGTTCCGTGCGGCTCAACGGCTTTTCTACCTGTCTGCGCCTGGAGGCTGTCTACTGGGGTATCCTTGAGCGCATCGCCGCCGCCAACCGTTGTTCGGTCAGTGCCGTGTTGTCCTACGTGGACCGTGAGGTGCACCTGCGCCAGGGCGGAGTGCGCAATTTCAGCGGGCTGATCCGGGTAATCTGCGTGGCGTGGCTGCAGGACCCGCCAAGTGCGCGCTGATCGCCAGGCGGGCTGCGCAGTGCTTGCTAACCATATATAATCCCGCTTTTTGCTGCCCCCCGGCAGCCAGCGTTATGGTTGACGAGAGACACCCATGCCCCTTTATGACTATCAATGTGCGTCCTGCGAGCACCGCATGGAAGTGCTGCAGAAGATCAGCGCCGCGCCGCTGACCGATTGCCCGGCCTGTCAGGCGCCGGCACTGAAAAAGCTGCTGTCGGTGCCAGGCTTTCGCCTGAGCGGTAACGGTTGGTACGAAACCGACTTCAAGACCGGGGCGAAAAAGAATCTGGCAGGCGGCGACAAGGCCGACTGAGTTGAATGCTGTGACCGGGTCTTGCAGTATTAGCCCTCCGGGCGGCCAAGGCCTCCACCGAATACACGAATCACGAGAAGCGAAACCACCATCATGATGCGCAGCCATTATTGCGGCCAACTGAACGAGAGCCTGGACGGCCAGGAAGTCACCCTTTGCGGCTGGGTCCATCGTCGCCGCGACCACGGCGGGGTGATCTTCCTCGACATCCGTGACCGCGAAGGCATGGCCCAGGTCGTGTTCGACCCGGATCGCGCCGAAACCTTCGCTGCCGCCGACCGTGTGCGCAGCGAATACGTCGTGCAGATCACCGGCAAGGTCCGCAAGCGTCCTGAAGGTGCAGTGAATGCCAACATGGCTTCCGGTGCCATCGAGATCCTCGGCTACCAGCTGAACGTGCTCAACGAAGCGGAAACCCCGCCGTTCCCCCTGAACGAATACTCCGACGTCGGCGAGGAAACCCGCCTGCGTTACCGCTTCATCGATCTGCGTCGCCCGGAAATGGCCGACAAGCTGCGCCTGCGCTCGCGCATCACCAGCAGCATCCGTCGCTTCCTCGACGAAAACGGCTTCCTCGACGTCGAAACCCCGATTCTCACCCGTGCCACCCCGGAAGGCGCGCGCGACTACCTGGTGCCAAGCCGTACCCACGCCGGTAGCTTCTTCGCCCTGCCGCAATCGCCACAGCTGTTCAAGCAGCTGCTGATGGTCGCTGGCTTCGACCGTTACTACCAGATCGCCAAGTGCTTCCGTGACGAAGACCTGCGTGCCGACCGTCAGCCGGAATTCACCCAGATCGACATCGAGACCAGTTTCCTCGATGAAAGCGAGATCATGGGCCTGACCGAAAGCATGATCCGCAAGCTGTTCAAGGAAGTGCTCGACCTGGAATTCGGCGAATTCCCGCACATGACCTTCGAAGAGGCCATGCGCCGCTACGGCTCCGACAAGCCAGACCTGCGTATTCCGCTGGAGCTGGTTGACGTTGCCGACCAGCTGAAGGATGTCGACTTCAAGGTGTTCGCCGGCCCGGCCAACGATCCGAAGTGCCGCGTTACCGCCCTGCGTCTGCCAGGTGGTGCCAGCATGCCGCGCAGCAAAATCGACGAGTACACCAAGTTCGTTGGCATCTACGGTGCCAAGGGCCTGGCCTACATCAAGGTCAACGAGCGCGCCAAGGGCGTCGAAGGCCTGCAGTCGCCGATCGTCAAGAACATCCCTGAGGCCAACCTCAACAACATCCTCGACCGCGTTGGCGCCGTAGACGGTGACATCGTGTTCTTCGGTGCCGACAAGTTCAAGGTGGTCAGCGAAGCCCTGGGTGCGCTGCGTATTCGTCTGGGTCACGACTTCGAGCTGCTGACCTGCGAGTGGGCGCCGATGTGGGTCGTCGACTTCCCGATGTTCGAAGAGAACGAAGACGGCAGCTTCACTGCACTGCACCACCCGTTCACCGCGCCGAAGTGCACCCCGGAAGAGCTCGAGGCCAACCCGGCCACCGCCCTGTCCCGTGCCTACGACATGGTTCTGAATGGTACCGAGCTGGGTGGCGGTTCGATCCGTATCCACCGCAAAGAGATGCAGCAGGCGGTATTCCGTCTGCTGGGTATCGAGGCGGAAGAACAGGAAGAGAAGTTCGGCTTCCTGCTCGACGCTCTGAAGTTCGGGGCGCCGCCTCACGGTGGCCTGGCATTCGGTCTGGACCGTCTGGTCATGCTGATGACCGGCGCCCAGTCGATCCGTGAAGTGATCGCGTTCCCGAAAACCCAGAGCGCTGCATGCGTCATGACCCAGGCCCCTGGCATGGTCGACGCCAAGGCCCTGCGCGAACTGCACATCCGACTGCGCGAACAGACCAAGGTCGAGTAAGCAGTCCCCGGGCGCATCCACATGGATGCGCCTTTGCGTTTCGACGCAGGTTTTTTCCCGTCCCGTCCCGCCCCGTCATGGGGCGGGGCCGTTTGTGATTCAAAGGATTCGGAGTCGTTATGGCTGGTCATTCCAAGTGGGCGAACATCAAGCACCGCAAAGAGCGCCAGGATGCCAAGAGAGGCAAGGTCTTCACCAAGTGGATCCGTGAACTGACGGTCGCTGCCAAGCAGGGTGGCCCTGATCCGGCATCCAACCCGCGTCTTCGCCTGGCCCTGGACAAGGCGTTGGGCGCCAACATGAGCCGCGACATCATCGATCGCGCCGTGGCCCGTGGTGCTGGCACCAATGAAAGCGACAATGTCGAAGAGCTGAGCTACGAAGGTTACGGCCCGGGTGGCGTGGCGATCATGGTCGAAGCCATGACCGACAACCGCAACCGTACCGCCGCAGCCGTGCGTCATGCCTTCACCAAGTGTGGCGGCAACCTGGGTACTGACGGTTCGGTGGCCTACCTGTTCGAGCGCAAAGGCCAGATCAGCTTTGCCCCGGGCGTGGAAGAGGACGCGTTGATGGAAGCGGCAATGGAGGCCGATGCCGACGACGTGGTCGCCAATGACGACGGCTCGTTCGACGTGTTCACCTCGTTCAACAGCTTCTATGCCGTGCGTAATGCCTTGGAAGAGGCAGGCTTCAAGGCCGCTGACGCGGAAATCGTCATGCAGCCGACCACCAGTGCCGAGCTCGACCAGGACGGTGCCGAAAAGGTGCTCAAGTTGATCGACATGCTCGAAGACCTGGACGACGTGCAGAACGTCTATTCCAATGCCCAGATTTCCGACGAGATCATGGAAAACCTCGGCTAAGGTGATTTGGCATTCTGTGCCAACTCTGAGCGTTTGATAGCGCCTGTGCCGGCCCTTTCGCGGGTAAACCCGCTCCTACAGGTATTACGCCCATTTCAAATGTGGTGCAGTACCTGTAGGAGCGGGTTTACCCGCGAAAGGGCCGGCGCAGTTTGTAGAGATGCATCATTTTTTCGACGGGCTTTATGACTCTGATTCTAGGTATCGACCCCGGCTCGCGCATCACCGGCTATGGCGTGGTACGCCAGACCGCCCGTGGTTGCGAGTACGTGGCGTCGGGCTGCATCCGCACCGGCAGCGGTGAGCTGCACGAGCGGCTGCAGATTGTTTTTCGTGGTGTCAGTGAAATCATTGCCCAGCACGGCCCGGTGACCATGGGCATCGAACGGGTGTTCATGGCCCGCAACGCCGATTCGGCGCTCAAGCTTGGCCAGGCACGTGGCGCGGCTATCGTCGCCGCCGCCGAGGCCGGCCTGGAGATCGCCGAGTACAGCGCCACCCAGGTCAAGCAGGCCGTGGCCGGCACGGGCGGGGCCAACAAGGAGCAGGTGATGATGATGGTCATGCACCTGCTGAAATTGACGCAGAAACCGCAGATCGATGCTTCCGATGCCCTGGCCATCGCTCTGTGCCACGCCCACACCCGCTCCAGCCTGGTGCCGCATGGCTTGACCACAGCGCGGCGACGCGGCGGGCGCTTGCGTCTGTAAGCGCTTCATGCGCTGATACACATTTTGTTCGGGTGTTACATTCACCCGCTGCATTTGCTGATAGGGTTGAGCGGTCTTTGACCGGCTCCCCGAGAGGAAGGATCGGAACGTGATTGGACGTTTGCGCGGCACCCTGGCGGAAAAACAACCGCCTCACCTGATTATCGACGTCAACGGCGTGGGTTACGAACTGGAAGTTCCCATGACCACGCTGTACCGTCTGCCCAAAGTGGGTGAAACCGTCACGGTGCATACCCACCTGGTCGTGCGCGAAGATGCCCACTTGCTCTACGGCTTTGCCGAAAAGCGCGAGCGCGAGCTGTTTCGCGAGCTGATCCGCCTGAACGGCGTAGGGCCGAAGCTGGCCCTGGCGCTGATGTCCGGGCTGGAAGTGGATGAACTGGTGCGCTGCGTGCAGGCCCAGGACACCTCAGCCCTGGTGCGCGTGCCGGGCGTCGGCAAGAAAACCGCCGAGCGCTTGCTGGTCGAGCTCAAGGACCGTTTCAAGGCCTGGGAAACCTCGCCGGCCATGTTCACCCTGGTCTCCGATGGGCCTTTACCGGTCGCCAGCGAGTCCAGTGCCGAGGCCGATGCCGTCAGTGCCCTGGTCTCGCTGGGCTACAAGCCGCAGGAAGCCAGCAAGGCAATCGCCGCGATCAAGGACAAGGCCGGCCTGAGCAGTGAAGAGCTGATCCGCCGCAGCCTGAAAGGGATGATTTCCAAGTGATCGAAGCCGACCGCCTGATCGCCGCCAGTGGCCGCGACCGCGAAGAAGTCCAGGACCGTGCGATTCGCCCGCTGAGCCTGGACGAGTACATCGGCCAGCCGGTGGTGCGCGAGCAGATGGCGCTGTTCATCCAGGCCGCCCGCGGCCGCGGCGAGTCGCTTGACCACACACTGATCTTCGGCCCGCCCGGCCTGGGCAAGACCACCCTGGCCAACATCATCGCCCATGAAATGGGCGTGTCGGTGAAGAGCACTTCGGGGCCGATTCTCGAGCGCCCCGGTGACCTGGCAGCCATGCTGACCAACCTCGAGCCGCACGACGTGCTGTTCATCGACGAAATCCACCGCCTGTCGCCTGTTGTCGAGGAGGTGCTGTACCCGGCCATGGAGGACTTCCAGCTCGACATCATGATCGGCGAAGGCCCGGCAGCCCGTTCTATCAAACTCGATCTGCCACCCTTCACCCTGGTGGGGGCTACTACCCGTGCCGGCATGCTGACCAACCCACTGCGTGATCGCTTCGGTATCGTCCAGCGCCTGGAGTTCTACAACGACAAGGATCTGAGCACCATCGTCAGCCGCTCGGCCAACATCCTTGGCCTGGCCATCGAAGACCAGGGTGCCTACGAGATCGCCCGCCGTGCCCGTGGCACGCCGCGCATCGCCAACCGCCTGCTGCGCCGCGTGCGTGACTATGCCGAGGTACGCGGCAAGGGCCAGATCACCAAGGCCGTGGCTGACATGGCGCTGAACCTGCTGGATGTCGACGAGCGGGGTTTCGACCATTCCGACCGTCGCCTGCTGCTGACCATGATCGAGAAGTTCGATGGCGGCCCGGTGGGCGTGGACAACCTGGCTGCAGCCATCAGCGAAGAGCGTCATACCATCGAAGATGTGCTTGAGCCGTATCTGATTCAGCAGGGCTACATCATGCGCACGCCACGCGGCCGCGTGGTCACCCGGCATGCCTACCTGCACTTTGGGCTGAATATTCCCGGGCGCTTGGGGGAGGGGGGCGATTTTTCCGAGCCAGGCGATGAATGACAGATCGAAAGCGACTTTTTGTGGTCCTACCGCTGGCATGCCCCTGGTGCGCTGGCAATAAGACATTAATGAAGAAAAAACAGTTGCCACAGCGGATTGGCAAGCTGAGGAGTAAGCACTAGAGTATGCGCGCGCAAAATCAGCTCGAACCGTTCGCACATCGGTGTCGCGTCTATTACGAAGATACCGATGCGGGCGGCGTGGTGTATTACGTCAACTACCTGAAATTCATGGAGCGCGCGCGCACCGAACGCCTGCGGCACCTGGGCTTTTCCCAGTCGCAACTGGCTGAAGACAACCTGCTGTTCGTGGTCCATTCCAGCGAAGCGCGCTATCACGCGCCGGCGCGGCTGGATGACGAATTGCGGGTGACCGCGCAGGTCCTTGAACTCAATCGCGCCAGCTTGCGTTTCGTACAGCAGGTCTGGCGGGAAAAGGATGAAACGCTGCTTTGCGAAGGGCAGTTCCTGGTGGCTGCCGTGCGCGCCGACACTTTCAAACCCCGAGCCCTACCCCCCCAGCTGCGCGACGCCTTTGCGGCGGACGGCTCGGGTAATCAATCGAATGCAGGAGAATAAGCGTGGAAGCTAACGTCGTCGACCATACCTCCATGTGGAGTCTGGTCAGCAATGCCAGCGTGGTGGTACAGCTGGTAATGCTGACCCTGGTGGCCGCCTCGGTCACCTCATGGATCATGATCTTCCAGCGCAGCACCATGCTGCGCGCCGGTCGTCGTGCGCTGGATGCCTTCGAAGAGCGCTTCTGGTCGGGCATCGACCTGTCCAAGCTGTACCGCCAGGCAGGCAGCAACCCAGACCCGGACTCCGGCGTGGAGCAGGTGTTCCGTGCCGGTTTCAAGGAGTTCTCGCGCCTGCGCCAGCAGCCGGGTGTTGACCCGGACGCCGTCATGGAAGGTGTTGGCCGTGCCATGCGTGTGGCCATCTCGCGCGAGGAAGAAAAACTCGAGCAGAGCTTGCCGTTCCTGGCCACCGTTGGTTCGACCAGCCCGTACATCGGCCTGTTCGGCACCGTGTGGGGCATCATGAACTCCTTCCGCGGCCTGGCCAGCGCCCAGCAGGCCACCCTGGCTACCGTTGCTCCGGGCATCGCCGAAGCACTGATCGCTACCGCCATCGGCCTGTTCGCGGCAATCCCGGCTGTTATTGCCTACAACCGTTTCGCCGCGCGCAGTGAAGTACTGATCGGCCGTTACTACACCTTCGCCGACGAGTTCCAGGCGATCCTGCACCGCAAAGTGCACACCAGCGAAGAGTAATCAGGTAGAAGCCCATGGCCCGAGTTCGCCACAAACGCAAGCCCGTCGCCGAGATGAACGTGGTGCCCTACATCGACGTGATGCTGGTGCTGCTGGTCATCTTCATGGTGACGGCGCCCATGCTCAACCAGGGCGTGAAGGTCGACCTGCCCAAGGTTTCCAGCGAAGCCTTGCCGCAGGACAACAACGTCCAGATCCTCACCATCTCCATCAAGGCCGATAAAACCTATTACTGGAACCTCGGCAGCGAAGTCGATACCGACAAGCAGATGGACAAAGCCATGACCTTGCCGGCCATGACCGACGCCGTGACCAAGATCATTGCTGCCGGCCGTGACCAGGGCAAGCAGACCCAGGTGTTCATTCGTGGCGACAAGGCTGTCGACTATGGCGCGGTCATGGGTGCCATGGGCGGGTTGCAGAAGGCCGGTGTCGGTAACGTTGGCCTGATTACCGAGGCGCCCTGATGCAACAGCGAGAGCCATCCGCCTCGGAAAGCTACTTCTGGCCCAGTGTCTGGGCCATCGGCCTGCATGTGCTGGTGTTCGCCCTGCTGTTCGTCAGTTTTGCCATGACGCCGGAGCTGCCGCCTTCCAAGCCGATCGTTCAGGCGACCCTGTACCAGCTCAAGTCCAAGAGCCAGGCAACCACCCAGACCAATCAGAAGATTGCCGGGGAGGCGAAGAAAACCGCTTCGCGCCAGACCGAAGTCGAGCAGCTGGAACAGAAGAAGGTCGAGCAGGAGGCCGTGAAGGCCGCGGAACAAAAGAAAGCTGACGCCGCTCAAAAGGCCGAAGAGGCCCGCGAAGCCGCCGAGGCGAAAAAAGCCGAGGATGCTGCCAAGGCCGCTGAAGCCGCCAAGGCTGCCGAGGCCAAGAAAGCTGCCGAAGCCAAGAAGGCCGACGAGGCGAAGAAAGCTGCCGAGAAACAGCAGGCCGACATCGCCAAGAAGAAGGCCGAGGACGAAGCCAAGAAAAAAGCCGAAGAAGAGGCCAAGAAAGCGGCCGCTGAAGAGGCGAAGAAGAAAGCCGCCGAGGACGCCAAGAAAAAGGCAGCCGAAGAGGCCAAGAAGAAAGCAGCCGAGGACGCCAAGAAGAAAGCGGCGGCCGAGGACGCGAAGAAGAAGGCAGCTGAAGAGGCCAAGAAAAAGGCCGCTGCAGATGCCCAGAAGAAGAAGGCACAGGAAGCGGCCCGCAAGGCGGCAGAAGACAAGAAAGCCCAGGCACTGGCCGAGCTGTTGTCCGATACCACCGAGCGGCAGCAGGCGCTGGCCGACGAGCAGGGTGACCAGGTGGCCGGCGACTTCGACGACCTGATCCGCATGCGCGCGGCCGAGGGCTGGGCACGTCCGCCTTCCGCGCGCAAGGGCATGACGGTGGTCCTGCAGATCAACATGTTGCCGGACGGTACCATCACCAATGTCAGCGTGGCCCGGTCCAGTGGTGACGGCCCGTATGACAGTTCGGCGGTGGCTGCGGTGAAGAACATTGGTCGTTTGACCGAGATGCAGGGTATGAAGCCGAGCGATTTCAACCAATATCGTTCGTTCAAGATGACATTTACACCTGAGGATCTAGCGTTGTGATTAAACGTCTGAGAGGACTGCTGGTCATGCTCTGCTGCGTGGCAGGCATGGCGGTGGCAGAAGAAAAGAACATCCTGGTTACCAGCGGCAGCGACCGGGCCACGCCCATCGCGGTAGTACCGTTCGGTCTGCAGGGCGGTAGCGTGTTGCCTGAAGACATCGCCGACATCATCGGCAACGACCTGCGCAACTCTGGCTACTACTCGCCAATTCCGCGGCAGAACATGATCAGCCAGCCGTCGCAGGCCAGCGAAGTGATCTTCCGTGACTGGAAAGCGCTGGGTGCACAGTACGTGATGGTCGGCAGCATCGTGCCGTCGGGCGGTCGCCTGCAGGTGCAGTACGCGCTGTTCAACGTCGCCACCGAGCAGCAAGTGCTGACCGGCAGCGTGGCGGGCAGCACCGACCAGCTGCGCGACATGGCGCACTACATTGCCGACCAGTCGTTCGAGAAGCTCACCGGCATCAAGGGCGCGTTCTCTACGCGCATGCTGTACGTGACGGCCGAGCGTTTCTCCACCAACAACACCCGCTACACCCTCCAGCGTTCGGACTACGACGGTGCGCGTGCGGTGACCCTGCTGCAATCGCGTGAGCCGATCCTGTCGCCGCGCTTTGCGCCAGATGGCAAACGTATCGCCTACGTTTCGTTCGAGC
Source organism: Pseudomonas sp. GD03862 (assembly GCF_029840855.1). Lineage (NCBI taxonomy): Bacteria > Pseudomonadati > Pseudomonadota > Gammaproteobacteria > Pseudomonadales > Pseudomonadaceae > Pseudomonas > Pseudomonas sp. GD03862. Next base: position 30,083 of record NZ_JAOCDI010000031.1, read on the forward strand.
AGAAGCGCCCACGTATCTTCGTGCAGAACATCGATACTGGCCGCCGCGAGCAGGTGACCAACTTCGAAGGCCTGAACGGTGCGCCAGCCTGGTCGCCGGACGGCTCGCGCCTGGCGTTCGTGCTGTCCAAGGACGGCAACCCGGACATCTACGTGATGAACGTGGCCTCGCGCCAGATCAGCCGTGTTACTGCGGGCCCGGGTATCAATACCGAGCCGTTCTGGGGCAAAGATGGCAACACCCTCTACTTCACTTCCGACCGTGGCGGCAAACCGCAGATCTATAAACAGTCGGTCAGTGGTGGTGGTGCCGAGCGCGTAACGTTCGTAGGTAACTACAACGCCAACCCGAAACTTTCGGCGGACGAAAAGACCCTGGTAATGATTCATCGCCAACAGGGCTTTACCAACTTCAAAGTGGCGGCACAGGACTTGCAACGCGGAAGTGTAAAGATTCTGTCTGAAACAAGTCTTGATGAGTCTCCCACTGTTGCGCCAAACGGCACCATGCTAATCTACGCCACCCGCCAGCAGGGCCGGGGAGTCTTGATGCTCGTGTCGCTGAACGGCCGCGTGAGGCTCCCACTTCCTACCGCTCAAGGCGAAGTCAGAGAACCGTCCTGGTCCCCTTACCTGAACTGATTGCGGCGTAATACATTTTGCTTAACACACTGGGGTTTCATTAGGAGTTTCACGATGGAAATGCTGAAGTTTGGTAAATTTGCTGCGCTGGCTCTGGCCATGGCCGTAGCTGTAGGTTGCTCCTCGAAGGGCGGTGATAACGCAGGCGAAGGCGCTGCTGTAGACCCTAACGCTGGCTACGGTGCCAACACTGGCGCTGTTGACGGCTCCCTGAGCGAAGAAGCCGCCCTGCGCGCAATCACCACCTTCTACTTCGAATACGACAGCTCGGACCTGAAGCCAGAAGCCATGCGCGCTCTGGACGTTCACGCCAAGGACCTGAAAGCCAACGGCAACCGTGTTGTTCTGGAAGGTAACACCGACGAGCGCGGCACCCGCGAGTACAACATGGCTCTGGGTGAGCGTCGTGCGAAAGCCGTTCAGCGCTACCTGGTTCTGCAGGGCGTTTCCCCTGCTCAGCTGGAACTGGTTTCCTACGGCGAAGAGCGTCCAGTTGCTACCGGCAACGACGAGCAGTCCTGGGCTCAGAACCGTCGCGTAGAACTGCGTAAGTAAGTTCTTATGCGTATGTGCCGCCGTGTAGTAACCGTCCTCGCACTCAGCCTGCCGCTTGCGGCCTGGGCTGAGGTCCCTGTAGTAGATGACAACGCAGGCAGCTATCCGCCTGCGGGTTATGGCACGAGCGGCGCCTATGCCGGGTCAGGGGCTTCGGCCCCTGCCTCTGCACAGGGCCAGCTGTTCATGCAGCTGCAACAGATGCAGGATCAGCTTTCCCGCCAGCAAGGCATCATCGAAGAGCTGCAAAACGATGTGTCCCGCATGAAGCAGGAAAACCTGGAGCGTTACCAGGACCTGGACCGTCGCATCAACAGTGGCGCTGCGCCTGCCGCAACCCCTGACAATTCCTCCGGTGGTGGTGCGTCCAATGCCGCCCCCGATGCCGCAGCAGGTGCTGCTGCGCAACAACCGGCCGGCAGTAGCCAGCCCGGTGATCCGGCGAAAGAGAAGCTCTATTACGACGCAGCTTTCGACCTGATCAAACAGAAAGACTTCGACAAGGCCAGCCAGGCGTTCAACGCCTTCCTGCGCAAGTACCCCAACAGCCAGTACGCCGGTAATGCCCAGTACTGGTTGGGTGAAGTGAACCTGGCCAAGGGTGACTTGCAAGGCGCCAGCCAGGCCTTTGCCCAAGTCAGCCAAAAGTACCCGAAGCACAGCAAGGTGCCAGATTCGCTGTACAAACTGGCTGATGTCGAGCGCCGTATGGGCCATACCGACAAGGTAAAAGGCATCCTTCAGCAGGTCGTCACCCAGTACCCCGGCACCTCTGCCGCTCAACTGGCCCAGCGTGACCTGCAGAAGCTCTAGGCGTTGTCGCTGTACCGCTCGAAATAAACCCGCGCCAGTCGCGGGTTTTTTCGTTAGAATCACTGCCCTTTTTTCGTAAACACGCTGCTGCGGATAACGCTATGTCGAGTCCGCGACAGTGCCTGACGGAGGCGGACAGCCTGTTTAGCTGTCACGCCCGTGGCGATCATGCAAGACACATTACGCATCACCGAAGTCTTTTACTCTTTGCAGGGTGAGACGCGAACGGCCGGGCTGCCCACGGTATTTGTGCGCCTCACCGGTTGCCCCCTGCGTTGCCAGTACTGCGACAGTGCCTATGCCTTCAGTGGCGGTACCGTACGCACCCTTGATTCGATCCTCGAACAAGTGGCCGGCTTCAAACCGCGCTACGTCTGTGTCACCGGTGGCGAACCACTGGCTCAGCCCAACGCCTTGCCGTTGCTGCAGCGGCTGTGTGATGCCGGTTACGAGGTGTCGCTGGAGACCAGCGGCGCGCTGGATATTGCTGGCACCGACACCCGCGTCAGCCGTGTGGTCGACCTGAAAACCCCAGGCTCCGAAGAGTCGCACCGTAACCGCTACGAGAACATCGAGCAGCTGACACGCAACGATCAGGTCAAGTTCGTCATCTGTTCCCGCGAGGATTATGACTGGGCGGTATCCAAGCTGATCCAGTACAACCTGGCCGAGCGTGCCGGTGAGGTGTTGTTCTCACCCAGCCATCATCAGGTGAACGCCAGTGACCTGGCTGACTGGATCGTTGCTGACAACCTGCCTGTACGCTTCCAGTTGCAGCTGCACAAGCTGCTGTGGAACGACGAGCCCGGACGTTGATTGAGGAGCACGTACACATGACAGAAAAACGCGCAGTAATCCTGTTGTCCGGCGGCCTGGATTCGGCCACCGTGGTTGCCATGGCCAAGGCCGAAGGCTACAGCTGCTACACCATGAGCTTTGATTACGGCCAGCGTCATCGCGCCGAGCTGAACGCCGCTGCCCGCGTGGCCCGCGACCTGGGTGTGGTCGAGCATAAGGTGATTGGGCTGAACCTCGACGGCATCGGCGGTTCTGCATTGACCGACAGCAGCATCGACGTGCCGGAAGCCCCGGGTGAAGGCATTCCGGTCACTTATGTGCCGGCGCGCAACACCGTGTTCCTTTCGCTGGCGCTGGGTTGGGCCGAAGTACTGGAAGCGCGCGACATCTTCATTGGCGTCAACGCCGTGGATTACTCCGGCTACCCGGATTGCCGACCCGAGTTCGTCGAGGCCTTCGAGCGCATGGCCAACCTGGCGACCAAGGCTGGCGTAGAAGGGCAGGGCTTCCGCATCCAGGCGCCGCTGCAGAACATGAGCAAGGCGCAGATCGTGCAGGCCGGTATGGCCCGTGGTGTGGACTACAGCCTGACCGTTTCCTGCTACCAGGCCGACGATGACGGTCGCGCCTGTGGCAAATGCGACAGCTGCCGCCTGCGGGCCGATGGTTTCAAGGCCGCCGGTATCGAAGACCCGACTCGGTATTTTTGAAAAAATCGTGATGGGGTGTTGAATTCTCGTTAGAAATCAGTATTATACGCGCCATCAAATGGGTCGTTAGCTCAGTTGGTAGAGCAGTTGGCTTTTAACCAATTGGTCGTAGGTTCGAATCCTACACGACCCACCATACGCAGTACGTTAGAGCCCGCTACCAGAAATGGTCGCGGGCTTTTTCGTTTGCGCTACGGGTTTCGGAAAAGGGCGCAGAGCGCCCACACATTACTCGGCCCATTCCGGGTCGCCAGTGAACACCACTGTCAGCCAGCGGTCCGGCCCTTCGCCGCCTACCGCGTCGCCAATCTCGTTGCGCCAGGCATCCCATTCATCGATGGTCTTCGCCGCCATGGTTTTGGGCACGATGAAATACAGCTCAATCTCCCGCGAACGCCCGACCTTGGCGACATAGGCGCGGTAAGACTGCAGGCCGTGGCGGGCGACGAAGGCCTTGGCCACCTCATCTACGTGCAGCTTGAGGTCGCCGGGGGTGACCAGGAAGATTTCAGACAGCGCCTGACGCACCACCGACATCGGCAACGGCACGATCACCAGGCACACCAGCGCCAGCACCGCCGGGTCAATGTAGGGTGATACCCATTCCAGCGAAGTGCCTTGCACGGCATAGCCAAAGCAGAAGGCGATCAGCAGTGCGGCAGTGATGCTGGCCGACATCACCCAGCCCTTGACGTCCATGCGCACGAAGTCTGATTTCAGTTTACGGTTGGCGCGGGCCTCGATGACGGCGATGGTCACGCAGGTGATCACCGTCAGCGCCGCGTAGACCATGGCAATGCCGAACTCCAGGTGGCGCCCGCCTTGCAGCAGGCTGCTGACGGCGTTGATCAGCGCGTAGATGGCCACGCCGCCGAGCAGAATGCCGTTGAGTGCCAGTACCATGGGCTCCAGGTGCCAGAAACCCATGGTGAAGCGCTCGCGCAGCTTGCGCGACATCTGCACGCTGGTGGTGTGCGAAGTGATCAGCTTGACCACCACCAGCGACAGCCCGCTCATGCTGGCGTCGACCAGCGAGTACACACCGTCGAAGACGATGGAGAACGAGCCGGAGGCAAGGCCGAAGGCGATGCCGATGGTGGCGATGAACAGGGTCGCGGCGATCGAGGTGCGTAAAAGCCCTTGTTCGCTGGTGATGTCGAAGAAGGTGGATCGGGTTGGATTAGGCATAAGTTGTGCTCAAAAATAACAATGGTGCGGTGCCTGTCAGGGCCTCTTCGCGGGCACGCCCGCTCCCACAGGAACTGCACAGCCCCTTAGGGCACGCCGAACCTGTGGGAGCGGGCGTGCCCGCGAAGAGGCCCTGACAGGCTAGACGCGAAACTGCTCCATCAGCGCCTGCTGCTGGTTGGCCAGCCGGTTCAGGGCCTGACTGATGCGTGCCGATTCATCGGCCTGCCCGGCCAGTGATTCTGTCACGTCTCGAATGCCGGCCACGTTACGGTTCACTTCCTCGGCCACCGCACTCTGCTCTTCCGCCGCCGAGGCAATCTGCAGGTTCATGTCGCTGATCACCGCCACGGCCTCGCCAATACGCTGCAGTGCCGGTAATGCCTGCTCCATGCGTGCGGCGCTGTCCAGGGCCTGGCGTTGGCCTGCATGCATGGCCCCGACCACGTCCTGGGTGCCTTGCTGAAGGCCTTCGATGACCTGGCGAATTTCCTCCACCGAAACCTGCGTGCGCTGGGCCAGGCCGCGCACCTCATCGGCAACCACGGCGAAGCCACGCCCGGCTTCGCCTGCGCGGGCCGCTTCGATGGCGGCATTCAGTGCCAGCAGGTTGGTTTGCTCGGCAATGGTGCGGATCACTTCAAGCACCGAGCCGATTTGCCCGCTGCGGTCTTCCAGTGCACGAGCCTCGTCCATGGCAGTGTTCATGCCTGCGGCCAGGCGGTCGATGCCCTGGCGCGTGCTGTCCACCAGTTGCAAGCCTTCCTGGCTGGCCTGATCCGCGGCGCGTGCGGCCTGGGCCGCCTGCGAGGCATTGTGGGCGACATCCAGGGCGGTGGCGCTCATTTCGTTGGCCGCTGTGGCCACCTGTTCGATTTCGCGATGCTGTTGCTGCATGCCGTCGCTGGTCTGGCTGGCAATGGCGGCCGATTGGTCGGCGGTATTGCGGGCCTCCTGCAGCGAGCCTTTGACCTGGGCAATGACCGGTTGCAACTTGTCGAGGAAACGGTTGAACCAGCCGGTGAGCTGGCCCAGTTCATCCTGGTGGGCGTAGTCCAGGCGACGGGTAAGGTCGCCTTCGCCACTGGCAATGTCTTCCAGGCGTGCAGCCACGGCCAGGATTGGCCGGGTAACGCCGCGAGCGGTCAGCCACACCAGCAGCAAACCGGCGATAGCCGTGCCAAGGCCTATCAGCAGGCTGGTGAGGTTGGCGTTCTGGTTATGGGCATCAAGGCGCTGGTTGAGGGCGACGGCAGGGGCCTGCAGCACGCTTTCCGGCAGTTCCAGCACTACCTGCCACGGGGCTGTGTCAGGGATTGGCGTGAAGGGGTGGGCCACGCGCAGCAGGCCGTCGGCTACCGCCTTGTCCATAGGCTTGCCGAGCACGCTGTCGTCGCGACTGTTGCCGGCCAGCAGGCCGGCGGCGGTGGCGATGCTCACCTGGCCCTGGCCGTCGAACAGATCGCGGCGGCCGTCCACGCTCAGTTGCTGCAGGTTGGCCAGGCCGATGTCCACGCCGACCACGCCGACTACCTTGCCGTGTTCCAGCAATGGCAGAGCGATGCTGGTCATCAGCACCTGACGGCCGTTGACCTCGTCGAGGTACGGTTCGAGCATGCAGGTCCTGGCGGTGTCCTGCGGGCAGGTCAGCCAGCGGTTCTTCGCCGCGCCGTTGCTGCCGATGCTGGTGTCGCCGAGCATCGTTTCCGGCATGGCTTCAAGTTCCAGGGTGCCGGGGCTTGGTTGGGACCAGTACAGCGAGAAACGCCCGCTCTCATTGCTGCCCATGGCGTCCTGGCCGAGGTAGTGGCTGTCCTGCTGGTCCAGGGCATTGGGTTGGAACACCAGGTACAGGCCGATCACATCCGGGTTGCCGGCCAGGCTGGCACGCGCCTGGCGGGTCAGTTCGGCGCGCAGGTCGCTACCACCACGGTCCTTCAGCACCTGTACCAGGCGGGCAAAGCCATTGCCGTACTGGTAGGCGTCCATGAAGTAGCGCTGGATACGCAAGGCCTGGGTTTCGGCATGGGCCTGCAGGCGCTGGCGGGCGCTGTCTTCGAGCATGGCAGTGTTGGCCTGGTTGACCAGGGCGGCGCTGCGATGGGCCTGGGTCAGCGAGGTGGCGACCAGCAAGGCGACAATGGCCAGCAGGCACAGGCCGGCGAGGAGTGTGATCTTCCACTGGATGGAGAGGCGACGCAGCGGCATGGGGGCTTTCCTTTTCGAACAAATGCAACGCCCGCGATCAGGCGCGGGCGTTGTTGGCAGCGTGGGTCATTCGGCGACGTAGTTGGGCGGTGCCGCGCGGAAGGCTTTGGTCAGCCAGCCCAGATAGGCCAGCCCGAGCGCAGCCCAGATACCGCCAAACATCAGCGAATGTGCGTTCAGGTCCAGCCACAGCGAGACGATGATGCAGAAGCCGATGGTCGGCAGCACCAGGTACTTCAGCTGATTGGCCAGGCCTTTACGGTTGCCTTCGCGCAGGTAGCAGTGGTTGATCACCGACAGGTTGACGAAGCTGAACGCGACCAGGGCGCCGAAGTTGATGATGGAAGTGGCGGTGACCAGGTCGAAGAAGATTGCCGACAGCGAAATCAGCCCTACCACGGCAATGTTCAGCACTGGCGTCTTGTAGCGCGAATGCAGGCGGGCGAAGACGCTGGCCGGGATCACGTTGTCGCGGCCCATTACATACAGCAGGCGTGACACGCTGGTTTGCGAGGCCAGGCCCGAGGCGATGGTGTTGATCACGGTGCAGGCGATGAAGATCGACTGGAAGAGCTTGCCGCCAACGTACAGGGCAATTTCCGGCAGGGCTGCTTCCTGGTCGTGGAAGCGGGCCATGGTCGGGAAGTAGGCCTGGATGAAGTACGACACGGTGATGAAAACCACACCGCCAATCAGTGCGGTGAGGAAGATCGCCCGGGGAATGGTCTTGGCCGGATCGCGGGTTTCCTCGGACAGGCAGGTGACTGCGTCAAAGCCCAGGAACGAGAAGCACAGGATGGTCGCACCGGCGGCCAGGGCGCTGAACTGGGTCTGGCTGTCGGCGAACGGTATCAGGCTCCAGGTGGTACCCAGCCCTTCACCCTGGTCCAGGCCGCGTACGCACAGGTAGATGAACACGGCGATGATCGCCACCTGCACACCCACGAACAGCAGGTTGAAGTGCGCCACCAGGTTCACGCTGCGCATGTTGATCAGGCTGATCAGGGTGACGAAGCCGGCCACCCACATCCACTCAGGTACTTCCGGGAACATGGCCGAAAGGTACAGCTTGGCCAGTAGTGCGTTGACCATCGGCAGCAGCAGGTAGTCCAGTAACGAAGACCAGCCCACCAGGAAGCCCACGTGCGGGTTGATCGCGCGCTGGGTGTAGGTGTAGGCCGAGCCCGACTGCGGGAAGCGTTTTACCAGGGTGCCATAGCTCACCGCGGTGAACAGGATGCCAGCCAATGCCAGGATGTAGGCGCTGGGTACATGGCCGGCAGTAATCCCGCTGACGATGCCGAAGGTGTCGAACACGGTCATCGGGGTCAGGTAGGCCAGGCCGATGATGATCACGTGCCAGAGGCGCAGGGTTTTGCGGAGTTGGCCGTTGCCGGAAGCGCTGTGGTCAGGCTGCATGCTGGCATGGCTCCTGCTGCTGGGCGTAAACGACGGGCACGGTGTATTGCGCATGCGGCAAGGGCGAGCGGGTGGGCTCCATGTTGTTCACCTTTTATGTTGGAGCGGCGGAAGGCGCGGTGGGGCGCGCAAAGTGGTGAAAATAAAAAACGATGGGTAGGTGGGTGTCAAGTTAAACATGACAAGATGTTGCCGGATTGAAATATCTATCGATGAAATACGGGGTTTGTTCGGTTTTTGCGCGTTTTTTTGCGATTATGATCAATTTGTGTGTTCGTAAAAATTAACGAGCCCTTTGCTTGCCGCAGCGTGATGTCGGATGTGTCCGAAAAATGGCATTTCTCGACCTGGGCCAGCACTCGGCCCAATCGGGGGTGGTACTCTTCGAATTCTGCGTGGCCTCTGGCCGCCTTCGAAGCCCTTACGGACAGCAATCGGTTCTATTCATGAAGAAATCAGTTGGCATCCTTTCCGGCCTGGCTATCGCCATTGCCGTCGCAACTACCGCAGGCGCCTGGTACACCGGCAAGCAGCTGCCGGCAGAGCTGGACAACGCCCTTGCACGCAGCAACGCCGAACTCAAAAAGGCCCTGGTCAGTACCGGTGGTAGCATGAGCATCGAGCGTGTGTCGCTGGAGCAGCATCTCTTCAGCAGCACTGCCCAGTACCGGCTCAAGGCTCGCGACGTCAACGTGGGTCAGGGCGAGGTGATCAATTTTGACGTGGGCGTGACCGACCAGATCGAGCACGGCCCGTTTCCGTGGTCGAGGGTCAGGTCACTGAAGCTGATGCCGGTAATGGCGGTCAGCAACAGCACGCTGCAGAAGGATGACGCCGTTGCGCCATGGTTCGCCGCTGCGGGTGAAAAGGCCCCGATCAGCGCGCAGACCAGCCTGGGTTACGGCGGCAATGTGGTCAGTCAGGTTCAGCTGGCGCCGCTCAAGTTTGACGAAGCGGATGGCAACAGCCTTGACTTCTCGGGCATGCAGTTCGAAGTCAGTGGGGACAAGGAGGGCAAGGCCTCGAAGTTCCAGGGCCAGGCCGACAGACTGGTGATGAAATGGGTGCATGACGACCAGCCGCCGGCCACCTTCGAGCTCAAAGGGCTGACGTTTGGCGGTAACCTCGCCGCCACCGCGCACGATGCCATCTATGTCGGCAACGTCGATCTGGCGTTGGCCGAAACCAAGGTCACCCTTGGGCCGAAACAGCAGGTGCTGCTGATCAAGGGCCTGGAACAGAACGCCTTGCAAACCCTCGACGGCACGGACACCGTAGGTGGCCGCGCGGAGTACAAGGTCGGTGACATCAGCTGGGATGGCCGTGCGGTAGGCAAGGCGCAGATGGCGGTGAGCGTGACTTCGGTAAACGCCCCGGCGCTGCAGGCCTTGTCGAAGTGGTACCAGTCGCACTTGCCGGAGTTCGAGGCCGCCAGTGCGGCTGGCCAGCCGGTGCCGCAGATCCAGATGGACGACGCCGAAAAGGCCCGCTTCCAGGGTGACTTGCAGAAATTGCTGGCCGCCAAGCCCAAGCTGGCGGTGGAAAACCTGTCGTTCAAGACCGCCAATGGCGAGAGCCGCTTCAACCTGTCGATGGACCTCGCCGCGCCGGCCAGCTTCGACCTGCCGCCGGACCAGCTGAGCAAGCAGATCATCACCGAGGTGAAAGGCAAGCTGTCGCTGTCCAAGCCGATGATCGGTGACCTGGCGACCTTGCAGGCGTTGCTGGATGGCCAGACCGACGCCCAAGCGATTGCCATGCAGTCGAGCCAGGCGGGGGAGATGGTCGGCATGATGGCGCTGCAGAGCGGCATGGCCACCGTGCAGGGCGATGATGTGGTCAGCAGCCTGCACTATGCCGATGGCATGGTCGATTTCAATGGCCGAAAAATGACCGTGGAAGAATTTGCCATGTTCATGGCGGCGCATCTGGGGGCCCTGTCGCCGCAGGGGTGATGGTTTCTACTGTTGCGGCCTCTTCGCGGGTGAACCCGCTCCTACGAGGATTTCACAGTGTAGGGGCGGGTTCACCCGCGAAGGGGCCCGCACAAGCACTACAAAAACCCCTTTAGTAATCGCTGGATTGTCTGTAGCCTTCGGCCTCCGATAATAATCCGCGCCCGCAGAGGGCCGTGACGGTCAGCATGCCGTCCGGCACCCTTAGCCGATCTGCCAGGGCCGGGTGATACACTCGATTTGACGCGCAAGCGCGCCTGCAGGTCCAGCGATCATGACCCAGATTTCCGAACGCCTTTTGGTTCAGGCCCACCTCGACGCCAAACAGCCCAACCCGCTGACAGCCGAGCAGGAGGCCGAATACCGTGCGGCCATCGCTGCCGAGCTCAAAGCCCAGAATGCCGTGCTGGTTGCCCATTATTACTGCGACCCGGTCATCCAGGCGCTGGCTGAAGAAACCGGCGGCTGTGTATCCGACTCGTTGGAAATGGCCCGTTTCGGCAAGAACCACCCGGCCGAAACGGTCATCGTGGCCGGTGTACGCTTCATGGGCGAGACGGCAAAAATCCTCACCCCGGAAAAGCGCGTGCTAATGCCGACACTGGAGGCCACCTGCTCGCTCGACCTGGGTTGCCCGGTGGAAGAGTTCTCGGCCTTCTGCGACCAGCACCCTGAGCGCACCGTGGTGGTCTACGCCAACACGTCCGCAGCGGTGAAGGCACGCGCCGACTGGGTAGTGACTTCGAGCTGCGCGCTGGAAATTGTCGAAAGCCTGATGGACAACGGCGAAACCATCATCTGGGGCCCGGACCAGCACCTGGGCCGTTACATCCAGAAGCAAACCGGTGCCGACATGCTGCTGTGGGACGGTGCCTGCATCGTTCACGAAGAGTTCAAGTCGCGCCAGTTGGCCGACATGAAGGCGCTGTACCCGGATGCTGCGATCTTGGTGCACCCCGAGTCGCCGGAAGCGGTAATCGAGCTGGCCGACGCGGTGGGCTCCACCAGCCAGCTGATCAAGGCTGCCCAGACCCTGCCGAACAAAACCTTCATCGTCGCCACCGACCGCGGCATCTTCTACAAGATGCAGCAGCTGTGCCCGGACAAGGAATTCGTCGAAGCCCCCACCGCCGGCAACGGCGCGGCCTGCCGCAGCTGTGCGCATTGCCCGTGGATGGCGATGAACACCCTGGAGCGGGTGCTGGATTGCCTGCGTAATGGCACCAACGAGATTTTCGTTGACCCGGCGCTGGTGCCCAAGGCGATCAAGCCGCTTAATCGCATGCTGGACTTTACCCAGGCGGCGCGGCTGAAGCTGTCTGGTAATGCCTGACGCCAGACCGCGTCATACTCTTCGCGGGCTCGCCCACTCCCACAGATATTGCACCGTTTACCAAGGCGGTGGAGTACCTGTGGGAGCGGGCTTGCCCGCGAATCGCCTTCAGCGCCCCATCATTTCCTGAACCATGCGCCGCTGCTCCATGATCTCGCGCTGGCGCTGGTCAATCTGTGAGGCCAGCGGGAAGTTACCGTCCGCCCGACGCTTGGCGTAATCCAGCTGCTGGATTGCCTGATCAAAGTCGCCGACCAGGGTGAAGTACTCGGCACGCGCCCGGTGCAAGCCAATGGTATTGCCCGACAAGCCACGCACCTCGGCCATGTCGTACCACACATCCGGGTCATCCGGCCGACTCTTCACCAGCTCGTTCAACACCTTCTCGGCCTCAGCCGGCTTGTTCTGTTTCACCAGCAGGTCGGCACGCACCTGTTTCAACGGGTAGTTGCCCGGGTACAGCCCCTGCATCCGTTCGGCGCGCTGCTGGGCGTCGGCAAGACGGTTGTTGGTGATGTCCAGGTCGATCTGTGCCAGGTTGTAGGTGATGTCGTTAGGCGCCTTGGCCAGCAGCGGCTTGAGCATTTCACGGGCCTCGTTCAATTGCCCGCCCTTGATCTGTGCCAAGGCCAGGCCATAACGTGCGGCGTCCAGCTTTGGGTCTTCGTCCAGTTGGGCGCGGAAGCGCTTGGCGGCAAGCCCCGGTGTGCCCTCGTAGATCAGTGCCACCCGGGCGCGGATCAGTTGGTAGCGCATGCTGTCTTCAATGCCACCCTTGGGCGCTTGGTCGGCGCGGTTACGGGTGTCGGCAATACGTGATTCGGTCACCGGGTGGGTCAGCAGGAATTCCGGCGGTTTGGCGTCATAGCGATACTGGCGTGCCAGGCGCTCGAACATGGTCGGCATGTTGCGTGGATCGTAGCCGGCTTTTTCCAGGTTCTGGATACCGATGCGGTCGGCTTCCTGTTCATTCTGGCGCGAGAAGCGCCGTTGCTCCTGAATGGCCGCTGCCTGGGTGCCGGCAATCATGCCGATGCCCGCATCGCCGGCACCACCTGCGGCCAGCACGATGCCGGCCAGCAGCGCCGCCATCATCGGCAGCTGCATGCGCTGCTGGGCCTCGACACCCCGCGCGAAGTGGCGTTGCGACAAGTGCGCCAGTTCGTGGGCCAGTACCGAGGCATATTCGCCCTCGGTCTGGGCGTTGAGGAACAGCCCACCGTTGACCCCGACAATGCCACCCGGGGCGGCAAAGGCGTTCAGCTCGCGGCTGTCGATCAGGATGAACTCCAGGCGCCGGTCCTGCAGCTGGCTGGTTTCGGCCAGCTTGTACACGCTGGTTTCGACATAGTCCTTGAGCTGTGGGTCATTGAGCTGATTGACCTGGCCGCGCAGCAGGCTGAGCCAGGCACGGCCCAGTTGGTGCTCCTGTTGCGGCGAGACGATCGCAGAACTGGCATCACCCAGTGATGGCAGGTCGTCAGCATGGCCGGGAAGGGCCATCAGGCAGGCCAGCGTCAGCAGGGTAGGGCGCAGTAGATTCATGCATGAAGCTCGCGTCGGATCAAAGATACCTACTGTAGCGGGCTCACACGTTGACGACCAGTGGCGCTATCCTAGCCAGCCATGCCAAGAAGCAGCCTGGCGATGCCTTTGGAGACCCTGCGATGAGTAACACCCTGACCTGCGACGCCGAACTGGACGCCAGCGGGCTGAATTGCCCTTTGCCACTGCTCAAGGCCAAGATGGAACTCAATCGCCTGGCCAGTGGCGCGGTGCTCAAGGTAATCGCCACGGACGCAGGCTCCCAGCGCGACTTCCGCACTTTCGCCCAATTGGCCGGTCATACCCTGCTGCAAGAAACGGCCGAGGCCGGTACCTACACTTACTGGCTGCGCAAGGCCTGAGTCTTTTCCAAGGATCGTCAATGTTCAAAGTGCTTCGCGACTGGGTGCAGCGCTACTTCTCCGATGAGGAAGCGGTGGTGCTGGCGGTCCTGTTGTTCCTGGCTTTTACCGCCGTGCTCACCCTGGGCGGCATGCTCGCGCCGGTGCTGGCGGGCATGGTGCTGGCGTTTCTGATGCAGGGGCTGGTCAACGCCCTGGAGCGCGTGCGCGTACCTACACGGCTGGCGGTGATGCTGGTGTTCGCCTTGTTCATGGGCGCACTGGCGGTGTTCATGCTGGTGCTGGTACCGCTGCTGTGGCACCAGCTGATCACGCTGTTCAACGAGTTGCCGGGCATGCTCGGCAAGTGGCAGTCGTTGTTGCTGCTGCTGCCAGAGCGCTATCCGCACCTGGTGTCGGACGAGCAGGTATTGCACGCCATCGAGTCGGTGCGCGGTGAAATTGGCAAGTTTGGTCAATGGGCGCTGACCTTCTCGCTGTCCAGCCTGCCACTGCTGGTCAATGCCATGATCTATCTGGTGCTGGTACCGATTCTGGTGTTCTTCTTCCTGAAGGATCGCGAACTCATTGGCCGCTGGGTCAGCGGCTACCTGCCGCGCCAGCGCACCTTGCTGAACCGGGTGGGCAGCGAGATGAACCGGCAGATCGCCAACTACATCCGTGGCAAGGGTATCGAGATTCTGATCTGCGGCATTGCCACTTATATCGCCTTCATCAGCCTGGGGCTCAATTACGCAGCGCTATTGGCGTTGCTGGTGGGGTTGTCGGTGGTGGTGCCTTACGTGGGCGCGGTGGTCGTGACCGTGCCGGTCACCCTGATTGCGCTGTTCCAGTGGGGCTGGGGCGACCAGTTCATCTACCTGATGACGGTGTACGCGATCATCCAGGCGCTGGATGGCAATGTGCTGGTACCGCTGCTGTTCTCCGAAGCGGTGAGCCTGCACCCGGTGGCGATTATCTGCGCGGTGCTGCTGTTTGGCGGGCTGTGGGGGTTCTGGGGGATATTCTTCGCCATCCCGCTGGCGACGTTGATCAAGGCCGTGCTGGATGCGTGGCCCAAGCAGGAGCCTAGCGTTTCACCGATGCTTTGAATGTAATTGGGGCCGCTCTGCGGCCCTTCGCGGGCACGCCCGCTCCCACTGGTCCCTGCACAATTCCGGTGGGAGCGGGCGTGCCCGCGAAGGGTTGCAAGGCAGCCCCATTCAATTTCAAGCCTTGTTCAAGGCTTGGGCGGCCGCCAATACGGCATCCACATGCCCGGGCACCTTCACGCCACGCCATTCCTGGCGCAGCACCCCGTCCTTGTCGATCAGGAAGGTGCTGCGGTCAACGCCCATGTACTCCTTGCCATACAGCTTCTTCAGCTTGATCACGTCGAACAGCTGGCACAGGACCTCGTCCTTGTCGCTGATCAGCTCGAACGGGAAGCCTTGCTTGGCCTTGAAGTTCTCGTGCGACTTGATGCCATCACGCGACACACCGAATACCACGGTGTTGGCCGCGGCGAAGGCGTCGTGCTGGTCGCGGAAGCCCTGGCCCTCGGTGGTGCAGCCTGGGGTGCTGTCCTTGGGGTAGAAGTACACCACCACCTGCTGGCCCTTGAGTTCGGCAAGGCTGACGGTTTGCCCGCTGGTGGCCTGGGCCTGGAAGTCGGCGACAGGTTGGTCGAGTGCTACAGCCATGATCGGTTTCCTTACATAGGGTTCTGGGGACGCCATGGCTCGATCAGTGCGTCGAGGTTCAGGGCATCGGCAAAGTCCAGGAACTGGTCGCGTAGCCAGCTGATCTGCGTGCCGGCCGGCAGAATCACGGTGAACTGGGCGTTGAGCATGCTGCTACCGGTTTGCGGCGCCAGGTAGGTGTCGCAGGTCATGGCTTCCAGCTCGACGCGGTGGTCAAGGAAGAACTGGCACAGCTCGTTGATGATGTCCGGGCGGTAGGCAGCGCTGACGTAGGCCACATACGGAAGGGCCTGCGGGCGCACTTCCTGGTCCGCGCTGCGGACCACGTCGAGGGTCAGGCCGTGCTTCTTGCCCAGGCCTGGCAGGGTGGATTCGAGACGTGCCAGTGCATCCCAGCTGCCGCCCACCTGCAGCACCAGGGCGCTGGTCTCGCCGTGGCGGCTCAGGCGCGAGGTGACCACCGCGCAGCGGTTTTCGAAGGCAGCGCGGCTGAGGACGTTGGCCAGCTCCATGGGGTTAGGGCCCAGGGCACTGATGACAAGGAATTGTTCGCGGACGGTGGGGGTGGACATGCAGCATTCCTAAAGCGATGAGCGGTCGGCACAGGACGGGCAAAAGCCTCCTGTCGGCAGGGCCCGGGGCTCGCATGCGAGGTCTTGGACGCTGGCGGGGAGCAAGGTCGACGGCCCGGCGGGCCGCGCTGCACCGATCAAAGGGCCAAGGGTAGCGAAATAAGCCGCCGAGGGGAATGCTCCACCCGCCTGCTTCGCTTGTGCAAGGTCGATGCCCCCAGTACCATTACCGCTCTCTTTTTCCGGCAGGAGCAGTTACATGATTGCGGGCAGTATGGTGGCATTGGTCACACCCATGGATGCACAAGGGCGTGTTGACTGGGGCAGCCTCGACAAACTTGTAGACTTCCACCTGGAAAACGGCACCCATGCGATCGTCGCTGTCGGCACCACCGGTGAGTCGGCCACGCTGGATGTCGAAGAACACATCCTGGTCATCAAGCACGTGGTCGAGCGCGTCAAACGCAGCGCCAAACCAATTCCGGTCATCGCCGGCACCGGTGCCAACTCCACCGCCGAAGCCGTGCACCTGACCCAGAACGCCAAGAATGCTGGCGCCGACGCCTGCCTGCTGGTTGTGCCGTACTACAACAAGCCGACGCAAGAAGGCCTGTACCAGCACTTCAAGCACATTGCCGAAGCCGTCGACATCCCGCAGATCCTCTACAACGTTCCCGGCCGTACCTCCTGCGACATGCAGGCCGAGACCGTGATCCGCCTGTCGACCGTGCCGAACATCATCGGCATCAAGGAAGCCACGGGCGACCTGGCCCGCGCCAAGGCCATTCTCGATGGCGTCAGCAAGGACTTCATCGTCATGTCCGGCGACGACCCGACTGCCGTCGAGCTGATCCTGATGGGCGGCAAGGGCAACATCTCCGTCACCGCCAACGTCGCTCCGCGCGAAATGGCGGACCTGTGCGAGGCCGCCCTTGAGGGCAATGCCGAGAAGGCCCGCGCAATCAACGAAAAACTCATGCCGCTGCACAAGGACCTGTTCTGCGAGTCCAACCCGATCCCGGTGAAATGGGCGCTCGTCGAAATGGGCCTGATGCAAAAAGGTATTCGCCTGCCACTGACCTGGCTGAGCGAAGGCTGCCACGAAAAAGTCCGTACTGCCTTGCGCCAGTCCGGCGTACTGGTTTAAGAGGAAGTACACCGCATGAAGCGACTGGCTGGTCTTTCCGCCCTTGCCCTGATTATCTCCAACACCAGTGGGTGTGGCTGGCTGTGGGGCGAGGATGGCTATTTCCGCGACCGCGGCAGTGACTACCTGCAGGCGCACCCGACCGCGCCGATGCAGCTGCCGCCGGACGCCAGCAACGTCAAGCGCCTTGATCCGCTGCTGCCGATTCCGCGTAACGTCGCTGACGATACCGTCAAGGGTGAGTTCGAAGTGCCTCGCCCGCAACCGCTGACGGGCGGTGCCGCCCAGGTCACCGACTACAGCCTGCAGCGCAGCGGCAGCAGCCGTTGGGTGCTGGCCCAGCATTCGCCAGCCGAAGTGTGGCCGGTTGCCCGGCAGTTCTTCGAGGATAACGGCTTCCGCATTGCTGAAGAGCGCCCGCAGACGGGTGAGTTCAACACCGCCTGGCAGCGTTTCGATGAACTGTCGGCATCGCTTGGCCAGCGTCTGGCCAGCACTGCCAGCAGCGGCGACAGCGAGGTGCGCGTACGTGTGCGCATGGAGCCTGGCGTGCAGCGCAATACCTCCGAAGTGTATGTGGTCAGCGTCGAGCGCCCGGCGGGCAGCACTGCCGAGCCTGCGTTCCCGTCCACCTCCATCAATACCGGCACCGATGCCCTGCTGGCCGACGAAATGCTTGCCAGCATGAACCGCAGCGCCGAGAAGGGCGGTTCGGTGTCGCTGCTGGCCGCGCGCGATTTCGACGCACCAAGCCGCGTCAGCCTGAGCGAAGACGGCAGCGGCAACCCGGTGCTGTACCTGGGCTCCGACCTGGACCGCGCCTGGTCTGGCGTGGGCCGTGCCCTGGAGCAGGGTGGCGAATGGCGTGTTGAGGACATCAACCGCAGCCTGGGCCTGTACTACATCAACCTGTCCGAAAAACCTGACGACAAGCAGAACCAGCCTGGCTTCTTCAGCCGCCTGTTCGGCAGCGAGCCGACCAAGGAAGAGCGTGAAGCCCGTGCCGAGCGTTACCAGGTTCGCCTGAGCAAGGTGGGTGAGAGCGTGCAGGTCACGGTCGAGAAAAACATCAACACCGTGGCTCCGGCCGATGTCGCCCGCCGCGTGCTGAGCGCCATTCAGGACCACCTGGGCTAAGTGCGCTTCGCGGTACTCGGAAGCGGCAGCCAAGGGAACGGCACGCTGATCGCCAGTGGTGACACGTTCATCCTGGTCGATTGCGGCTTTTCCCTGCGTGAAACCGAGCGGCGCCTGGCGCTGCTCGGGGTTTCTGCAGCTCAGCTCAGTGCAGTGCTGGTCACCCACGAACATGCCGACCACGTGCATGGGGTCGGCTTGCTGTCACGGCGCTACAATGTACCGGTCTACCTCAGCCAAGGGACTTTGCGCGGCATGCGCAAGCCGGTGGAGGTGGCCGGTTTTCTCGCGTGTGGCCAAAGCCTGCGTATCGGCAGCCTGGAAGTAACCGCAGCGCGGGTCGAGCACGACGCCTACGAGCCGTTGCAGTACGTGGTCAGCGATGGTCGGCGGCGTTTTGGCATGCTCACTGACCTGGGCTCGTACGACGCGCTGCTGTTGGAGCGTTACCAGGGCCTGGATGCACTGCTGATCGAGGCCAACCACTGCCGCGACCTGCTGGCACGCGGTCACTATCCGGCCTTCTTGAAGCAGCGGGTGGGTGGCATGCAAGGGCATTTGAACAACCACCAGGCCGCGCGCCTGGTGCACGAGTTGGGCTGGAGCAACCTGCAACACCTGGTGCTGGCCCACCTCAGCAGCAAGAACAACCTGCCACACTTGGCCCGCCAGTGCTTCGTCGACACCCTTGGGTGCGACCCGGACTGGCTCCAGGTGGCGAATCAGGAACACGGGCTCGACTGGCGCGAAATCGCCTAGCCCAACACCTCAAGCAAGCGGAGCCCAATCATGGAAAAACGCGAAGAACTTTACCGCGGCAAGGCCAAATCGGTTTACAAGACCGATGACGCCGACCGCTTGATCCTGCTGTTCCGTAACGACACTTCGGCGTTCGACGGCAAGCGTATCGAACAACTCGACCGCAAAGGCATGGTGAACAACAAGTTCAACGCCTTCATCATGCAGAAACTGGAAGAAGCCGGCGTGCCGACCCAGTTCGACAAGCTGCTGGGCGACAACGAGTGCCTGGTGAAGAAGCTGGACATGATTCCGGTCGAGTGCGTGGTGCGTAACTACGCTGCCGGCAGCCTGGTCAAGCGCCTGGGCGTGGAGGAGGGCATCAAGCTGGAGCCGTCCACCTTCGAGCTGTTCCTGAAGAACGACGAGAAGGGCGACCCCTTCATCAACGAATCCCACGTTGTCGCGTTCGGCTGGGGCACCGCCGAGCAACTGGTGGAAATGAAGAAGCTGTCGTTGAAGGTCAACGAAGTGCTGAGCAAGCTGTTCGATGACGCCGGCCTGCTGCTGGTCGACTTCAAGCTGGAGTTCGGCGTATTCCACGGCCAGATCGTGTTGGGCGACGAGTTCAGCCCGGACGGCTGCCGCCTGTGGGACAAAGAAACCCGCAAGAAGATGGACAAGGACCGCTTCCGTCAGGGCCTGGGCGACGTGATCGAAGCCTACGAAGAAGTTGCCAAGCGCCTGGGCGTGCCGCTGTAAGCGGCACGTTCACGCAAGCGCCTGATACCACGCGGTTTTTTTGAAAAAAAGATTTGCGTTTTAAAAGAACGCTGGTATGATGCGCGGCATTGGAGAGATGCCGGAGTGGTCGAACGGGACGGATTCGAAATCCGTTGTACTGGCAACAGTACCTAGGGTTCAAATCCCTATCTCTCCGCCATACAAGATCAAGCCCCTGGAAGCGAAAGCTACCGGGGGCTTTTTCGTTATGGAAGGCAAAGATTTACAGCCAGCATGCTAATTGCCCGAGCGCTTAAATCAAGAGCCCGGAAGCTTCTCGAGCGGCCTGACTGTGAGCTCTACGCCTAAGGCAACCATCAGTTTTTGAATAGTAGTGAAACGGGTCTTTTCTCCGCCCTTCAGCGTTTTATAAAGAGACTCTCGATTGACCCCTGCGTCTTGCGCAAACTGATTCACGCCCTTGGCTTTTGCCACTTCACCCAATGCATGCATCAGGGTCTGAGCGTCATTAGCCTTCATTGCTTCTGCCAGAAATGCCGCGATGGTTTCCGGGCTGTCGAGAAACCGGGAGGCCTCGAAGCGTTTTGTTTTGCTCAAATCCAGATCAAGGATTGGCATGTCTTGCGGCGAAATTTTTTTGCTCATCATTTTTTACCTCGTAAAGCATCAAAAATTTCCTTTGCTCGTTTGATGGCTCTGCGTTGATCTGTTTTATCGCTACCGTAGAGCATCAGGTAGCGGATTGCGCCCGTTCGAACGAAGTAGATTCGATATCCGGGGCCTACAAATACGCGCATCTCACTGATACCCTCGCCAACGGATTCGATATCACCGAAGCAATCGTTTTCTGCTCGGGCAATCCTCAATGAAACAGCACCTCTGCCAATTGGATCTTTTAGGCCATCTAGCCAATCGTCAAATTCAGACGTTGTGTCTATCTGATTCGGCATGCATTGAATGTAGCCTACTGGCTACTCCTTGTCGATGAGTGAGCGGCCGAGTGGGCCTGCGGCTCTATAAACGGAGTGGGTTGCCCATTACGCAACGGGTGTATACGCCTGCAGCGATGTTCGCCTCCCATCGTCGGCGCTTGGTTTGGCCGCGACGTGATGAGGCTAGGGCGCGAGCGGAGCGCTGGCAACGGATAGCGCGGGTTTGCTGAGCGTTTGGGAAATGGACTACATGGAGGTAGAGAATGTCGCACTCCAGCTGTCAGCGTGGGGGCTCGCTTAGGTGCGCTTGCGACATGATGCGACCGGTGAAGCCCCGGGATATTTTGCGTTTCCAGGGCTTCCTCGCACTTACTTTTTCATCATCCCCAACTCAGCATCATCCAACAGCGCCTTGGCCATCGCGCTCAGGTAATGCGAGGCCCAGATCAGTTTCTGGTCGCCGTCCATCAGGCCGGTGATGATCAGGTCGCGCACGTAACCCATCAGTTCGGACGCCTGTTCGCGGGCGTCCTGGCAGGGGATGCCGGGTTCGATGCGGAACAGCGGGTGGGTGTTGTTTTCGCCTTGGTAGAAGCAGGTCTTGCCGACTGTGGTGGGTTCTGTTGTGTTGTCGGTGGGCATTGTTTTGTTTCCCTGGATTCTGGGTTGCCTGGGCTGGCCTCTTCGCGGGCACGCTCGCTCCCACAGGTACTGTGCAGTGCGTGACGGCTGTGGTGACCCTGTGGGAGCGGGCGTGCCCGCGAAGAGGCCTGACCTGCTAATGCAAGGTGTGAGGCTCTGTGGGTAAATGCGGCCGCATCTGCAACTGCATCAACGCCGACTCGACCAGCCCCTGTACCGCTTCCATTTCATGGATCACGGCCTGCATCACGATCGAGCTGTGGGCGGTGGGTTTGAGTTGCACGGATTGGCGGGCCACGGACAGGGCGCAGAGTACGTACTCTGAGGACTGGACCAGGGTGTCTTGCAGGAACTGGGTGGTATCGAGGGGTGGATCAGGGACCATCTTGCGCATAAACATCTCCAGGATCATTGGAGCTGCCGCAAGCTTGCTGTCAAACAAGAGGGTGGCAGCTGTACATGGGTTGACAGACCGAGGATCCCGGAGTAACTCGGCGCACACGAAGGTGCCCCACGTACAGCCGCCATAAACAGTGCACGTGTGCGGGAAATCGTCGGCCTGTCAAAGCCGGCCGTTGATTTTGCAACGACGAGCCGAGACTAGAGCGCGACCGAATCCGTCGCAACCGTTTGAGCGGGTTGGCAGTATGTTTGGGAAACGCCCTACAAGGAAGGGGATAATTCTGAGTTCAAGTTGTAGGACGGATTTCTACTAATCAATCAGACAGGCTTCCTGCAACATTTTGTCTTGAACTGCCAATGGCACCTTGGGCTACAATGCGGCGCTCTGATACGCCACTCACGCCCAGGCCACACGCCGTAATGATTACGCGCGCTGGGCGATGAACTCTTCCTGACATGGATTCGTTGGATGCTTTGCGCCGTACTGGTCTCCCCCTGCGCCCCTCGCTGGACGGCTGAATTGTCGTCTGCGGCCAGTGCTGCACACTTTCTGAAAACCCCGCACAAACTCGAATGCTGCCGCCAACCATTGGCTGCGGTACGCGGCTGTGCGCCCCACCGAAAATGGAGTGCTCCACTTGCGTAAGAAATTCGTCGCGTCCCTTCTGGCGGTCGCCATCGCGTCTACCACGGCCTGTGCACAGCTCGGGATCAGCAAAGAGCAAGCGGGCACCGTGATCGGTGGCCTGGCCGGTGTGGCCATCGGCTCGACCATGGGCAGTGGCAACGGCAAGATCGCCGCCGCGCTGATCGCAGGTGGCATTGGCGCCTACGTGGGCAACCGCATCGGCCACATGCTCGATGAAAAGGACCAGCAAGCCCTGGCGCTGCGCACCCAGGAAGTGCTGAGCCAGCAACAGACCACCGCCAGCGCCCAGCCTGTGACCTGGAAGTCCGACCACTCTGGCGCCACCGCGCAGATCGTGCCGGGCAAGGAATACACCAAGACCAAGCAGGTCGAGGTCAAGCGCGCGCCGAAGATCCAGGCGGTGCCGTCGATGAAGCTGATCAACGAGCCGTATGTGACCATCAGCGACAACCTCAACGTGCGCGCCGCGCCTAACCAGGCTGGCGAGAAGGTCGGCAGCCTGAAGAACCACACCGAATTCACCGCCGTGGGCTCCACCGGTGACTGGGTCCTGGTCGGGCGCAAGGGTGTGACCGTGGGCTATGTGCACAAGAACTACGTCGAGCCCAAGGCGCAAGCGGTTGCCAAGCGTGTAACGCCAGCCGTCAACCTGGACGAGCTGGACGTTGCCGCCAGCAAGGAAACCCAAGGTTTCGACCTGGACTCGGTGCAGTCGCTGCCGACCCAGACAGTTGCCGCCGAAGCGGCCTGCCGCCCGGTCACCGTCAGCCTGAAATCGCAAAGCGGCCAGACCGAACAAGAGCAGAACACCTTCTGCAAACAAGCCAACGGCACCTGGGAACTGATCTGAGGAACTCCATGAAAAAGCACGCGCTCGCGCTGGCTGTGATCGGCGCTTGTGGTCTGGTACCGCAGGCGTTCGCCCACGAGCTGGCCTTTTCCAAAAAAGACAACATCAAGGTCGAAGTGCCCGGGGATGCCACCACCTGGTGCAAACCCCAGGTCGACCTGACCATTACCCGCCCGGCCTGGGATAACCAGGAACTGCTGGCGGGCCTGCTGACCAAGCTGCCGTTCGTGTTCGCCAAGGACTGCTCGACCGCCAAGGTGAGCTGGAAGGCGGTCGATGCCAAGGGCAACCTGTACGCCAGCGGCTCGGGCAATGCCAGCAACCTGGGGCTGGTGACCCTGGCTGCTGCACCTGCCACTGACGCCCCGGCACCGGCTGCAGCAGCTGCACCCGCTCCGGCACCTGCGCAGCCAGAAGCACCGGCTGCTGCTGCACCGACACCGGCACCTGCTCCGGCCCCAGCCCCAGCCCCAGCCCCAGCCCCAGCCCCTGCTGCTGCAGCGGCGCCGGCAGTGGTCGAAGCCGCACCTGCGCAGGCAAAACCCGCTCCGGCCCCCGCGCCGGCGCCAGCCGTAGCTGCAGAGCCAGCCCCAACCCCCGAAGCCCCGGCAGCAGCCCCTGTTGTGCCGCCCGCTGCGGCACCTGCCACAGCAGTCGCCGCAGCCCCCACTTCGGACTTCGGTCGCTCGGTGGTCCTGGAAAACCGCAACCTGATGCAGGTAACGGACGGCACCGGCTGCAAATGGGTGCTCAGTACCTCGATCATCGGCGATGGCGACACCCTGTCGTTCGGCACCACCCCGGCCATGCCGTGCCCAGCGTCCGGCTTTGGTGAAGGCAGCTTCGACAAAATCAGCTGGAAGGCTGTGGGTACCTACCGGGGTGATAACTGGACCCGCGTTTATGCTCACCCGAGTGGTTTGATCTTCAACAAGAACCTTGAGCCTGCGGTAAAGGACAAGGCCGTTTCTTATCTCACGCCGCAAGCTGACCAGGCCGCGTTCCTGGTCGGTGAGATCCCCGGCCGGCAGATGAAGGTGTACCTGACGTTCACCCGCTCCAGCTACGGCGTGCTCCGCCCGTTCAGCAGCGACCCTTACTACGTCGCGGTCACCCCGGACGAGTCGTTTGCCCTGGACGCGACCAAGTACAAGGAAGCTGCGCTGGAAATCTTCGACCTGATCAAGACCACCTCGCCGACCACCACCGATGTGGCCAACCTGTTCATCGTCAAAGACTTGTCGGCGATCTCGAACAACATCTGGGGCAACGACGCGCAGAAAATCACCCGCAACCGCATCGGCATCAACCGCCAAGGCCTGTTCTTCGATGTGCGCGACGGTGCCAACTGGGCGGTACAGCGTGAGCAGCAGCGTGTGCGTGAGCAGCGTCAGCGCCAACAGGAACTGGCCCGCGTGCACACCCGTGTGCTGGAGCGTTACCAGCAGTTGCAGGACGGCATGAGCGAATTCAAGGGGCGCGAAACCGAGGCGTTGGCGCAGATGGCCGGTATCAAGGTGCGCTTCGCTTCGCCACTGGAGCAGCAAAACCCTGCGACCTCGGCCAGCGTAGTGCCGATGATGGTGCACGTCACCGGCAAGAAAGGTGACTTCTACAGCATCGACTTCCCGAGCAACGGCCGCCTGGTTGCGGACGAGGAATACAGCGAAGGCTGGTACGTGACCCAGGTGGCCAACGCCACGCCGTACTACCCGCTGGACGACGGCCGCGCCGTGCCTACCTACCGTGCCTACAGCGCCGGTGAACCCGAGGCCTGCAAACAGGACCACTGTGCCGACCGCGTGTCGTTCGGCGCCGTGCTGGCCAAGGAATTCCCCAACGCCGGTATCGATTTCAGCTGGACCCCCGAGGTCTCCCAAAAGTACGTGAACGACTGGAACAACGCTTCCGCCATGGTCCAGTGAGGCAAACACCATGATCAAACAGATGAACAAGAAGCAGCTGCTGATTGGCGGTGTGGCCGCAGCGGTGCTGGTGCTCGGTGGTGGCTATGCGATGGTCGCCAGCTCGGGCAAGAAGGCTGCGCTGGCCTACTACGACGATTTCAAGGAGCGCTATTTTCTTGAGGATGTGCTGTCTGAGGGGGACATTTCCTACTCGGCGTTTTCCGGCAACCTGACGGTAGCCGACCCGGAGATCCGCGTGGCGGCGGCGCAGACCAATGGCGCCCAGCAGTTCCTGCGCGGCCTGTCGGGCTTGATGGAGTCCGTACAGGGTAGTTCGGCTGAGGAAGGCCTGGCGGGCTGGGCCAAGTACCAGCTCAATGTCAGCCGCAATGTGGCCGGGGTGTACCTGAAGGCTGATGCGCTGAAGCTGGCCCATGACGGAGACAGCAAGGATGGCAGCATTCATATCCAGTTGCTGGGCATGCAGATGGGCAACCCTTACGTTGCCAGCAAGGGTGCCGAAGTCGTGCTGGTGGCTGATGTCAGCGACGAAGTCCAGCCACGTGCCGAGCTGGCCGCCAATGGTCGGGCCGCCCCGTCGAACTTCACCTGGGGCGCCAACATGGCGGTGCGCCAGCCAGTAACTGGCGCGTTTCTGGTCAGCAGCACGGGTGACTTTGGTACCACAGTCGACCTGGACTTCACCATCAAGCGCTCCAGCGATGGCGAAGGCTCGATGGCGTTCGTGGTCACCCACCGCAACGACGGCTCCAAGGTGGGGGAAATCGTGCGCAAGGCCGACTTCCAGTCGCTGCCGGAGCTGGACGATGTCGAAACCCAGCTCAAGAGTGCCCTGAGCGCGATGCTGATCGGGGCATACAGCCCGTACTCCGGCCAGGCGGTGTTGGCTGAAGCGGTGAGCGGCTTTGCCCGCAAGGCCAAGGTCGAGAACTACTCGGTAAGTTACAGCGGCTTCAAATCGCTGAAAGAGGCTTTCAGCGAATACCAGCAGCAAGTCCCCAAGGCAAAGTTCGCAGCCTTCTGCCAGGAGGTTGGGCTGTCGTCGTGGAGCAGTGACTTTGGCGCCAAGGCCAAGAACCACAGCGATTCGGAATGCGCCATCGGGCAGAAGCTGGTCGAAGACGGCAGTTTCGAAGAGCAGTACATCTTCAAGGAAGGCAAGAGCCTGTTTGCGGCGTTGTTCGTGAGCAAGGCCTATCAGCTGGAAACCAATTGACTGGGTAATGGCTGAGTGAACAAGCCCCCGGGAACCATGAGTTGCCGGGGGCTTTTTCAGGGTTGCTGTCAGGCGCGCCCGGACCCTGGCGGGCTTGGGATCAGCGCATCGCCGCCAGTTTGATGCCGAATCCCACCAGGCAAGCCCCCGCCAGCCGCTCGAACATATTGGCAATCCGCGGGCTGGCGCGCATGCGCTCGGCCAGTTGATGGGTCAGCACCACGGCAATCAGCCCATACAGGAAGGTCACCACCGCCACTGTCGCCGCCATGAAACCGAACGTCACCAGCCCTTGGTGCTTCACCGGGTCGACGAACAGCGGGAAAAACGCCATGTAGAACATGATCGCCTTGGGGTTGAGCAGAGTGATCATCATGGTCTGGCGCAGGTACTGGCCGTTGTCCATGCGGCAGGTGTGTGCTGCACCACCGGGTTTGCTCAGCAGCATGCGCAGGCCCAGGTAGGCCAGGTATGCAGCCCCCGCCCACTGCACCATATGAAAGGCGGCAGGGTAGGTGGCCAGCAGGGTGGCGACGCCGGCTACCGCCAGCCACAGCAGCACCTGGTCACCCACGATAACGCCGCAGGTCGCGGCCAGGCCTGCCTTGATACCGCCCTTGCCGGTGGCGGTGATCAGGGCGAAATTGCCCGGGCCGGGGATGGCCAGAAGAATGAGGAAGGCGATGACGAATGCGCCGTAGTCGGTGACGCCAAGCATGGTGAGTTCCTGTTGGGTATTGCGAAGGCAGTGCTCTGAACTATCGTCGCCAAAGGCGCGCTTTTCAACCTGTTGTTGCACAGTTGCAAAGAACCTGTGCCAAGCGCGGCTTGGATCCAATGCCTGGAGTCTGTATGATTCCGCGGCCATCAGACGATGGTCGAAGATGATTCATTTAAAGGATTGAGTAATGAAAAAGCTGTTCAAGGCCACCGTAGCCGTTGCCGTCGTTTCGGGTGTCGCCCTGCTGTCGGGTTGCACTGGCCAGGTTTACAACCAACCGAAAAACTGCACCTACGACTACCTGTTCCACCCTTCGGTTTCCATCTCCAAGATCATCGGTGGCTGCGGCCCGATCGATAAACTGCCTCAGCAGCAGTAATCTTGGCGGTACCCTGATCGCGACGCTTGCGGCGTGATCCAAGGCCCCCGGTCATGCACATGGCCGGGGGTTTTTGTTTGTGACGTGACAAACTGCCGCTGGGGCAACCGGTCGCCTTGACGCTCCGGCCTGCAATTTGTTTGTGCTGGCATTTCAGATACAATCGGAAAAACGATTCAGCCTTGTCGGTCAATTCGACCAAAGGCCGAGCCGTTTTCTGGTTCTCTGGCTGCTGAACAATGATCAACAAAAAGCCTGCGCTGAAGAACACGCTTTACCGGGGCCAGCCACAGGCCCTCACTCTGTTCTCCTGACTGGAATTGATCAATGTTCAAGAAAGCTGGCAAGACCTTGCTGGGTCTGGCGGTCGCTGCAAGCGTCATGCAAGCGCATGCTGCAGAAACCAAGAAAGTAGACGTGCTGCTGGTCGGCGGCGGCATCATGAGCTCCACTCTGGCCGTGTGGCTGCACGAGCTGGAGCCAAGCTGGTCGATGGAAATGGTCGAGCGCCTGGATGGCGTGGCCGAAGAAAGCTCCAACGGCTGGAACAACGCCGGTACCGGCCACTCCGCGCTGGCCGAGCTGAACTACACCCCGGAAGACAAAGACGGCAACGTCAACATCTCCAAGGCCATCGAAATCAACGAAGCCTTCCAGATTTCCCGCCAGTTCTGGTCGTGGCAAGTACGCCAGGGCGTATTGAAGAACCCGCACTCGTTCATCAACACCACCCCGCACATGAGCTTCGTGTGGGGCGATGACAACATCAAGTTCCTCAAGAAGCGCTACGACGCACTGCAGGCCAGCCCGCTGTTCCGTCCGATGCAGTACTCCGAGGACCACGCGCAGATCGCCAAGTGGGTCCCGCTGATGATGGAGGGCCGCGACCCGAACCAGAAGCTGGCCGTGACCTGGACGCCAATCGGCACCGACGTCAACTTTGGTGAGATCACCCGCCAGTTCGTTGGCCACCTGCAGACCCAGAAAGGTTTCGAGCTGAAGCTGTCCAGCGAAGTGCAGGACATCACCCGCAACAAGGACGGCTCCTGGCACGTCGAATACAAGAACCTGAAGGACGGTACCGAGTCGGCCACCGACGCCAAGTTCCTGTTCATCGGTGCCGGCGGCGGCGCGCTGAAGCTGCTGCAGAAGTCGGGTATTCCGGAAGCCAAGGAATACGCAGGCTTCCCGGTGGGCGGTTCGTTCCTGGTGACCGAGAACCCGACCGTGGCCATGCAGCACATGGCCAAGGCCTACGGTATCGCCTCGACCGGTGCGCCACCCATGTCGGTCCCGCACCTGGACACCCGTGTGCTGGACGGCAAGCGCGTCATCCTGTTTGGCCCGTTCGCTACCTTCTCGACCAAGTTCCTGAAGAACGGCTCGTACCTGGACCTGCTGAGCAGCACCACCACCCACAACGTGTGGCCAATGACCAAAGTCGGTATCGACCAGTACCCACTGGTCGAGTACCTCGCTGGCCAGCTGATGCTGTCTGACGATGACCGCTTCGAAGCCCTGCGCACCTACTTCCCGAACGCCAAGAAAGAAGAATGGCGCCTGTGGCAGGCCGGCCAGCGCGTGCAAATCATCAAACGTGATGCCGAGAAGGGCGGCGTGCTGAAGCTGGGCACTGAAGTGGTGGCGTCCGAAGACCGCACCATCGCGGGCCTGCTGGGTGCATCGCCGGGTGCTTCGACCGCTGCGCCGATCATGCTGCACGTGCTGGAAACGGTGTTCAAGGAGAAGGTCGCTACCCCAGAGTGGCAGGCCAAGATCAAGGAAATCGTGCCGAGCTACGGCACCAAGCTGAACGATTCGGCAGCGGCCACCCAGAAAGAGTGGAACTACACCGCTGAAGTGCTGCAACTGGGTAAACCGCCGGTGATCGACGCCAGCGTTGAATTCGGTGGTGCGGCAAGCAAGCCGGTCGAGAGCAAGCCTGAGAACGACATGGCGCTGTAATCGGCCATTGTTGTGAAAGAAAGCCACGGGGGAGACCTCGTGGCTTTTTTGTTGCCAAGCCCAGCGCAACCCTCAGGCTTATCGCCATCCCTGGTAGGAGCGGGTTCACCCGCGAAGAGGCCTGCACAGGTATCACTGCTGGCGCAGTATGCACTCCAGCAACCCTGGGAACCGCTTATCCAGCATCTCGCTACGCAGCGAATTCATATGGGTAGTCCCCACATTGCGGGTTTGCACCAGCCCTGCATCACGCAACACACGGAAGTGGTGGGACATGCTCGAC
Source organism: Pseudomonas sp. GD03862 (assembly GCF_029840855.1). Taxonomy (NCBI): domain Bacteria; kingdom Pseudomonadati; phylum Pseudomonadota; class Gammaproteobacteria; order Pseudomonadales; family Pseudomonadaceae; genus Pseudomonas; species Pseudomonas sp. GD03862. The sequence continues at coordinate 59,597 of NZ_JAOCDI010000031.1, forward strand.
TTCGGCCGGCCTCCGTCCAGCTCGCCACAGCTGGCCTCGGCCACACCGGCCAGGTGGCGGACGATTTCCAGGCGAACGGGGTCGCTGAGCGCATAGAGCAGGCGTTCAAGGATGAGGTCTTCGGGGTTGGGATGTTTATAGGCTCGCATGGTTGACATGATAACGGGGGTTTCATTAATTGCCATAGTTCGATTATGATCGAACAACAGTATTCAACTGAACCCGGAGTTTCCCATGTCCGCACTGTTCGAACCCTACACCCTCAAAGACGTCACCCTGCGTAACCGTATCGCCATTCCGCCGATGTGCCAGTACATGGCCGAAGACGGCATGATCAACGACTGGCACCACGTACACCTGGCCGGCCTGGCCCGTGGTGGTGCCGGCTTGCTGGTGGTCGAAGCCACTGCTGTGGCGCCGGAAGGGCGTATCACCCCCGGTTGCGCCGGTATCTGGAGCGATGCCCACGCTCAGGCGTTCGTACCGGTGGTGCAGGCCATCAAGGCTGCCGGTTCGGTGCCGGGTATCCAGATCGCCCACGCCGGGCGCAAGGCCAGCGCCAACCGCCCGTGGGAGGGTGACGACCACATTGCCGCCGACGACGCGCGCGGCTGGGAGACCATTGCCCCGTCTGCGATTGCCTTTGGCGCGCATCTGCCGAAAGTGCCACGCGAAATGACGCTGGACGATATCGCCCGGGTCAAGCAGGACTTCGTCGATGCCGCCCGCCGTGCGCGTGATGCCGGCTTCGAGTGGATAGAACTGCATTTCGCCCATGGCTACCTGGGCCAGAGCTTCTTCTCCGAGCACTCCAACAAGCGCACCGATGCCTACGGTGGCAGCTTCGACAACCGCAGCCGCTTCCTGCTGGAAACACTGGCCGCCGTGCGCGAAGTGTGGCCGGAGAACCTGCCGCTGACCGCGCGCTTTGGTGTGTTGGAATACGATGGCCGCGATGAGCAGACCCTGGAAGAGTCGATCGAACTGGCCCGCCGCTTCAAGGCCGGTGGGCTCGACCTGCTGAGCGTGAGTGTCGGCTTCACCATTCCCGACACCCACATCCCCTGGGGGCCAGCGTTCATGGGGCCGATTGCCGAGCGCGTGCGCCGCGAAGCGAAGCTGCCCGTGACGTCAGCGTGGGGCTTTGGTACGCCGCAGTTGGCGGAGGCCGCATTGCAGGCCAACCAGCTGGATCTGGTATCGGTAGGGCGCGCGCACCTGGCCGACCCGCACTGGGCTTACTTTGCGGCCAAGGAGCTGGGGGTGGAAAAAGCGTCCTGGACCTTGCCGGCGCCTTATGCGCACTGGCTCGAGCGTTACCGCTGAGGCTTGGAGGGGCTGCTTTGCAGCCCATTCGCGGGCAAGCCCACTCCCACAGAGACACCGCAGGTTTCAGATACTGCACCCTCTCTGTGGGAGTGGGCTTGCCCGCGAATGGGCCGGTAGAGGCTAAAACCGGTCCAGTCGGTATGCGCCCATCTCAGGCCCACCAGCCTGCTCAGCCAACCGCCCCACCCATTCCGCCGTCACCGCCGCCTGGGTCAACCCCAGGTGCTGATGCCCAAACGCCAACAGCACCCGCCCATCGCACACCCTGTCGATCACGGGCAATGAGTCCGGTAACGAAGGCCTGAAACCCATCCACGGCGTTGCCCCTTCGGCGCTCAAGTCGTGCCGGAACAAGCCCTTGCTCAACCGGTGCAACTGCCATGCCCGCTGCATGCTCGGCGGTGCCTGCAGCCCGGCAAACTCCACTGTGCCCGCCAGGCGCAAGCCTTCGGCCATGGGCGTCATGATGAATTTGCGCTCAAGCGAGGTGACTGCAAACGGCAGGCGCTGGTGCTCACCCGGCAACATCAGGTGGTAGCCGCGTTCGGTATCCAGCGGCACCCGCGTGCCTGTCAGCGCGGCAGTCAGTTTTGCAGAATGGGCGCCACAGCTGACAAGCACCTGGCGGGCATTGAGCATGCCTTGGTCGCTGGCAAGGCTCACGCCGGCACTGTGCAACTGCCCGCCATCGACCTGCGCCTGGACAAAGCGCACCCCACTGGCCTTGGCCGCTTCGAACAATTCGCACACCACCCGATAAGGGTCGATGAAGTGCCCGGTGCACGGGAAGAACAGGCCGCCTAACAGTGACGGGCTGAGTTGCGGCGCCGCTTCGCGCACGGTTTCGGCCGTCCAGAAATCCACCGGCACCGCCTGCTGTTGCATGCGTGTGCGCAACGCCTCCAACGCCTGGCGTGACTCAGGCTTCTCGAACACCAGCAACGAACCATCCTCTTGAAACAACTCGCTGCGCCCGATCGAGCCCAACAGCCGTTGCCAGGCGCCCAGGCTGCCTTCGTTCAGCGTGCGGATGCCCGCCACGCTGCGCTGGAACGGCGCCGGGCGCAGGTTGAGCAGCAGCCGGGTGAACCACGGCATGGCCTTGGGCAGGTACTTCCAGTCCAGGCGCAGCGGGCCCATCGGATCGAGCAGCATGCGAGGCAGGCGCTTGAGGATCGACAGGTCGGCAATCGGGAACACTTGCTCGGTTGCCAGGTGCCCGGCATTGCCGAAGGACGCGCCCAGGCCGGGCGCCTGGCGGTCGACCAGGGTTACCCGATGGCCCTGGCGGGCCAGTTGCAGGGCACAGGCGACGCCGACAATGCCGGCGCCCACCACGGCGATATCGGTTTCAGCGGTTTCGACCATGCTCAGTCTTCCCGTTTACCATCAAGCAGGCGCCGCAGTTGCAGCGGGTTGCCGTGTTTCAATGCCTGCGGCAGCAGCGCATCGGGGACGTCCTGATAGCAAACCGGGCGCAGGAATCGCAGGATCGCCGCCGTGCCCACCGAGGTGGTACGGGCATCGGAAGTGGCCGGGAACGGCCCGCCGTGGACCATGGCATCGCACACCTCGACGCCGGTCGGCCAGCCATTGACCAGAATGCGCCCGGCCTTGCGCTCAAGGGTGGGGAGCAGGGCGCGAGCGCTGTCGATGTCGGCCTCGTCCAGTTGCAGGGTGGCGGTCAGCTGACCTTCCAGATGTTCGGCTACCTGGCGGACCTGCTCATCGTCGCTGCAGGCAACCACCAGCGATGCTGCACCGAACACTTCAGCCTGCAACGCCGGGTCGGCGAGAAACGCTTCGGCCTGGGTCACGAACAGCTGTGCCTGGCACTGGTTGGGGCCCTGACCGGCTTGGCCACTGGCGATGGCCTGGGCACAGGGGTTGTCTGCCAGGGCTGCGATACCGGCCTGGTAGGCACTGAAAATACCAGGGGTGAGCATGGTTTGGGCGGCGGCCTGCAGCACGTACCCGGCGGCTGCGGTGATGAACCGCTGCAGTGCCGGCCCCTGACGGGCGATTACCAGGCCAGGGTTGGTGCAGAACTGGCCGGCGCCCTGGGTCAGCGAGGCGACGAAACCTTGTGCCAGTGCTTCGGCACGGGCTTGCAGGGCGGCGTCGAACAGGAACACCGGGTTGATCGAACTCATTTCGGCATGCACCGGGATGGGCTCCGGGCGCGCCTGGGCGGCTTGGCACAACGCCATGCCACCGCTGCGCGAGCCGGTGAAACCAACGGCCTTGATACGTGGGTCGCTGACCAGGGCAATGCCCACTTCACGGCCCGAGCCATAAAGCAGCGAGAACACACCCTCCGGTAAGCCGCACTGCTTCACCGCTTGCGCCACTGCCTGGCCGACCAGCTCACTGGTGCCGGGGTGGGCACTGTGGGCCTTGACCACCACGGGGCAGCCAGCGGCCAGTGCCGACGCGGTGTCACCACCGGCCACCGAGAAGGCCAGCGGGAAATTGCTGGCGCCGAACACGGCGACTGGCCCCAGGGCCACCTGGCGCTGGCGCAGATCAGCGCGGGGGAGGGGCTGGCGCTCAGGCAGGGCGCTGTCGACCCGCACGTCCAGCCATTCGCCGGCCCGCACTGTACGGGCAAAGGTGCGTAGCTGGGTGCAGGTACGGCCACGCTCGCCCTGAATGCGCGCCTTGGGCAGGCCGGTTTCGATCACGGCGCGGTCGATCAGGGCATCGCCGAGGGCCTCGATCTGTGTGGCGATGGCTTCAAGGAACTCTGCTCGTTGTTCGAGCGAGGTTTCGCGGTACGCATCGAATGCCGCCCAGGCCAGCGCGCAGGCCTGGGTCACGTGTTCGCCGGTGCCGCCGAGGTAGGCCGGCTCCAACGTCTGACCGGTGGCTGGGTCGATGGCACGGATGGCGTCGCGGCTGCCGGTTACCGGCCTTTGGCCGATCAGCAGGTTGCCTGTGAGGGGCATGTAGCCTCCTTGGAAATCTAATGCAGATGCATGGGGGGATTACGACCCCTGTAGGAGCGGGTTCACCCGCGAACACCGGCGAAGCCGGTGCCATGCACCGGGTCGCCTGATTCGCGGGCACGCCCGCTCCCACAGCGGGAGCAGTGGCTGCTCAGGCGATGTTCTGCTCAGCCGACCAGCTGGCGTACCAGCTGCGGAACAGCGCGTACTGCTGTTCGGCATAGTTGCGCTGGGCGTCGGTCAGGACGTCGGTCTCGTTGAAGTGCAGGCTGTACTCGGTGTCGCCGTTGAGCACCATCAAGTGCTTGTAATACAACACCAGGTCGCAGCCTTCATCGAACGACGACAGCACCGCCAGCGCCGCTTCCAGCTCGCGCGCCAGGCGGCGGGCACGGGCGTCGCCTTTGGCGGCCTGTTTGCTCAGGCTCACCAGTTGCAGCACTTCGCGCGGCAGCGCATTGCCGATGCCGGTGATGGCGCCGGTGGCGTTGCAGTTGACGAAGCCATGCACCACCTGGGTGTCGACACCGACCATCAGGGTGACATCGTCATCCTTGGAGGTGATGTGCTCGGCGGCGTAGCGCAGGTCGGCGCCACCGCCGAACTCCTTGAAGCCGATCAGGTTGGGGAACTGGCTGCGCAGTTCGAAGAACAGGTCGGCGCGGGTGGCAAAGCCGTAGTAAGGGCTGTTGTAGATCACCGCCGGCAGTTTCGGTGCGGCAGCGAGGATCGCCGAGAAATGGTGCTTCTGGGCGATCAGCGAGGCGCCGCGGCTGAGCACGCGAGGGATGACCATCAGGCCGGCGGCACCGACCTTGGCGGCGTGGGCGGCATGCGACACTGCCTCACGGGTGTTGACTGCGCCCGTGCCGACGATGGTCGGGATACCGGCCGCCACCAGGCGCGCCACGCCTTCCTGGCGCTCGGCCTCGGTCAGCAGCGGCCAGTCACCCATCGAGCCGCAGTACACCACCGCGCTCATGCCGGCCTCGATCAGTTGGCGGCCCTTGCGCACCAAGGCGTCGAAGTCCGGTTTGCGCTCGGCGGTGCACGGGGTCATCAGGGCGGGCATGGTGCCGGTGAAGATGTTGTCATTCATTGTTGTCACTCCTGGCAAAGTTCAGTCGGGAAAAGACCGGGGTCAGATGCCCCAGGCGAACGGGTCCTGTTCGTCGATCAGCAGGGTGCTGTCGGCGGTCATGTGGGCACGGCCGGTGATGAACGGTCGAATACGCTCGCCGTCGCGCTCGTAACGGCCGTGAAACTGGCTGCCGGTGATGCTGGCCTGCACCCAGGTCTGGCCTTCGGCAAGCTTGCCGTCGGCGGCCAGGCAGGCCAGCTTGGCGCTGGTGCCTGTGCCGCACGGCGAGCGGTCGTAGGCCTTGCCGGGGCACATCACGAAGTTGCGGCTGTCGGCGTTGGGGTCGTCGGCGAACAGTTCGATGTGGTCGATGGGCGCGCCGTTTTCGCCGGTGATGCCCTGGGCTTCCAGGGCCTTGAGCATGGCCCAGGTGTACTCGGTCAACACCTCGCGGTTATCCAGCTCGATGCGCTGGCCGTGTTCGGCAACGAGGAAGAACCAGTTGCCGCCCCAGGCGATGTCGCCGTGCACCACGCCATGGCCGGGCACGTCCACCGCAACCTGTTGGCGGTAGCGGTAGGAGGGCACGTTGCCGATGGTGATGGCGCCGTCGTCATGCAAGGTGGCGCTGACCTGGCCGACTGGCGTGTCGATCTTGTGCACACCCGGTGTGATCAGGCCCAGGTGCTGTAGCGAGGCGACCAGGCCGATGGTGCCGTGACCGCACATGTTCAGGTAGCCGGCGTTGTTGAAGAAGATCACCCCGCAGGTAGCGTCGGCCGATACCGGCGGGCAGTACAGCGCGCCGACCAGCACATCGTTGCCGCGTGGCTCCAGCAGGCAGGCACGGCGCCATGGGTCGTGCAGCTCGCGCAGTTCGTCGCGCTGTTCGGCCATGCTGCGGCCGTGCAGTTGCGGAAAGCCCTTCATCACCAGGCGGGTCGGTTCGCCACCCGTGTGGGAATCTATGACGTGAATCTGTTTCATGGGCTTGTCCCTTGCGTAAAAGATCAGGAAGCGACGGCAGCAGGGCGGCCGGTATAGGTTTCAGCGCAGGCTTCGCTTTCGTCGTCGCCTTCCAGGCGCACCAGGTGGGCAGGCACACCCGTGGCGGCGCCCCAGTAGTAGATGCCCAGTGCGCAGGCCGCCACGACCACGGTGTCGAATGGGTGGCCGATGACGCCCAGGCCACCGAAGCTACCCAGCCACGACAGCAGGATGGTCAGCGCGTAGAAGCCGATCAGCCACGCCGACGAGCGAACTTGCTGGGCCAGCGACAGGTGCTGGGTGGGTACGAAACGGCTGCACAGCAGGTACAGCACGAACATCACGATCTGCAGGGCCAGCAGCCACGACACGGTGTTCCAGCCCGACCAGTACACGATCAGCGCAGCGATGATGAACGACAGCGGGCCGAGCACAGCCATGCCCTTGACCCGGAACGGGCGCGGCATGTGTGGTGCATTGCGGCGCAGGGCGGCAACACTGACCGGGGCCACGGCGTAGCTCAGTACCAGAGCGGCGGATACCACGTTGATCAGCGCTTCCCACGACGGGAACGGCAGGGTCCAGAACACCGACAGGCCGAACGTCAGCCACAGGGCCGGGCGCGGGATGCCGGACTCTGCATCGATGCGGGTGAAGTACTTGAAGAAGGTGCCGGTCTGCGCCCAGCCATAGATCACGCGCGGGGTGGCGTTCATGTAGATGTTGCCGCAGCCGCTTGGCGAGATCACTGCGTCGGCCACCACCAGGTAGGCGAGCCAGCCCACACCCAGGGCCAGGGCGATGTCACGGTAGGGCAGGGCCAGTTCCTTGGTCACACTGGCCCAGCCGTTGGCCAGCATTTCGGTCGGCACGCTGCCGAGGAAGGCCAGTTGCAGCAAGGCGTAGATCGCGGTGGACAGCAACACCGAAAGAATCAGCGCAATCGGGATGGTGCGCTGCGGGTTCTTCACCTCGCTGGCCACCGATATGATCGGCGTCAGGCCCAGGTAGGCGAAGATGATGCCACCGGCGGATACCGCCATCTCCACCCCGGACAGGCCGAACGGGGCAAAGCCCTGGACCTCGAAGTTTTCCGGTTTGAAGAAGGTGAACAGCACGCCGATCACCAGCAGCGGCACGATGAACTTGAACACGCTGACCAGGTTGTTGGCCTTGGCGAAGGTTTTCACGCTGCGGTAGTTGAGGAAGAAGAACAGCCCCAGCAAGGCGAACTGCACCAGCCAGCCGAGCACGGTCGGGTCGCTGGAGCCGGCCTTGGTCAGCCCGGGAAACCAGGCGGCGGCGTATTGGCGTGAGGCGACCACTTCGATGGCGATCAGGCTGGAAAAGGCGATCAGGGTGATGAAGCCCATCAGGTAGCCCAACAGTGGGCCGTGCGAGTACACCGGGTAGCGCACCACGCCACCGGCGCGGGGCAAGGCGGCGCCCAGCTCGCAGTAGACGATGCCTAGCAGCAGTACGGCGAACCCGCCGAGAAACCAGGAGAGGATGCCGGCCGGGCCGGCGATGGCCGAGACGTGGCTGGCGGCAAACAGCCAGCCGGAGCCGAAGATGGCGCCTAGGCCGATGAAGGTGAGGTCCAGCAGTGATAACTGTTTTTTGAATTTGCCTGACATGGGTTCGCCTTTTTGTTGGTTATTGGATAGGCAGGTCTGATGTCACGAGATGCGGCTTTTTGGGCCGCGCTCTTGTAGGACTTGGGCGGCTTGCGTGGGACATAGAGTGGACCGATCAGGGCGGCGGTTCTTGATGGTTTTCTGCAAGGGGGATGACGAAATCGGCACAGTTGCAGAAAAACAGTGGTAAGGCGCAAAGCGTGGGGATAGGCTCAAAGCCATACCGGATAAGGGTTTGAGAGATGCAGTGCTAGTGCCGGCCCTTTCGCGGGTGAACCCGCTCCTACAGGTACGGCGCAGAATTCGAAATCTGTGGGGGCCCTGTAGGAGCGGGTTCACCCGCGAAGAGGCCGGCCCAGCCAGCAGAGAACCGACAGATGACCGACACCCCCCTGGCAACCCTCTACCAGTCCCTGGACCAGCACCGCCCCGCCAACCTCGAGGCCCTGCTCGCCGGCGTATCGCTGTTGCTGCCGATGCTCGACGCCATCCCCAACGCCGCGATCTTCATCAAGGATTCTGCCGCCCGCTATGCGTTGGCCAACAACACACTGGTCCAGCGCTGTGGCCTCAAGCGCCTGCAACCGCTGCTGGGCAAGACCAGTGCCGAGGTGTTTCCGGCACAGTTTGGCCCCGGCTATACCGAGCAGGATCGACGTGTTCTCAAGGAAGGCCTGGTGCTGGAGGACCAGTTGGAGCTGCACCTCTACGGCAGCCGTGAGCCCGGCTGGTGCCTGACCCACAAGCGCCCGCTGTACAACCCTGGCGGCGAAATCATCGGCCTGGTCGGCATCTCGGTCGACTTGCAGTCAGCCGCCCACAGCCACCCCGCCTACCAGCGCCTGGCCGCAGTGGACGAGCACATCCGCCAGCATTTTCACCAGCCGATCAGCATGGGCGAGCTGACCCGCATCGCCGGTATTTCCGTGGCCCAGCTGGAGCGCTATTGCAAGCGGGTGTTCCACCTCACGCCCCGGCAGATGATCCACAAGGCGCGCCTGGAGCACGCCCATCGCCTGCTGCATTCGGAGCTGCCGATCACTGAAGTGGCGATGCGCTGCGGCTACACCGACCACAGCGCCTTCAGCCGCCAGTTCAAGCAACTGACCGGCTTTACGCCGCGCCAGTACCGCCAGGCTACCGCCGATCAGGTGGCCTGAAACAGCCCCCGCGCCTCGGCAAAGCATTGCTCGGCAATCGCCGAGCGTGGCTCGCTGCGGCGCAGCAGCAGCCCGACCGGGCTGTGGATGGCGGCGTCGGCCACCGGTACGATGCGCAGGTGCTCGCTGAGGTCTTCCAGGCCGCAGTCCAGTGGCATGATCGCGCAGCATATGCCGGTGTTGATGGCCTGGATAAGCTGGAAGCTCGAGTCGCTCTCAAGCACCGCATTGGGCTCCAGACCACGGCTGCGGAAGCTCAGGTCCAGCGACTGGCGGTAGTGCATGCCTTTGCTCAGCAGCCCCAGCGGAATATCGCCGAGCTCGTCCCAGCGCAGCCGGTCGCTGGTGAACTGGAAGTGCCGCGTATCGTGCAGCAGGCCCATGGTGGTGGTGCCCAGTTCGATCACTTCGAAGAAGCTGGTGTTGACCTGGTCCAGGTAGCAGATACCCAGGTCGAGCTGGTTGCGGCTGAGGCCGTCGATGACCTGTTCCGAGCTCAGCGAGCTGAGCTGAAAGTGCAGTTCGGGGTATTTTTCGCGCAGGGGCAGCAGCAGGTGCATGGGGTTGAAACTGGCCAGCGGCACCGTGCCCAGGCGCAGGCTGCCGACCACCTGGCCACGGCAACTGGCAGCCTCGGCCTGCAGGCCGTCGTGGGCAGCGAGCAGGGTGCGGGCCCAGGCCAGGATGCGCTCGCCGGCCTCGGTGAAACCTTCGAAGCGCTGGCCCCGCTTGACCAGCACCAGGTCCAGTTCGTCTTCCAGGTTGCGCAGGCGCATGGACAGCGTCGGCTGGGTGATATGGCACAGCGCCGCCGCCTGGCCGAAGTGGCGGGTCTGGTCGAGGGCGATGAGGAACTTGAGCTGCTTGATGTCCATGAAAGTGCCTGGCGTCTGGTTATGCAGACCTTAACCCACGTCTGCGATAGATGTCATTGATCGGCCGGTACGTCATATCGATTGGACGCCTTTGGGGGTATGCCTCTAGCGTGGTGAAAATGCCCTTCAAGGAGCTTCACCGTGCGCGTCCAACTTGATGCGGTCTTCGTACCGCTGAACATCGCCGTGCTGACTGTCAGCGACACCCGTACCTACGACAACGATACTTCCGGCGCGCTGCTGGCCAACCGCTCGGTCGAGGTCGGTCACCGGCTGGTGGCGCGAGTGCTGCTCAAGGATGACCTGTACAAGATCCGCGCTCAGGTGGCCAGCTGGATTGCCGATGAACAGGTGCAGGTGGTGCTGATCACCGGCGGGACCGGCTTTACCGGGCGCGACAGCACACCGGAAGCGGTCGAGTGCCTGCTGGACAAGCGTATCGATGGGTTCGGCGAGTTGTTCCGGGCATTGTCGATTCTCGATATTGGCAGCTCGACCGTGCAGAGCCGGGCGTTGGCCGGGTTGTCCAACCGCACGTTGGTATGTTGCCTGCCGGGCTCGACCGGGGCCTGCCGCACCGCCTGGGAAGGCATTCTGGCCGAGCAGCTGGATGCACGGCACCGGCCATGCAACTTCGTCAAACACCTGTTGCCGATGTAGGAGCGGGTTTATCCGCGAAGAGGCCAGAACAGGCAACCACCCACCGTCAGCTCAACACATACCCCACCGGCAACAAGGCGGGAGGCAACTGCTGTTCCCCCAATCCGGCCAGCACATCGCGCTCCACAGTCCGCACCATGGCATCGGTCGGCAGGTCGTTCTCATCGCGCCCGAACGGGTCTTCCAGCTCGTTGCCGATCGCATCCAGCCCGAAGAACGTGTACCCCACGATGGTGGTGAACAGCGGTGCCAGCCAGCCCAGCGGCTCGGCCAGGGCAAACGGCAGCAGCAGGCAGAAAATGTAGATGGTACGGTGCAGCAGCAGCGTGTAGGGGAACGGCAAGGGTGTGCCCTTGATCCGCTCACAGGTGGCCTGCACTTCGGTCAGGCCCGCCAGGCGTTGCTCCAGCAGGTTGTAGCGCCATTCGCTGATCTGTTGCTGTGCGGCCAACCGTGAACAGTGGTAGCCGATTTCACGCAGGATGCCGTCGCACACATTGTGCGGGCTGATCGCATCGGCCCGGGCCAGCCACGGTCTGGCTGCTGCCCGTTCGTCCTCGTTACGCAGCCGGGCATTGAGTGCATGAGCGAAACCACACAGGTTGCGCAGCAGTTCGGTGCGCAGTGTTTCATCGGCAATCGCCACGCTTTCCCGCACAAACGAGCGGGTTTCGATAATCAGTTTGCCCCAGGCCTTGCGCCCCTCCCACCAACGGTCATAGCACGCGTTGTTGCGAAAGCTCATGAAGATCGACAGCGACAGGCCCAGCAAGGTGAACGGCGTGGCGCTGACCGGGTAGAAATACGCCGGGTAATGCCGCTCGACCAGCACGATCAGCGCGGCCAGCAGTGTCACCATCAGGCAACGCAGGGCAATGCGTTTGACGATCGACCCCTTGAGGGTGAACAACACGCGCAACACATCGGTGGAGGGGGGGACGATCATGGAAGTCCAGAGACGGCTGCTCAGCCGCCGGTCATGTTCATGAAGCGCAGGATCTGCACATCGCCACCGACTTCGAAGTGATGGCGATAGGGCTTGAGGTGCAGCGAATCGCGAATGGCCTTTTCCAGGCGTTCGGGGTTGCCAGGGTGGGCGCGCAGCACGTGCTTGAGGTCTACCGAGTGTTCGTTGCCCAGGCACAGCAGCAGGCGGCCTTCGACGGTTAGGCGCACGCGGTTGCAGGTGGCGCAGAAGTTGTGGCTGTGCGGGGAAATGAAGCCGACCCGGGTGTTCGCGGCTTCGGCCAGGCGCCAGTAGCGGGCCGGCCCCATGGACGACTCGGTCGATTCGACCAGCGTGAACTGCTCGGCCAGGCGTGCCCGAACTTCATCGCTGGAGCAGAACGATTCGCCACGTTCATGCTCGCTTATCACCCCCAGTGGCATTTCCTCGATGAAGGTGATGTCCAGCTCGCGTTCGATGGCAAAGCGCACCAGATCGACCAGTTCATGGTCGTTGCGGCCTTTGAGTACCACGCAGTTGAGCTTGGTGCGTTTGAAACCGGCCTGGCGTGCGGCATCGATGCCGGCGATTACCTGGGCTAGGTCGCCGGTGCGGGTCAGCTGCTTGAAACGGTCGGCATCCAGGCTATCCAGGCTGATGTTCAGGCGTGTCACCCCGGCGTCGAACAGCGGCTGAGCCAGGCGCCCGAGTTGCGAGCCGTTGCTGGTCAGGCACAGCTCGCGCAGGCCGGGCAGGGCGGCGATGCGCCCGCACAGGTCGACGATGCCCTGGCGTACCAGTGGCTCGCCACCCGTCAGGCGGATCTTGCGGGTGCCCAGCGCGACGAAGCGCTCGGCCACCTGGAACAGTTCTTCGAGGCTGAGTATTTGCTGGCGCGGCAGAAACTGCATGTCTTCGGCCATGCAGTACACGCAACGGAAGTCACAGCGGTCGGTGACCGACATCCGCAGGTAGTCGATTTTCCGGTTGAAGCCGTCGATCAGGGCCCGGCTGTTCTGTTCCACGTTCGCACTCGAATGGGTTGGGACATGACTCCAAGCTATAACCTGGCCGCAAGGCCGTCAAATTGCTTTGCCTGACCGGTTGATCGATGGCCTCTATCGCTTGGCATAGCCTCTGGCAGCCATGATCGAAACCGCTTATCACGCCGTAAGATCTTTCGATTGGACGCCCCTTCCCACGCTCCATAGGCTGGAAAAAAGCACCGAAGCGTGAGGATTCATCGCATGAGCCAGGACGAACACATCAGGGACTACAAGGGCGCCGCTGCCGGCTGGGGGGCGCTCAAAAGCGTGACCAAGAGCTGGCTGGGCAGCGACAACGCCTTCAAGAACCTGCGGGCCATGCTCAAGACCAACCAGAACGGCGGTTTCGACTGCCCCGGCTGTGCCTGGGGCGAGTCGCCGGAAAGCGACATGGTCAAGTTCTGCGAAAACGGCGCCAAGGCGGTCAACTGGGAAGCCACCGGCCGCTCGGTCGACCCGGCTTTCTTCGCCAGATACAGCGTCAGCGCGCTGAAGGAGCAGACCGACTACTGGCTTGAATACCAGGGCCGCCTCACCCACCCGATGCGCTATGACGCCGCCACCGACCATTATGTCGAAACCACCTGGCAGGAGGCCTTCGAGCTGGTCGCCAGGCACCTGCGTGCGCTGCAGTCGCCGGATGAGGCCGAATTCTATACCTCGGGCCGCGCCAGCAACGAGGCGGCGTTCCTCTACCAGCTGTTCGTACGTGCCTACGGCACCAACAACTTCCCGGATTGCTCGAACATGTGCCACGAAGCCAGCGGCGCGGGCATGTCGGAAACCCTCGGGGTGGGCAAGGGCACCGTGGTGTTCCACGACCTGGAGCTGGCCGACGCGATATTCGTCATCGGGCAGAACCCCGGCACCAACCACCCGCGCATGCTCGAACCCCTGCGCGAAGCGGTCAAGCGTGGCGCTCAGGTCGTCTGCTTCAACCCGCTGAAAGAGCGAGGCCTTGAGCGCTTCCAGCACCCGCAGCACCCGTTCGAAATGCTCAGCAACGGCTCCGAGCCGACCTCCAGCGCCTACTTCCGCCCGGCCTTGGGTGGGGACATGGCGGCAATGCGCGGTATTGCCAAGTACTTGTTGCAATGGGAGCGCGAGGCACAGGCCAAGGACGAGCCGGCGGTATTCGACCATGCCTTCATCGCCGAGCACACCAGCGGCGTCGACGATTACCTGGCGGCGGTGGATGCCACGTCCTGGGAACACATCGTCAAACAGTCGGGCTTGACCCTGGCCGAGATCGAGCTGGCCGCACGCATGTATCGCAAGGCCGAGCGGGTCATCATGTGCTGGGCCATGGGCGTCACCCAGCACCGCCATTCGGTGCCGACCGTGCAGGAAATCGTCAACCTGCAGCTGCTGCGCGGCAACGTCGGCAAACCCGGCGCAGGCCTGTCGCCGGTGCGGGGCCACAGCAACGTGCAGGGTGACCGTACCATGGGCATTGACGAGAAGCCGTCGACGGCGCTACTCGATGCCATCGAACAACGCTTCCAGTTCAGTGTGCCGCGTACCCATGGGCACAACGCGGTGTTGGCGATCAAGGCTATGGAAGAGGGGCGGGCCAAGGTGTTCATCGGCCTGGGCGGCAACTTTGCCCAAGCCACCCCGGACACCGCGCGCACCCACGCGGCGCTGCAGAACTGCGCGTTGACCGTGCAGATTTCCACCAAACTCAACCGCTCGCACCTGGTCACCGGCCGCGATGCGCTGATCCTGCCGTGCCTGGGCCGTACCGAAATCGACCTGCAGGCCGAAGGGCCACAAGGGGTGACCGTGGAGGACACCTTCAGCATGGTGCACATCTCCCACGGCCAGTTGCGCCCGCGCTCGCCGCATATGCGCTCGGAGCCGTGGATCATTGCCGGTATGGCCAAGGCCACGCTGGGCAACCAGCCGATCGACTGGGAGTACGCGGTGGCCGATTACAACCGCATTCGCGACATGATCGCTGACGTGATTCCGGGCTTTACCGGTTTCAATGAACGCTTGAACAGCCCCGGCGGGTTCCACCTTGGCAACAATGCCGCCGATCGCAACTTCCGCACGGCCACGGGCAAAGCCCGCTTCATGCCCCACGCGCTGCCCGAGGAACTGGTCAACGCCAAGGTACTGGCCCGTGGTGACAAGCCCGACCTGATTTTGCAGACCCTGCGTTCGCACGACCAGTACAACACCACCCTGTATGGCCTGGACGACCGCTACCGTGGGGTGTTCGGCCTGCGTGAAGTGGTGTTCGTCAATGAGGCGGACATCCGTCGCCTGGGCTTCGAACCGGGTGAGCAGGTGGACCTTGTGTCGTTGTGGGAGGATGGCGTGGAGCGGCGGGTGTCGGGGTTCCGCCTGGTGGCGTACGACGTGCCCGAGGGGCAGGCGGCGGCGTATTACCCGGAAACCAACCCGTTGGTACCGCTGGAAAGTTATGGTGAGGGGACCTATACCCCGACCTCGAAATTCGTGGCGATCAAGGTCGTGAAAGCCAAGGTGGGGAACCGCATTGCGGCGGTGTTGGCCTCGGATTGATGGGGTGCCTGTGCTGGCCTCTTCGCGGGTGAACCCGCTCCTACGGGACCCCACAGCGCTTGAGGTTGAGGTGATCCTGTGGGGTTGCCAGCGAAGAATCCAGCACCGGTCAGGCGCGATGCACCGGGTAAGCCGTGGTGTACTTCATCTGCTCCATGGCAAAACTGGAGGTGATGTTCGATAGCCCATCGGTACGGGTAATCAGCTTTTTGTAGAACCGGTCATACGCCGCAATATCACCCACCACCACCCGCAGCATGTAGTCCCAGTCCCCGGACATGCGGTAGCACTCCATCACTTCCTCGAACCCGGTCACCGTCGCGGCAAACTGCTCCAGCCAGGTGCTGTCGTGGCGCTGGGTCTTGAGCTGGACGAACACGGTGAGCCCCAACCCCAGCCGTTCGGGGTCCAGCAGGGCGACGCGGCCGAGGATGTAGCCGTCTTCCTCCAGGCGCTTGACCCGCTTCCAGCACGGTGTGGTGGACAGGTTGACGGCCTCGGCCAGGTCCTTCAGCGAGATCGAGGCATCACGCTGTAGCAGGGTAAGAATGTGCTGGTCGAAACTGTCCATATCGCGCGCTGGCCGTGCAGAAAAATATTTCACAGATTACCCCAAGGCCAGACGATTTGGGTTGTGCGATAGTTGCAGCTTTCATTCTGCCAATGGGCCTGACCATGTCCGACAAGCCGCGCAATTTCGCCACCCGTACCATTCACGCCGGCGAGCAGTTCAGCGTTGCCGATAACGCCATTTTCCCGGCCATCGTCACCGCCAGTTCGTTCACCAAGCGCAGCCTGGACGATAAACCGGAATATTCCTACAGCCGCGTCGGCAACCCCACCCGGCATGCCTACGAAACCTGTGTCGCTGCCTTGGAAGAAGGCGTGGGCGCTGTGGCCTGCGCCTCGGGAGTCAATGCCACCGCAACCGTGCTTGAGCTGCTGCCCAAGGATGCCCACGTGGTGGTGATGAACGGCGTATACGGTGGCACGTTCCGCATCATGGAAGATTACCGCAGCCGCACCTCCGGGCTGACCACCACCTATGTGGATCTCAACGACATTGAAGCCGTAGCGGCTGCGATCAAGCCGGAAACCCAGCTGATCTGGATCGAGTCGCCGACCAACCCGTTGCTGCACCTGGTCGACATCAAGGCGGTGTGCGACCTGGCCAAGGCCAAGGGCATCCTCACCTGCATCGACAACACCTTCTGCTCGCCGTGGAACCAGCGCCCGATCACCCTGGGCGTGGACTTGGTGATGCACTCGGCCAGCAAGTACATCGGTGGCCACTCCGACCTCACCGGCGGTGTGGTGGTGGCGGCCAACGATGCGTTGCTGGCACGCCTGCGCCGTATCAGCATGGCGATTGGTGCGGTGCAGGGGCCGTTCGACTGCTACCTGGCCCTGCGCGGTCTGAAGACCCTGGATGTGCGCATGGAGCGCCAGTGCGCCAATGCCCTGCAGGTGGCACGCTTCCTGGAAGGTCACGCGCAGGTCGAGCAGGTGTATTACCCGGGGCTGGAAAGCCACCCGCAGCATGAACTGTGCAGACGCCAGATGCGCAGTGGCGGGGCGGTGGTGGCGATGAAAGTGAAAGGCGACCGCGCCGCGCTCAACCGCCTGGTGGAGGCGCTGCAGATTTTTGTGCTGGCCGACTCGCTGGGTGGGGTGGAAAGCATGATCAACCATTCCTGGAGCATGTCGCACTGCTCACTGAGCCCAGAGCAGAAAGGGGTGATGGGGATCAGCGAGAACCTGCTGCGGTTGTCGGTAGGGATCGAGGATTACCGTGACCTAGTCGAGGACCTGGATGGGGCGTTGAAAGCGCTGGTTGCTGTGTAGGGCTGCAGGCCCTTTCGCGGGTGAACCCGCTCCTACGACGGACGCGCATCGA
>NZ_JAOCDI010000032.1:0-65162 GCF_029840855.1 Pseudomonas sp. GD03862
CGCTACCGTATTCGCGGGTAAACCCGCTCCTACGCCGGATCGGTGGTGGACACGCATCGGTGGCTGGGCACAGGCACCGTCGTGTAGGAGCGGGTTTACCCGCGAAGGGGCCGGCCCTGCTGGCCAATTTCCACCCGCCGTTCACCGTTGCCTCCGCGAACAGGCCCGTTCAGGCCACCACAATCAGTAAGCCATGCTCCAGCTCAGCGTATAGGTCCGCCCACGCCCCTGGTAGTCATACAGATACGCCGGCCCGTAGGTCGGCGAATAGAACAACGTCGCACGCTGTCCCCATACCGTGCTGTACTGCTTGTCCAGCAGGTTCTGGATACCGGCACTGAAGGTGCCGAAACCGGTGTCCTGGCTGCCCAGCAGGTCGAAGGTGGTGTAGCCGTCAATCTCGTGATCGGCATCGTCCTTCAGGCTGAAGGCATGGTTGGCCTGCAAGCGTGCACTGCGGCCATCGCCCTTCCAGCCGACAAACGCGGTGGCCTTGGACAACGAGGCATAACGGGCATCGCGCTTGATCCAGCCGCCGTCTTCGGCCTCTTCCTCGGAGCGTGTCATGTGCAATGTGCCGCCAGCTTCCCAGCCGGTCTGGAAGTGCCGGGTCAGTGCACCTTCAAAGCCGAAGTCGCGGCTTTTCTGCTCTTCCACGTCGATGGTCAGCGTTTGCGAATCGACGTTGATGATCTTGTCCGACCAGATGTAGTACAGCGCTGCCTGCGCATCCCAATCCAGGTCGGCATAGCGCCAGCCCAATTCCACCTGGCGGCTCTTGATACCGGCCAACGGGTTATCGGCCACGCTCAGGCCCGGCTTGCCGTAGTACTTGGCCGGGTCAGGCAGGTCGAAGCCTTCGCCATAGTTGCTCCACACCTGGTGGCCGTTCTTGAAGTCGTAGATGGCACCGACGTTGAACAGGTTGACCTGATAGTCGTTACTGCCACCTGGCACGCCCTTGAAGTCGCTGACATCCACGTCCATCTGCTGCCGCCGGGCACCACCGGACAATGTCAGGTTGTCGGTGGCATGCCAGTCCAGCTGGGCATACACCGACACACCATCCACCCGGTAGCTGGGGTAGCGTGCGGCCTTGCTGTCTTTTTCCAGTTCCAGGCCACCCGACTCGGACGAGGTCTGGGCGTTGAAGGTGGTCTGCTCTGCGTTGAAGCGCTCGCGGTCCAGGTCAACGCCGTAGGTCAGCTTCAGCGTATCCCACTGCTTGGCAAACAGACCCTTGAGGCTGGTGACTTCGAAGTTCTGCTGCGAGGCGGCAAAGTACACCCCGCGCGAGCCGGTGGGTGTGGCACGGTTGTAGTACGGGAACGGGTAGAAGTTGTCGTCTTCCTTGCGGTACGAAGCCTGCAGGTAGAAGTCCTGGCCCAGCACGTCGGTGTGGTGGTAATTGGCGTTGAGCAGCAAGCGCCGCGTACGCGGCTCCAGGTCCGATGAATAACCGCTGCGCAGCTCGGCGTCTTCCAGGTCGGATGGCGCGTTGTAGTTCAGGTTGGGGAAGTAGATACCCGTGCTGCCGTGGTTACCCGAGTCGTAGTACTGGGCCAACAGGTCGAGGCTATGCTGGTCGTTCAGTTGCAGGCCCAAGGTACCGAGTACGTCGATGGTGCGATTGT
This sequence comes from Pseudomonas sp. GD03862, assembly GCF_029840855.1. Classification (NCBI taxonomy): domain Bacteria; kingdom Pseudomonadati; phylum Pseudomonadota; class Gammaproteobacteria; order Pseudomonadales; family Pseudomonadaceae; genus Pseudomonas; species Pseudomonas sp. GD03862. The sequence goes on from NZ_JAOCDI010000032.1 coordinate 1,635, forward strand.
ACTGCAGGTCGGTCTGGGTGTTGTCGATGAAGATCTGGTCGCCAGCACCATCGTAGAAGGCTTCGTTCTGCTCACCGGAAATACCCAACCGGGCATTGACCCGCTCGTTACCACCGCTGACGGACTGGGCGAAGCGGGTGGCCAGGTCGTCGCTGTTGTTGAAACCACTGCTGGCCCCCAACTGGGTCTCGAAGCGCGCCGGGCCAGGCTCGCCCTTCTTGGTCACGATGTTGATGATGCCGCCGGTGGCGCCACCGCCGTAGATGGCGCTGGCACCAGACAGTACTTCGACGCGTTCGACGTTGAACGGCGAAATGCTGTCGAACTGGCGCGACAGGCCGCGAGAGCTGTTCTGGCTGACCCCGTCGATCATCACAAGCACGTTGCGCCCACGCATGTTCTGGCCGTAATTGGTGCGCCCTTCCGGCGCCAGGTCAAGGCCCGGCACCAGCTTGCCGATGGCTTCCTTCAGGCTGACGCCGCTGTCGATCTGCTCGCGCAATTGCTGCTGGTCGACCACCCAGACGGTCCCGGGGATTTCGCTGATGGCGGTGCTGGTGCGCGAGGCTACGCTGACTTCGATCGGCTTGAGGTTGACCGCCTGCGGCGCGGCCTCGGCCTTGCGCAGGGTGACGGTGCGAGCCTCGCTGAACTGCCAGCTCATGCCGCTGCCGGCCAGCAACTGCTGCAAGGCCTGCTCGACACTGTAGTTGCCTTGCAACGCCGGGCTGACCTGGCCGACGACATCGCCTGTGGTGTACAGCAGGTGCAGGCCGGCCTGGTCGGCGAAGGTGGTCAGCGCCTGGTCCAGCGGTTGGGCTGGCAGGTCGAGCTGGACCTGGCGAGCTTGCATCTGGGTCTGTTCGGCAGTCGTCGCGGCCCCTGCGTGCAGGGGGCCGAGCAACAGGGCAACGGCACTGCAAGACATCAAGGCATGGTGAAAAGAACCGCGACGGCGGTGCAAGGGCTTGAGCATCAGAGGCACGAATGAGCTTCCTGACAAGTCGTAAATGAGAATGGGTTGCTGATCAGTCTCACTACGACGATCTGGCTTGCAGGAACTTGCAGTGCCAAATGGAAAATATTTTTATTTCTGTCCGGCCTCTTCGCGGGCAAGCCCGCTCCTACAACGACTGCGCCCGCCTGAAGATTGTGCGATCTGTGCAGGAACGGGCTTGCCGCTAAGAGGCCGGCACAGGCTGATCAATGCACCACGGCCAACCACGGCAGGTAAGTCACCTTCAGGCCATACCGCTGCTCCAACGTCCGCAACAGGGCCTCAGGTTCATCCAGGTCAAACACCCCGCTCACTTCCATCGCAGCCAGCTTGCTGTCGGACAACACAATGCGCCCATGCCGGTATCGCTCAAGCTCGGTCAGCACCTGCCCCAGCGGCTTGCCGTTGAAGATCAGCTTGCCACGCTGCCAGGCCATCTGCGTGCCGGCATCGGCCGCCACTGCCAGTTCATGTTCACCCACCTTGGCTTCACCGCGAGCCAACACGACGTGGCCATCGCGCTGCACGCTGAAGGTGGCAGCATTGCCCTGCACCTGCGCACCGGCCGTTTCGACCACAAACGGACGTGAATCATCGGCGGTCTCGAACAACGCCTCACCCGCATCGAGTACCACACGCCGCTCATGCTCGCTGAACGCCACGCTCAAGGCACTGGCGCTGTTCAGCGTCACCCGTGTGCCATCTGTCAGGGTAATGACCTGCCGCTCGCCCACGGCGGTGTGGTAATCGGCCAGCAGCATCGGGGCTTGCTGCCAACCCGCCACGGCGGCGACCAGCAACACCACCGAAGCCGCCACACCCGCCTGCTTCAGCCGGCCGCGGCAATGGCGCAAGGCCTGGCCGATATACTTTGCCACCATGCTCTCGGAAACCCCCAGGCGTTGAGCGACCTGCTTCTGGGTCAGGCCCTCGACACGGTTGAGCAACAGCGCCTGGCGGGCATTGTGGGGCAACTGCAACAGCGCCTGGTCAAGAATCTGCAAACGCTCGCGGGCCAGCAACGCCGCCTCAGGGGCGGGCGCCGGGCAGGCCACCTCACAGGCTCCGTCGCTGTCGTCGTGGCTGGCGGCGATGCGTTGCTCACGGCGCAAGGCGTCAATCGCCAGGTTGCCGGCGACGCGGAAGATGAAACTGCGTGCGTGCAACACCGGCACCGCCTGCTCGTCGATGTTCACCAGCTTCAGGTAGGTTTCCTGCGCCACATCGGCCGCGCGCTGGCGGTCGCTCATGCGCCGTGTCAGAAACTGCAGCAGGTCGTCGTAGTGCTCCTGGAAACTTGCCAGCAGGCCCGACATGGGTGAAGTCAGCATGATTGGGGAACAGCCAGTAAGAGAGGTTATCGAGCGTTAATGAGAAACAGTATCTTTCATATGAACCGATACTTTCAACGCCGACGCGCATTTGCCACACTGCCAGCTCCATTCCGGCAAGGTCACAGCCCATGACTGCCCGTCTTTACCGCTACACCCGCCTGTTCCTGGTCCTGCTGCTGGCCTGTGGCCTGGGGGCCTGTGCGCTGTTCCAGCCACGCGACCCGGTAAACATCAGCGTGATCGGCATCGAACCACTGCCCGGTCAGGAGCTGGAACTACGCATGGCGGTGAAAATGCGGGTGCAAAACCCCAATGAGGCGCCGATCGATTACAACGGCATCGCCTTGAACCTGGAAGTGAACGGCCAGCCGCTGGCCGCTGGGGTCAGTGACCAGCAGGGGCATATTGGCCGCTACGACGAAGCGGTGATCGTGGTGCCGGTAAGCATCACGGCATTTTCCTTCCTGCGCCAGGCCTATGGGCTGGGCAAGCTGGATTCGCTGCAGGGTCTACCCTACAAGCTGCGCGGCAAACTGGCCGGCGGGCCGCTGGGGACCGTGCGCTTTACCGATGAAGGCAAGCTGGACCTGCCCAAGGGCACCTACTGACAAGCGCCGGGCGGGTGTGCTCAGCGGTTGGCGCTGGCTGCGGCCATCAGCTTGTTGACTTCGCTGCGCACCATGCTGGCGTATTCAGGCGGCGTCATGCCGTCCAGTTCGGCGCGCACCCACTCGGCCCATTTGCCCTTGCGCCGTGGCTTTTCGGCAATCAGCCGGGCGGCTTCGCCCTTGGCTTTGCCCAGGTTGTTCTGCCACATCTCGAACAGCCGGGCCTTCTCTGCCTCGATCTGCGCCCGTTCCTCGAAGCTCATGTTGGCCAGATTGAAACTCATGAAGTTACCTGCAGGTTTGAAAATGGCCGCTATCTTACACCCAGGCAACCCATCATCGGAAAGCCGCCGCAACTTTCCCGACGTGGCGGCATCCATTGTTCACACCCCCATTGACGAGGACGAGTTCATGGCCCGGAAAAACGCCACGCTGGCTGACAGCGATCAGATCAAGGACCAGGTATTCAGCGAACTGCAATCGCTGATAGAAGAATCGGAAAAACTGCTGAACGACAGTGCCGCCCTGGTGGGCGAAGAAGCCGAGACGCTGCGCGCCCAGGTAAGCCTGAAACTTCGTCAGGCTCGCCAGGCGGCCAGCAACGTGCGCAGCAAGGCGCAACCGGTGGTGGACGCCACCCAGGACTACATCGGCGGCCACCCCTGGCAGACCGTTGCCATTTCCGCCGGCCTCGGGCTGGCGGTAGGCCTGCTACTGGGCCGGCGCAATTAAGGCCTGCGCCGCCTGGTGCCCATCAGGCGGCCAAAGCCTGCGGGATGCCGCTGTGGAAGCGCAGCTCCTGGTCTGGTGACTGGATCAGCTCCATTTCCGCCGCGCGTACCAGCTCGACGCGGCGAGCGATGTCCGCTTCATCACCGTAGTTGTGCGCCAGTTTCAGATAGCCCTGGTAGTGGCGCGCTTCGCTTTTCAGCAGTCCGTGGTAGAAGCGGCCCAGCTCTTCATCCAGATGCGGCACCAGCGCGGCAAAACGTTCGCAACTGCGCGCCTCGATGAACGCCCCCACCACCAGCGTATCCACCAGCTTGACCGGCTCGTGGGCGCGCACCAGCCGGCGCAACCCCGACGCATAACGCCCTGCCGACACCGGGCGCAACGGCACACCGCGGCGTTTCATGAGGCGTAACACCTGTTCGTGGTGCACCAGCTCCTCGCGGGCCAGGCGCGACATCATGTTGATCAGATCCAGGTGAGTGTTGTACTTGGCGATCAGGCTCAAGGCCGTGCTGGCGGCCTTGAACTCGCAGTTCTTGTGGTCGATCAGCAGGGTTTCCTGGTCGGCGAGCGCCGCTTCGATCCAGGCATCTGGCGTCGGGCAGCCAAGAAAGGCGTCGATTTCGGGGATCAGGGACATAAGCGTGCAACCACACAGAACAGGCAGGGTCGGCGATTATACCGGCGGCGGCTGGCGACGCCAGTGACTATGCTTGATGTACATCAAGCGCTGGAGGGTAAAGCGCCGACTATAGTCAGGCACTGGTCGCCATCATCGAAGGGAGTTTACGCCCATGCAAGCCGTCCGCAGCATCCTCGTCGTCCTCGACCCCGCGCACGCCCACAGCCGGGCGCTTACACGGGCCAAGCTGATTGCCGGCATCACCGGCGCGCGCCTGCACCTGCTGATGTGCGACAAACGGCATGATCACAGTGCGCTGCTGAGCCTGCTGAGCAGCCAGTTGCATGATGACGGCTTCGACAATGTCACCCATGAAGAGGGCTGGCGCGACAACCTGCACGACACCATCATCCATGTACAGCAGGCCGAAGGCTGCGAACTGGTGATCAAGGACCACCGCCCGGACAACCCGCTGAAAAAGGCCCTGCTCACCCCCAGCGACTGGAAGCTGCTGCGCCAATGCCCGTGTGCGGTGCTGATGGTCAAGAGCGAGCGGCCATGGACCGGAGGCAAGATCCTGGCAGCGGTGGACGTGGGCAACCAGGACGAAGACCACCGCCGCCTGCATGCCAGCATCATCGACCACGGCTTCGAGATTGCCAAACTGGCCAAGGGAGAACTGCACGTCATCAGTGCCCACCCGTCGCCGATGCTGTCAGCGTCGGACCCGGCGTTCCAGCTGAGCGATACGATCGAAAAGCGCTACCGTGAAGCGTGCAGCGCGTTCCAGGCTGAATACGGCATCAGGGAAGAATGCCTGCATGTGGCCGAAGGGCCGGCGGATGTGTTGATTCCACATACCGAACAGAAGCTCGATGCCGTGGTGACGGTGATGGGCACGGTGTGCCGCACGGGCATTTCCGGGGCGTTGATTGGTAATACCTCGGAAGTGGTGCTGGATGCGCTGCAGGGTGATGTGCTGGTGCTCAAGAGCGAGGAAGCCATCGCCCACCTGGCGGAGCTGGCCCGCGGCTGAGTAGGCAATATGCAGGCCCCTTGTAGGAGCGGGTTCACCCGCGAATGCGTCATTGATTTCAACGCCACATTCGCCGGCAAACCCGCCCCAAGGTTCCGTTGCCGCCCGGGAGTCTAGACCAACGCCTCCCGCACCTTCGGGTCAAGCCCTTCCCCCGCATGGGCCTCGCTCCATTCCGCCAGCTGCCGGCGCATCGCCGGCGTCCAGAAGCTCTGCAAATGCTGCCGCACCCCTTGCACCGCCAGCGCCCGGTCTGGTTCGCTGTCGAAGTAATGGGCAATCTGGTTGGCCATCTTGACCAGGTTTTCGCTGCTCATCGGCGAACCTCGGCTTTCTCCGCAGTGCGGCGCTCTTTCAGCAGCCGCTGCTGTTCATCACTGAAGTCCTGATAGCGCTTTTGCCATTGCGATGGCTGGAACACTTTCACCACTTCCACTGCCGTCACCTTGTACTCGGGGCAGTTGGTGGCCCAGTCGGAGTTGTCGGTGGTGATCACGTTGGCACCCGACTCCGGGAAGTGGAAGGTGGTGTACACCACTCCCGGCGCCACCCGCGTACTGACCTTGGCATGCAGCACAGTCTGCCCGGCGCGGCTGCCGATACCGACCCAGTCACCGTCGTGGATGCCACGGCTTTCAGCGTCGGTCGGGTGGATCTCCAGGCGGTCGGCGTCATGCCAGGCGACGTTGCCGGTACGCCGGGTCTGGGCGCCGACGTTGTACTGGCTGAGAATGCGCCCGGTGGTCAGCAGCAACGGGTAGCGGTTGTTGACCTTTTCGTCGGTGGGCACGTAGCCGGTGAGCATGAAGCGCCCCTTGCCACGCACGAACTGGTCGATGTGCATGGTCGGCGTGCCGTCTGGGGCAGCGTCGTTGCACGGCCACTGCAGGCTGCCATGGCGGTCGAGTTCAGCGTAGCTGACACGACGGAAGGTCGGCGTCAGGCGGGCGATCTCGTCCATGATCTCGGAAGGATGGCGGTAGTTCATCGGGTAGCCTAGGGCGTTGGCCAGGGCCACGGTAGCTTCCCAGTCGGCCTTGCCGGCCAGCGGCTCCATGACCTTGCGCACCCGCGAAATTCGCCGCTCGGCGTTGGTGAAGGTGCCGTCCTTTTCCAGGAAGGAACTGCCCGGCAGGAACACATGAGCGAACTTGGCAGTTTCGTTGAGGAAGATGTCCTGCACCACCACGCACTCCATGGCCAGCAAGGCCGCGGTGACGTGCTGGGTGTTGGGGTCGCTCTGGGCGATGTCCTCACCCTGGCAGTACAGCGCCTTGAAGCTGCCATCCAGCGCCGCCTCGAACATGTTGGGAATGCGCAGACCCGGGTCGGGCTGCAAGGTCACGCCCCACGCCTGTTCGAACTCGGCGCGCACGCCCTCGTTGGAGACATGCCGGTAGCCGGGCAGCTCGTGGGGGAACGAGCCCATGTCGCACGAGCCCTGCACGTTGTTCTGCCCGCGCAGCGGGTTCACCCCTACCCCTTCACGGCCGATGTTGCCAGTGGCCATGGCCAGGTTGGCGATGCCCATCACTGCGGTACTGCCTTGGCTGTGCTCGGTCACCCCCAGGCCGTAGTAGATGGCCGCGTTGCCGCCGGTGGCATACAGCCGGGCCGCAGCGCGGATCTGCTCGGCGGGCACGCCACAAACCGGGCCGAGCACCTCGGGGGCGTTGTCTGGCAGGCTGACGAAGTCGCGCCAACGGGCGAAGTCTTCGGTTTCGCAGCGGGCATCGATGAAGCTTTGGGCCAGCAGGCCCTCGGTAACGATCACGTGGGCCAGGGCGTTGAGCATGGCCACGTTGGTGCCCGGGCGCAGTTGCAGGTGCAGGTCGGCGCGGGCGTGCGGCGAGTCGACCAGGTCGATGCGCCGTGGGTCGATCACGATCAGCCGCGCCCCTTGGCGCAGGCGGCGCTTGAGTTGCGAGCCGAACACCGGGTGCGCATCGGTGGGGTTGGCGCCAATCACCAGCACAACGTCGGCCTGCATCACCGAGTCGAAGCTTTGCGTGCCGGCTGACTCACCCAGGGTCTGCTTCAGGCCATAACCGGTGGGCGAATGGCATACCCGTGCGCAGGTGTCGACGTTGTTGTTACCGAAGGCCGTGCGCACCAGCTTCTGCACCAGGTAGGCTTCTTCGTTGGTACAGCGGCTGGAGGTGATACCGCCGATGGAGTCGCGCCCGTATTTGAGCTGGATGCGGCGGAACTCGCTGGCAGCATAGGTCACGGCCTCGTCCCAGCTGACTTCCTGCCACGGGTCTTCCAGGCGCTTGCGGATCATCGGTTTGGTGATGCGGTCCGGGTGGGTGGCGTAGCCCCAGGCAAAGCGGCCCTTGACGCAGGCGTGGCCGTGGTTGGCGCCACCGTTCTTGTCCGGGACCATGCGCACCAGCTGGTCACCCTTGATTTCGGCGCGGAACGAGCAGCCAACGCCGCAGTAGGCGCAGGTGGTAATGACCGAACGCTCAGGCTGGCCAAGCTGCACCAGGCTCTTTTCCGTCAGGGTCGCGGTCGGACAGGCCTGCACGCAGGCGCCGCACGACACGCATTCGGAAGCCAGGAAGTTTTCGCCCCCCGCGGCCGCCACCCGCGATTCGAAACCGCGCCCGGTAATGGTCAGGGCGAACGTACCCTGGATGTCCTCGCAGGCGCGCACACAGCGGCTGCAGACGATGCACTTGCTCGGCTCGTAGTCGAAATACGGGTTGGAAACGTCTTTTTTCTCGTCCAGGTGGTTGGCGCCGTCATAGCCGTAGCGCACCTCACGCAGGCCCACCTGGCCGGCCACGGTCTGCAGCTCGCAGTTGCCGTTGGCCGAACAGGTCAGGCAGTCCAGCGGGTGGTCGGAAATGTACAGCTCCATCACGTTGCGGCGCAGGCCCGCCAGGCGCGGGGTTTCGGTGCGCACCACCATGCCTTCGCTGACTGGCGTGGTGCAGGATGCCGGGTAGCCGCGCATGCCTTCGATTTCCACCATGCACATGCGGCAGGAGCCGAAGGCTTCGAGGCTGTCGGTGGCGCACAGTTTGGGGATGCTGGTGCCCAGCATGGCGGCGGCGCGCATGACCGAGGTGCCAGCAGGCACGCTGATGGCGCGGCCGTCGATGCTTAGGCTGACCTGCACGTCGCTTTCGCGGGCCGGGGTGCCGAGGTCGCTGCTTTTATCAGAAGCGGGGTCGAAGAAATTGATCACTGTGCGGCCTCCGTGGTGGTCAGCCCAAAATCGGCGGGGAAGTACTTGAGCGCGCTGGCCACCGGATAGGCAGTCATACCGCCCATGGCGCACAGCGAACCGTACTGCAGGGTGTCGCACAGGTCGCGCAGCAACAGCGCCTGGTCATGGCGCTCGGTGATGTCGCTGCTGGCGATCAGCCGGTCGACCACTTCCATGCCCCGGGTGGAACCGATACGGCACGGGGTGCACTTGCCGCAGGACTCCTCGGCACAGAACTGCAGGGCGAAACGCGCCATGCTGGCCATGTTCAACGTATCGTCGGCCACCACCACACCGCCGTGGCCGAGCATCGCGCCCACGGCAGCAAACGCTTCATAGTCCAATGGGGTGTCGAAATGGCTGGGAGGTACCCAGGCACCGAGCGGGCCACCGACCTGCGCGGCCTTCAGCGGCCGGCCACTGGCCGTACCACCGCCATAGCCTTCCACCAGCTCGCGCAGGGTCAGGCCGAACGCGCGCTCGACCAGGCCACCCTGGCGAATGTTGCCGGCCAGCTGGAACGGCATGGTGCCCAGCGAGCGGCCCATGCCGAAATCGCGATAGAACGCTGCACCCTTGGCCAGAATGATGGGCACCGAAGCCAGGGTAAGCACGTTGTGCACCAGCGTCGGCAGGCCGAACAGCCCTTGCAGCGCAGGCAGCGGTGGCTTGGCGCGGACGATGCCACGCTTGCCTTCGATGGATTCGAGCAGCGCGGTTTCTTCGCCGCAAATATAGGCGCCGGCGCCCACCCGCACCTCCAGGTCGAACGCCTGGCCGCTGCCGGCTACGTCAGCACCCAGGTAGCCAGCGTCACGTGCGATGGCGAAGGCCTGGTCGAGTACCCGGATGGCATCGGGATACTCCGAGCGCACATAGATATAGCCCTTGTCGGCACCCACGGCGAGGCCGGCAATGATCATGCCCTCGATCAGCAGGAAGGGGTCGCCTTCCATCAGCATGCGATCAGCGAACGTGCCCGAGTCACCCTCGTCGGCGTTGCACACCACGTACTTCTGCCCGGCGCCAGCATCACGCACGGTGCGCCACTTGATGCCGGCCGGGAACGCCGCACCACCACGGCCACGCAGGCCGGAGTCGAGTACTGCGGCAACCACTTCGGCACCGTCCAGCGCCACGGCGGCCTCCAGGCCTGCGAAGCCGCCGTTGGCACGATAGTCGTCCAGCGACAATGGGCGGGTGATGCCAGCGCGAGCGAACAGCAAGCGTTGCTGAGTCTTGAGATAGGGTATTTCTTCGACCAGCCCCAGTGCCAGCGAGTGGCCACCGGGTTCCCCCGCCAGGGCATCAAGCAGTGACGGCACATCCTGTGGCGTAATCGGGCCGAAACCCAGGCGCCCTTGCGCACTGTCGCACTCGATCAGCGGCTCCAGCCAGTAAAGCCCGCGCGAGCTGGTGCGCTGGATGTCCAGCGGCAACTGGCGGCGCTCGGCCTCGCGCAGCAGGGCCTCGGCAACCTGGTCGGCACCCACGGCTCGGGCTACCGAATCACAGGGAATATACAGTTTCAGCATGCTGAGTCCTCCCGGCAACCGTTGACCAAGTCCCGCAGGCGCTCAGGGGTGAGTCGCGCGTGCACCTGGCCGTCCAGCTCCAGCGCTGGCGAGCAGGCACAGGCCCCCAGGCAGTAAACAGGGCGCAGGCTGATGGACCCGTCGGCGCTGGTGCCGTGGTCGTCCAGTGCCAACTGTTCACGCAATTGCGCGGCCAGGGCTTCGGCGCCACGGCTCTGGCACGACTCGGCACGGCACAGGCGCAGGGTGTGGCGCGCGGGCGGCGTGGTGCGGAAGTCGTGATAAAAGCTGATTACCCCACGCACTTCAGCCAGGCTGAGGTTCAGGGCATGGGCGATTTCGGGGACCGAGGCATCGGGGATGTAACCTATCTCGTGCTGGACGGCATGCAGGATCGGCAACAGGGCACCGGGGGTGTCCTTGTCGCGGGCCAGAATGCGCTGGATTACAGGCAGGTGGAGCAATTCATCAGGCATACAGCGGACCTCGGCATCACGGACCCTGCCTGATTGTTTTTAAAGGGCAGGTTTCCGGCGTGTTCTGCTGCGGCGCACCGTCCACGTCACAGTTGCATGGTACGGGTGGCCTCCTCGCCCACGGCCGCACGTCTGCGCGCACTGACCCTTGGGCATCCTGCTAGCATGGCACTTGTAGCGCCGAGGGGTTGTATGCGAGCGACCAGGCGCATTCTGAAACCGACGCACGTGATTACGCCCCGGCATCATCTGCCACGGCTTGCCGATCAGGTGGGTCTTGAAACCATCGTTGCATGCACCAGGCCCTCGAAACCGAACCTGGTCCATTGCCGGGCCTGCCAGACGGCAGCCCCGGCAATGGGCTGCCATCCAGCATGGCTACGGGGCAGAACGCGACTGAGCTCAGTCGGTAGACTGCACCGTTGCGGTGTCGGCGGCGGGGGCCGGAGCCTGGGCCTGGGCCTTTGACTTCGCACGATTGCGTCGGTCCTGGCTGCGTTGCCGCGCAGCTTGCTGCTTGGCATGCAGCGCCTGAGCGGCGGTCACAGTACCTGCGGCCTGTCCATTCAGGTCAAGGCGCGGTGCATTCTCCACCATGCTCGCCCAGTATCGAGCGCCCCGGCACCACGTGGAAATGCCCAGCTTGAGCTGTTCGCGGGTCAACCCAAGCAGCTCCAGGTGTTGCTCGGCATCCTTGAAAATGCCCTCCTTGAGCGGCACCTTGGGGGCCGGGTTGACCGGGAAAGCCAAGGGAAAATGCTTCTGCAGTGGCCAGATCGCTGCCACCGCCGGGTCCATCTCACGCGGCTTCGCCTGCGGGGGCGACTTGCGCTTGGGCGGTTTCGCGCTATCGGCCTTTACCTGCCCTTTTTCCGCCCGCAGGCGGTCTCGTAGCTCAGCTAGTTGTTCAAAACCCATTGTTCATTCACTGCTTCGAAGTTGATTGCGTGGTGCAAGGATACCCCATGCAGCCTGCACATTGCTTGCAGGCCAACTTTCCCGGCTAGCCGAAGCACAACGCGCATGCCCGTGCGACGGCCCTCAGCTGAACACCCAAAGCACACGTGTGGGCTTGTCGGTCAGGTTGGCGTAACGGAAACGGGCGTGGGGTTGCAACTGAAAACTGTCATTGGCGTGCAGCGTGACCGGCTCAGCATCGCCCAACCACACCGTCAGTTCGCCTTCGAGCACGAAGCAACCCTGCTCCGAGCTGTCGTCCAGGTACTCCTCGCCACTGCTGGCCCCCGGCTGCAAATGGCTGTCGAGCATGGAAAACGCGCCCGTTATGGAGGGCGATGCCAGCACATCGGTGATACCACCCGCCAGGTGCAGCGTGCGACGCTCGTGCGGGCGGGTCACCCAGTCGAGCTCACGGGGTTTTTCCAGCTTGTAGAAGTAGGCTGTGGATACACCGAGCTCTTCACTGATGGCTGTGAGATCGGCCACGGTCGGGCGTGATACGCCGCGTTCGACCTGGGACAGAAAGCCCACCGAACGGCCGATGCGCTGTGCCAGCTCGCCCAGTGTCAGGCCCTTGAACTTGCGCAGGTCGCGAATCAGTACTGCCAGGCCTTCGATTTCTTCGTGCACTTTCATGGTTGAATCGCGACTTTCAGACGGGAAATGGATGCCCAGAAAAGTACAGGATTCATTTCACAAAGCAAAATGCTTTGCGGGTGGTGCCTGACGTGAAATGTACGATTGCGGCACCGATCGAGCACCGCGCAGGCGGTGCTTGATCTCACAGGTGCTGAGAACAGCTTCTGCCGCTACCGAACAGCCTCATAAGTCAGGTCCAGGCACTTGCGGGCTTTCTCCACCAATTCGTCGATCTCTTCGATACTGATCACCAGCGGTGGCGCGATGATCATGGTGTCGCCTACAGCGCGCATGATCAGGCCGTTGTCGAAGCAGTGCTGGCGACAGATCATGCCGACACCTTTGCCTTCATGACGGGCACGGGTGGCCTTGTCTTTCACCAACTCGATCGCACCGAGCATGCCCAGGCCGCGCACTTCGCCTACCAGCGGGTGGTCGGCCAGTTCGCGCAGGCGTTGTTGCAGATACGGCGCGGTTTTATCGTGCACCTGCTGGATGATCTGCTCGTCACGCAGGATCCGCAGGTTCTCCAGGCCCACCGCCGCCGCTACAGGGTGGCCGGAATAGGTGAAGCCGTGGTTGAAGTCGCCGCCTTCGCTGATGACCTTGGCCACCTCGTCACGCACAATCACCCCGCCCATGGGGATGTAACCGGAGGTCAGGCCCTTGGCGATGGTCATCAGGTCAGGCTTGAGGTCGTAGTAATCGGTGCCGAACCACTCACCGGTACGGCCGAACCCACAGATCACTTCGTCGGCGACGAAGAGGATGTCGTACCTGGCCAGGATTTCCTTGATCTTCGGCCAATAGGTCTGCGGTGGAATGATCACGCCACCGGCGCCCTGGATCGGCTCGGCGATGAAGGCAGCAACGTTGTCCACGCCAACTTCGAGGATCTTCTTCTCCAGTTGCTCGGCCGCCCACACGCCGAAGTCGGCCTCGGTCATGTCGCCGCCTTCGCCGAACCAGTATGGCTGCGGGATGTGCACGACATCCGGGATCACCCCGCCCTGCTGGTGCATGCCACTCATGCCGCCCAAGGCCGCGCCCGCCACGGTAGAGCCGTGGTAGCCGTTGATGCGGCCAATGATGACCTTCTTGTTCTTCTGGCCCTTCAGTGCCCAGTAATGGCGAACCATGCGCAGCACGGTGTCGTTGCCTTCGGAGCCGGAGCCGGTGAAGAACACGTGGTTCATGCCTTGCGGGGCCACCTCGGCGATCGCCTTGGCCAGCTCCAGCGCGGGCGGGTGCGCGGTCTGGAAGAACAGGTTGTAGTAAGGCAACTGCTTCATCTGCTGGCTGGCGACCTCGGCCAGCTCATCGCGACCATAGCCGACCGCCACGCACCACAGGCCGGCCATGCCATCGAGAATCTTGTTGCCCTCGCTGTCCCACAGGTACACGCCCTTGGCCGAGGTGATGATGCGTGGGCCTTTCTCGGCCAGTTGCCTGACATCGCTGAACGGGGCCAGGTGATGGTCGCGGCTCATGGTTTGCCAGGCAAGGGTCTGCGAATTCTGTTCACTCATTGACTTCACTCCATCAAGTTGCGCAGCCGCGCTGCGAGGGTATTTTCTACAGGTGGGAAAGGTGGCTGCTCAGGCAGACAGCAACAGCCTCTGGCGCAATACCGAGCGGTGCCGGCAGGCCTTGCCAAAGGACTGGAAGATGGCCAGGTAATGGGGGTTATCCATGACCTGGAACTCGGGGTGCCATTGCACGCCCAGGGCAAAGCCCTTGCTGCTCTCTACCGAAATCGCTTCCACCAGGCCATCGGGTGCCAGCGCCTCCACCCTCAGCCCGGGGGCCAGTACGTCGATGCCTTGGCCGTGGATGGAATTGACGTCGAATATCGCCGGCAAACCCATGCGGTCGAGCATGCCGCCAGGCTCTACATGCAGGGTGTGGCGCGGCCCGTATTGCTTGTCGAGGGGCTCATCCTTGCCTTCGCGGTGGTCCATGAACATGCCGGTCTCGTGGACCTTCTGATGCAGGGTGCCACCCAACGCCACGTTCATTTCCTGGAAGCCACGGCAAATGCCGAGTACCGGTACGCCGGCGGCAATGGCGGCGCGCATCAGCGGCAACGTGGTGGCATCGCGCAGAGGGTCGTGATGGGTGCCCGTGGCACTGGCCGGGCCGTTGTAGTGGTACGGCTCGATGTTGGACGGCGAACCGGTGAAGATCAGCCCATCCACCACGTCGAGAATATCGGCGCTGTCCATCAACTCACCGAGGCTGGGAATGACGATGGGCAGCCCACACGCCGCCTTGGCTGCCGCGCGCGCGTACTTCTCGCTGATGGTCTGGGTTGCATGCAGCTCAATCATGCTGGTGCATGCGGTAATGCCGATCACGGGCACACGTGGCATATCTTCCTCCGGCAAATCCATATTGCGCGTTGTATTGAAACGGTAGAAAGGGAGGGTGCAGCGTCGCTGTTCCAACCTCGGCACCTACAGGAACCAGCGGTATTCGCGGGCATCGATGTGGTGCATGAAGTCCAGTTGCTCCTGGTATTTGTTTTCGCAATAGACCATCACGAACTCGCTGCCCAGGCCTTGGTTGACCACCGGGTGATGACGCATGGCGGCCAAGGCGCTGAGGGCATCCTTGGGGAAGTCGATGCCGCTCTGGCGGTTTTCGTTCAGCGGGGCGATGGGCTCCACGCCGCGATCCAGGCCATGCTCCATCCCGGTCAAAATGGCCGCCAGTACCAGATACGGATTGGCGTCGGCACCAGCGAGGCGGTGCTCGATGCGCAGGTTGCGCGGGTCGGACTCGGGGATGCGGATGCACGCGTCACGGTCTTCGAAACCCCAGCTGGCCTTGCTCGCCGCATTGACCATGGCGCCATAACGTCGGTAGGCATTGTGGTTGGGGGCAAAGATCGGCATGCAATGCGGCAGCAGTTCCAGGCAGCCTGCCACCGCATGGCGCAGCTTGCGCTGTTCGCTTCCCGCCAGGATGTTATTGCCGGCGGCGTCGTACAGGCTGACGTGCACATGCATGCCGCTGCCTGGCGCGTCCAGGTAGGGTTTGCTCATGAAGCTGGCACGGTAGCCATGCTTCATCGCGATACCGCGGGTACTGCGGCAGAACAGTGCCGACCAGTCCGCCGCACTGAGGGCATCGTCGCTGTGGGAGAAGTTGATCTCGAACTGGCCTGGGCCCAGCTCTGCGGTGATGACGTTCGCCGGCACGCCCTGCTCGTTGGCGCCATCGACCATCTCGTGCAGGACCGACGAGAAGCGCGACAGCCGCTCGATGTGCATGTTCGGCTGATCGTCTTCATCCTCGGTTGCCGTGTCACGTGGGTACTGTGGCAGGCCGTTATCAAGCTTGCGGTCGAACAGGTAGAACTCCAGTTCAAACGCCACCACCGGGCGGATGCCACGCTTGGCCAGACGCTGAAGCACACGCGCCAGCACTTCACGAGGCTCGAATTCGATCGGCTTTGCAGTGCCGTCGGACGTGATCAGCATCTGGGCGATCACTTCCTTTTCCCAGCGCACCGGCTTCAGCGTACCCGGCACCAGGCGCCGGGCAGCATCCGGGTCGCCGTCGGCGAAGCAATAGTCACCAATCGGGTAAAGGCCGCCCTGGGTACCCAGCAGCACGCAGTTCTGCGGCAGCTTCAGAGGCGCACCGGCTGCGACTTTTTCCAGCATGTCCATGGGGTAGCGCTTGCCGTAGAAGTGCCCGGGGATGTCCAGCGCAATCAGGTCGACATAGCGAACTGCCGGGTGTTCTGCTCGGAACGAGCGCACTTCAGCCAGCAGATCCGGAAAGATGACACTCATCTTCTTATCCTTGTGAGGTGAACGAATTCAATTGAAGACCCAGAGCACGCGGGTGGTTTTATCCGTCAGGTTGGCGTAACGGAACGGCGCATGGGGTTGCAGCTGGAAGCAGTCGTTGGCTTGCAGGGTCACGGCATCGCCCTGGTCCAGCCACACCGTGAGTTCGCCCTCGAGTACGAAACAGCCCTGCTCGGAACGGTCGCTCAAGTACGCCTCCCCACTGGTGGCGCCCGGCTCGAGAAGGCTGTCGAGCATGGAGAAGGCGCCTGCGATGGTCGGCGAAGCCAGCACGTCGGTGATGCCCGACTCCAGGTACAACGTGCGCCGCTCGTGGGGGCGCGTGACCCAGCCAATGCTGCGGGGCTTGCTCAGGTTGTAGAAGTACGCGGTTGATACGCCGAGCGCTTCGCTGATAGCGGTGAGGTCTGCCACGGTCGGGCGCGAAACGCCGCGTTCGACCTGGGAGAGGAAACCCACCGAGCGGTTGATGCGCTCGGCCAGTTCACCCAAGGTCAGGTTCTTGAATTTGCGCAGGTCGTGAATAAGGATCGCGAGGGCTTCAACCTCTTCGTGCATCTTCATCGTTTCGGACTGCCGTGAAATTTTTAGACTTATTTTTCATGAAAATTTACATGAAAAATTTCACGCGTCAAGCCGAACGATGGAAATGTGCAGCGCCAACAGAGGGCTTGCTGCGCAGCGTGGCGGATTGGCTGCGGCGGCGCGGGTTTCTTTACAGGCGCTCGGCGAGTAGCCTCGTGGCTGAATCCTCCAGCCCGAACCTGTCCATCGCCATGCCAAACGGTTTCCCTGATTTGCCCTCACTCAATGCGCTACGTGTGTTCGAAGTGGTTGCCCGCCACCTGAACTTTCGCCTGGCCGCCGACGAGCTGGGGGTGACCCAGGCGGCAGTTGCACAACAGATACGCGGGCTGGAAGCGAGCCTGAACCTACGTTTGTTCGAGCGCCTGCCCCGGGGCCTGGCACTGACCGATGCAGGGCTGGGCTACAGCGGCAGCATTCGCAACGCCTTGGCGATGATCGATGAGGCAACCCGCCTGCTGCGGCCGCAGGCGTCTCACCTGACGGTCAGCGTGACACCGACCTTTGCCTCCAAATGGCTCATTCCCCGGCTGGGCCGCTTTGCGCACAGCCATCCGGACATCGATTTACGTGTACTGGCCACAGATCGGCTGTCCCACTTCAATACCGACGGCGTGGATCTCGCAGTCCGCTATGGCAAGCCCGACATCGGCGCGGGTTTGAACAGCGAACTGTTGATGGAACAGCGTATCGTCGCCGTGGCCAGCCCAACGTTGTTCGAAGCCAGCAAAGTCCCCACCAGCTTCGAGCAGCTTCAAGCGTTCACCCTGCTCCACGATGCCCATGATTTCTGGCCTCGGTTCCTTGCACAACTGTTCCCGCAACACGGGCAAGCGACTGCCAAAAACCTGCGGTTCAACCAGACTTCATTGGCCATCGATGCCGCCATCAGTGGTCAGGGTATTGCGTTGGCAAGCCTGGCGTTCGTCAGTGATGACCTCGTCGCGGGCAGGCTGACCCAGGTCTTCGCTCAGCAACTCAGGCTCGATAAGTCGTTCTATCTGGTGTGGCCGCGAAAGTTGCAGCAGCCGGAGTCGCTAGGCATTGTCCAGCGCTGGCTCAAGCAACAAGCAGGCAATAGTTAATCTACTGCCTTGGTGAAGTTTAGCTGTCTCCCTCGCGGCCACGACTGCTGCTAATTTTTGTGCGCCTAAGCATTCAGCCATTAACGTTCCGGAGGCAGCATGTCAGTAGAAAAAGTTGCGATCATCACAGCAGGTGGCAGTGGTATGGGCGCGGCAGCGGCACGGCGCCTGGCCGCTGACGGGTTCAAGGTTGGCATCCTGTCCTCCTCGGGCAAGGGCGAAGCACTGGCTGCCGAGCTTGGTGGAATTGGCGTAACAGGTAGCAACCAGTCGGTTGAGGACCTGAAACACCTGGTCGATGCCGTGGTGGAGAAGTGGGGGCGCATCGACGTGCTGGTCAATAGCGCCGGCCATGGTCCGCGCGCGCCAATTCTGGAAATCAGCGACGAAGACTGGCACAAGGGCATGGACACCTATCTGCTCAATGTCATTCGCCCGACTCGCCTGGTGACGCCCTACATGCAGCGCCAGAAAGGGGGCGTGATCATCAACATTTCCACCGCCTGGGCGTTCGAGCCGAGCGAGCTGTTCCCGACGTCTGCAGTGTTCCGCTCGGGCCTGGCCGCATTCACCAAAATCTTCGCCGACCAATTCGCCGGGGACAACGTGAGGATCAACAACGTCCTCCCCGGCTGGATCGACAGCCTGCCGGCCACCGAACAGCGCCGCGACAGCGTGCCGCTCAAACGCTATGGCACCCGCGAGGAAATCGCCGCCACCATCGCGTTCCTCGCCAGCGAAGGCGCTGCCTACATCACCGGGCAGAACATCAAAGTCGATGGCGGCGTCACACGTAGCGTTTGATTGCCCGTTGGCCGCAGCATACGCAACGGCGACCCCCACCTCCTTCGAAGCTATCGGTCAGCGTCACCCTTGCTGGCCGGCGGCGGGTATTAGGTTAGCGAGACGGCGTGCCCATCTGCTGCTGATGCTGCATCATCTGATCCATCATCATCTGTTGCATTCCCATGTATCTGTCCATCATGTATTGGTGCTGCCTCATCTGCTCAGGCGTCATTCCGGCGTAATGGCTGCCCATCTGCCCCCAGCCCATCATGTGGCCGCTCCCCATCATGCGACCGCCCATCATGCCGCCGCAGCACCCCATCATTCCCTTCATCATGAGCATTCCTTGCTGCATCATCGCCTGGTGATCTTGCATGAGTTTCTGGCGCTGGACTGGATCGGTAGTTTTGTGGATAAGGCTCATTTGATCCTGCATTTTTTTCAGATTTTCTTGAGCCTTCGCCATCTCCTGATCAAATTGCTCAATGTTCATCGACTGTTGAGTCGGCTCGGCGGCGCTGGAGGCCTGCTGGGCAAGGGTTAGAGCAGGAAAAAGAACACCCGCCAAAGCCAGGGCGACGAGTTTGGATGCTGTCATGGTTCAGATCCTTATAGGGAATGGCGGGCAGGGAATGGAACGTTGCTGTTAAGTATAGGCCTCGATTAAGGACGCAAACTGGTGCACGTTGAAAGGTGTCGCTGACACCTAAGCAAGTCGTGAGGGGCGCGCGCAAACATTCATGGGCTACCGGCGCAAAGTTAAATAATGCGCCATCACCCAAACACTGTGTGTCGACAAGGGTTGTGCCGGCGGCGCCGATGGCAATCCAAACCGCCTCTTCGCGTGGAACGGCCCAACCTTCTGCCGTTCATGCTCGCCCCTGGCTTCATTTTTTAACGCGGGAGGATCGCCAAGAAGACCTCATGCGCATCATCAGGCGTAACTCAACCAAGCCGATGCGGCTTCGCCAGCGTCATTTCCACGCATCAAGACCGCCAGTAGGGTTCTCAGCTTTGCTTTTGAAAAACTCTCGTAAATGATCAACAAAATAAGCGACTTTCGCAGATAAATTCAGGCGTTCTAAATAGACAGCGTAAATGTCTGCCGGCTCGGTCTCATAATCGTTCAAGACTTCCACAAGCTGACCTGTACGTAGATAACCGGCCAGGTTCCATTCCGCTCGCATCAATATCCCATGCCCGTCCAGCGCCCAAGTCAACGCTACCTCTCCATCGTTAGTACTCAAGCTCCCGTGGACCTTGATGGCGTCGAACTGTTTGCCTTTAGACATACGCCATATCCCGAATGCGGATTCATTTTGACGCAACACGATACAGTTGTGCCGGACCAGGTCTTTTGCCGTCTCAGGAGTTCCGTGGGTACGTAAGTACTCAGGGCTTGCACACAAACGTCGGCGATTAACCGCTATTTTCCTGGCAATGAGCCTTGAATCAGGCAGCTCACCAAAACGGATCGCCACGTCAATTGCGTCATCAGGGAGATGGATAGGCCGGTCCGTCAGGTGAAGCTGAACTTCAACCTCTGGATAGCGCTTGGCGAAGAGTGAGATGGCTGGCCCTACATGGGTGCGGCCGAAGCCCAGCGGTGCATTCACGCGCAACAAACCCTTTGGCTCGGCCCTGCTGCTGGATACCTGCCGCTCCATCTCCTCGATCTCACCGAGAATGCGTTTTGCATTGATCAGGTACGTCTCACCTTCGGCCGTGAGGCTGATGCTGCGCGTCGTTCGGTTCAACAAACGAACGCCAAGACGCTTCTCCAATTGCGCAAGCCGCTTGGTTACAGCGGGGGGAGTGAGGTTCAGCTCACGGGCTGTCGCTGCCAGGCTGCCAGCCGCCACCAACTGGCTGAAAAAAGCAAGTTCCGACACAGGATTCATAATTAACCTCAAGGAAATAATGTCTTGAATCTGAGTCTATTACACCACTCAGAAAAAACCATTACCTTAGGCCTGCCTGATTAACCACAAAAACGCTGGGCTATTTAGCTTTGCCGGTCTTGCCTGTCTGCCGCTTAGCCCAGTCGCCACATAAATCCGACTCACAACAATAATTCGGAGACGGCAATGGCCAAACGATGGATAAGTAAGCTGTATGTGCAGGTACTGATTGGCGTCTCAATTGGGGTACTGCTAGGCGTGCTCTGGCCGGAGGTCGGCGCAGACATGAAGCCACTGGGTGATGCCTTCATCAAACTGATCAAGATGGTTTTTGCACCGATCATCTTTGCAACCGTGGTTCTCGGCATCGCCAAAATGGAAAACATGAAGGAGCTCGGCCGTGTCGGTGCCCGGGCCCTGATCTACTTCGAGGTTCTCTCCTCTTTCGCATTGGTGCTGGGCCTGATCGTTGTGAACCTGGTGCAACCTGGCCAAGGCATGAACATCGACCCTGCCACCCTGGATAGCAATGCCATCTCTACCTACACCGCTGCTGCCGTTAGCGGATCGGGCGGCTTCACCGACTTCTTGTTGCATGTAATCCCCGGCAGCGTAGTGGATGCCTTTGCCAAGAACGAAATCCTGCAGATTCTGCTGTTCTCGACCTTACTCGGCATTGCGCTGGCCAATCTAGGAGAACGCGGCAAGCCCGTAGTCGATGTGCTCGAGTCGTTTTCTCACGGCATGTTCTACATCGTCGGCATGGTGATGCGCATTGCTCCGCTGGCAGCCTGTGGCGCCATGGCTTTCACCGTCGGCAAATATGGCCTGGGCTCCATCGTTTCGCTGGGCAAGCTGATGGCAACTATGTACGTGACCTGCTTCCTGTTCGTGGTGATCGTTCTCGGCTCAATCGCTCGGATGTCTGGGTTCAGCTTGTGGAAGTTCCTCAAGTACCTGCGGGAGGAGCTGTTCACCGTATTGGGCACCAGCTCATCGGAGTCTGTTGTGCCACAAATGATGAACAAACTGGAGAAGGTCGGCGTCTCGAAACCGGTAGTAGGCCTGGTCATTCCTTCGGGGCTGACTTTCAACCCTGACGGCCAATGCATCTACTACACAATGGCGGCGATATTCATCGCGCAGGCAACCAATACCCCACTGACCCTCATGGACCAGCTGATCGTCCTGGGCGTGCTCCTGCTCACATCCAAAGGCTCTGCAGGCGTCACGGGTTCGGGCTTCATCACCCTGGCCGCAACCCTGGCCACCATGGACAACATCCCTGTAGCCGGCATGGTTCTGCTTCTTGGCGTAGACCGCTTCATGTCTGAGGCTCGCGCCATTACCAACACCATCGGCAACGCCGTGGGCACCATGGCCATCGCCAAATGGGTCGGCGCCCTCGATAGCACCAGGATGAATCAGGTCTTGGATGGCCAAGCGGTGGGCGAGCCAGAAAAAAACGAATCACTGCCTTCGGCTACCAAGCCTGCCATTGACTCTGACCCAAAAAACCTTGTGATGCACTGAGGAAGTAAACATGGAAACCGTAGACAAAGAAGCCGCTGTGGAATCGCTGACCGACGTCTTGGCGAAGTTCACCGCCTACATCGGCAAGCGCCTGCCCAAGGATGTAAAAGAAAAGACCGCCAAGCTGCGCGCAGCGGAAACCAACCCGCTGGCCATCGCCGTCTACGACTCGATGGCCGACAACCAGGATTACGCTGACAAGTTGAACCGCCCCAGCTGTCAGGATACCGGTGTGATCCAGTATTTCATTTCCGCCGGTGCACGCTTCCCGCTGCTGGGCGAAATGGAGGGCATCCTCGAGAACGCCACCAAGGAGGCGACCATCAAGGGCCCGCTACGCCACAACGCAGTTGAAACCTTCATCGAAAAGAACACCGGCACCAACACCGGCTCGAAGATCCCGTGGCTGGACTGGGAAATCATCCCCGATGCCGACTACGCCATTGTCGATGTGTACATGGCGGGTGGTGGCTGTACGTTGCCGGGCTCGGCCAAGGTGCTGATGCCAGGGCAAGGCTACGAAGGGGTCACAGAGTTCGTCTTCGATGTCATCACCTCCCGCGGTGTCAACGCTTGCCCGCCTTTGCTGGTAGGCGTGGGTGTATCGACCTCGGTCGAGACCGCGGCACGCCTTTCGAAAAAGGCCATCCTGCGCGAAGTGGATTCCAGCCATCCCAACGAAAGTGCAGCGATGATGGAGAAGCTGCTGGAGGAAGGCCTGAACGAAATCGGCATTGGCCCCCAGGGTTTGACGGGCAACAGCAGCGTGATGGGCGTGAACATCGAATCGTCGGCCCGACACCCCTCGACCATCGGCGTCGCGGTATCGACAGGTTGCTGGGCGCACCGCCGCGGCAAGATCCGCATCAATGCCGACCTCACTTATGACATCCTCTCCCATGAAGGCGTAGCACTGTGAAAAAGATCCTGACCACTCCAATAAGTGACGAAGATTTGGCAAGCCTGAACGTTGGCGACGTGGTTTACCTCACTGGCCAGTTGGTGACTTGCCGAGACGTTGCACATCGCCGGCTTATCGAATTAGGCCGGGAGCTTCCTGTAAATCTTCGCGGCGGCGCGATCTTTCACGCAGGCCCCATCGTCAAGAGAAAGGACGATGGCAGCTTTGAAATGGTGTCGATCGGCCCGACGACTAGCATGCGCATGGAAAAGTTCGAGAAACAGTTCATTGAGCAAACTGGGGTAAAGCTGATCGTCGGCAAAGGCGGCATGGGCCCGGAAACCACCACGGGCTGCCTTGAGAACAAGGCGGTGCATGCAGTGTTTCCAGGCGGCTGTGCAGTCTTGGCAGCGACCCAGGTGGAAGAGATCGAACGCGCCGAATGGCAGGACTTGGGCATGCCGGAAACGCTATGGGTCAACCGTGTACGAGAGTTCGGCCCGCTGATCATTTCTATCGACACCAAGGGCAATAACCTGTTCGAGCAGAACAGAGCCCGGTTCAATGAACGCAAAGGCGCGGTGATCGAGAAGATCAATAGCCAAGTACGGTTCATCAAATAAGCGAATGGGCGGTGAAGGTGATCAACTCCACCGCCCAACACCGCCATCCCCTGCCCTCTCAACGTACTCGCTGAACGTCCAAAGTAGTGGAACGCGACGCGTCATACATCCCAAATACGCCCAGAGACAGCCATGCACAACCGCAGTCATCATCAATTGCGAAATGACTTCCGTGTTCTTCTCAACGGTCACGCTTGCCTGAGTACCGCTTCGGTTTTTGACCCTTTATCCGCACGCATCGCTTCGGATCTCGGCTTCGAAGTTGGCATACTGGGCGGCTCTGTTGCCTCCCTGCAAGTGTTGGGTGCTCCTGACATCGCTTTAATCACCCTTAGTGAATTCGCCGAACAGGCCACCCGAATTGGCCGCGTGGCTAGCCTTCCGATAATTGCTGACGCTGATCATGGATATGGTAACGCCCTTAACGCCATGAGGACTGTTGTCGAGCTAGAACGGGCTGGGGTTGCAGCACTCACCATCGAAGATACCCTCCTGCCTGCCCGTTTTGGCAGCGGTGCCCTGGAGCTGATCAGCACCGAAGAAGCCACCGGTAAACTGCGCGCGGCGCAAGAAGCAAGGATTGATAGCTCACTCGCCATCATCGCCAGAACCCACGCTGGTGTGCAGCCGCTACAGGACGTTATCCGTAGAACCAGGGAATTCGAGCGATCGGGTGCCGATGCGGTGTGCCTCGTTGGTGTGAAGGATGTTCATGAACTCGCCGCCATCGCCGATGGATTGACCCTTCCAGTGATGCTAATCACCTATGGCAACAGCGAGCTTCGGGATGCACCTGGCCTGGCAGAACTCGGCGTGCGCATCGTGGTGGATGGCCATCAAGCATACTTTGCCTCGGTTCAGGCCACCTATGAAAGCCTGCGCATACAGCGCCGTCGCCAGGTTAACGCTGACAAATCGGCCTCAACGCTCGTTGCTGGCTATTGCTTGCAAAACGAATATAAAGACTGGGCAGCAGAGTTCATGCTTTTCTCAAAGTAACAACTCAGCACTGTTGAACGCCCCTTTCCGATCCAGGCGACGGATCAATCAAGGGATGATCGCAAACCAGTCCCATCAGTGTCGGCCAAGGTCAGTTATCCCGCCATGCGTCTGGAGGCGTGTTTGCTTGCGATAAAAGGCGTGAATAGCCCACACCACCCCTACGAACAACAAGGCTGTACCAAGCGCTTCCATAGGAGACGGCCAGCGCTGGTTGATGAGCAGGCCCATCGTAGTTGCATAAATGGTCCCGCTGGCGATCAATTGCCCGCTCAGCGCCAGCGGAAGACGCCGCGTTGCGATTGACCATGCCCAGGCACCTGCAAGGGTGGCCCCTAACCCCTGAATCAGCCCACAGACGATCAGCGCCTGAGTACCTGCCAATCCGCTCGGATAGCTAGCGAAATGAGACAGTTTCAAGTACAGCCCAACCGGGATGAACGCCAGCATTTCGACGCTGCACATGAAGATCAACATGGCTGACCACAACATGGGAGACATGCTTGGGCGTCGAGCCAAAGCACTTTCATTCAACAGACCAAAACCGGTCCAGAATGCGATTGCCAACAACGATGCAAGCAACCCAAGCAGTAACGACGCGGTCGGGAGCACTACCGCCGCACGGCTAGCATCAAACACGCTCAGATTGACCAGGCTGATGCCCAGGGCCGCCACCATCAGTGGCCCGGCAATGGCGCGCCAAGGCACGCTGGCGCTGCGCATGTTGCCGGCAATCGCGAGCACGATCGGTACTGACCCCATCATCACAGGGGGGATCACCGGCCCGGCTGCTAAAACCGCAGTGGTGATCAGGAAGAAGTAGCCAATGTATCCCAAGAAGCCCAGCAGTGCGGCACAGGCCCAGTCACTCAGTCGCAATTGCCGCACTTCGCTGCGGTAAACGAACAGCACCAGCAGGCTACCTAACCCGGCAAAGGCATAGCTCACCACCGCCAGGTCAAAAAGGCTGTAATCACCGACCAGCCCAGGAAAAATGTAGAGCAGTGACCAGGAAAAGGTGGCGGCAATGGCCGCTAACAGGCCCAGGGTCATACGCTCTGCTCCTGCCTCTGAATCCAGCAATGAGCTATTTGCCGGGCAGTGTCGAATACCCGCATGTCCTGGCCCATCGCGCCGCTGACAAAACTGCCTTCCAACAAGATAAACAACCCTTGGGCAACTGCGTCGAGGTCGTTTATACCGGCGCTTATGGCCAAGGCAGCAAGGTTTTCGCGTATCCCTTGCTTATGCCTGCTCACTGCTAAATGCACGGGGTGGCTAAACTGGGGGAACTCAGCCGCACTGTTAACGAACAGGCACCCGCGCTCGCTATCTTTCAAAAGAAAGCGTTCATACAGATCGAAAAAAGCGAGCATGCCACTGACTGGCTCAGGATGCCTGGCCAGGGTGCGCGCTACCTCTTCACGCCAACGTCGGTCACGCTCCTCAAGGCAAGCCACTATCAGCGCATCCTTGGAGGGGAAATGACTGTAGAGCGTCATTTTGGTAACACCCGCCATCGCGGCAATGGCCGTTACCCCCGTCACGTACAAACCTTGCGACAGAAACAGCTTCAGCGCGGCATCAATCAAACGCTCACGGGTATTGTCCAATTCAAGGCACTCCGGCAAAGGGACGGAGCTGACTATACTGACCGGTAAGATTCAGGCCGCATCCAGATACGACCTGAAGCATGGCCGCTACGACACAGAGCGCAGCAGCAAAACGCAGGCCTGGCCAATCAGAGACTTGCTACGCCAGCTAAGCGCCCCCTGTACTTGGGATGCGAATCTGGGCTGTGTGGCTGATCGTGCCGTCTACCCGCTTGCGAAACACCGCTTGGCCCAACGTGTCTTGGCCATGCCGGTGGCAACTGTGTTTACCGAGATCGATCCCGACCCGTGCTGACTCGCTCGTGATGATGGCCTCCAAAACAAAACACCCTGCGAAAGCTTAGCCCTCGCAGGGTGTGGGGGTGACCCGTTCATTTAGCCCGGCCTACGCTGGGCTTTCGTGCACGCTAAAGCCGGTACAGCATGGATGCGGTCAAATCATCGATCATTTTTTGAAGAAGACCCGACAGCGTTGCTGAGGCCTTTCGAATTATGATCGCCTGGCGTCGTTCCAGAGATGGCCGTGGACTTGGCCAAACCGCGAGTGTCCTTGGAGTGAGCGACACCCGAGGTGGTGGTGCCATGACCGTTGTCGCTGTTGCGCGAGCTTCCGTAATGATTGCCGCTTACCCCATGATCGCGTGTCGCCTTTCCGGCGTGATCACTTCCAAGGCCCTTCCCGCTTCCACTATGCCCTCCCATGCCACCGCCATGTCCGGCGCCGTTTCCACCGCCATGTCCGCCGCCACCGCCATGACCACCGCCGCCACCACCACCGCCACCGCCACCGCCACCGCCACCCTTGGCATAGGCGGAACTGATCGGGGAGATATCGGCGGGCAAGAATGCCGTCATCCCGAGTGCCAATGCACAAGCAAAGACAGCAACCAAAGGTTTTTTCATTTTTTGTTCGGCTCCGGAGGCGCGAGTGGGTGGCTAAAGTGCGGATTGGACCTGACACAGACACCAAAGTTCTCGCATTCCGACAGACTGCCAGGTAAACGCCGATCACGTTCTCCCGAGCGCGTAATGAGCAACATCTCGACCGCGCCAGGCCCATTTTTCGGCCGATAGCGCGGCGTTCAACAACTACCGGCGCCCCATCCACAGGTCCGACAGCGCAAACAACGTGGTCCGTTGTGCAGTGTTCTTGGCCAAGCCACGAAAGCGAGCCTTCACATAACCGAACTGGCGCTTGAGCGGACGACTGTGTCAGCACAGGTAGTCTGCCCCGTCCTGACGTGTTCGGAGAATCCTCGACCAACCAAGCAGGGCCGAGCCCGCCAGTGCTGACAGCCCTTGAGGTTCCGCCTTGCTATTGGCGTACCCCGCCGTCAGGATGGATGCTTCATCAGGCTTAAGGAGAGAGCCGTGTTTCCCATGAACGTGTGGTTCGCCTATACCGCCGCCTGCGTGCTGTTGGTGCTGGCACCGGGCCCTGACAACTTGTTGGCCATTGGCCGCGGTCTCAGCCAGGGTAAAGTCGCAGCGGCCGTATCCGGCATGGCGTCAGGCGCAGGCATTCTGTTTCACGTTGCAGCCGCTTCGTTAGGGTTGACCCTGCTAATGCAAACCTCGGTGCTCGCATTTTGGGTGATCAAGCTCATGGGTGCCGGCTATCTGCTCTGGCTAGGGATCAAGGTGCTGCGCGCTCGTAACCTCATAAGCTTTCAGCCGGCCTCCAGGCAATCGCTGCCCAGCATTTTTCTGACCGGTCTGCTTTCGGCTGCGCTCAACCCCAAGCCAGGTTTGTTCGTGCTGGCGTTCATTCCCCAGTTCGTCGACCCCGCACGCGGGTCGGTCAGCGTGCAGATGTTGGTTTACGGCGTATGGTTCGCTGCACTCACGGCATTGGGGTTTGCCTTGATGGGCATTTTCGCCACGGGACTGTCTCGCTACCTGTACCGGCGGCCACGGCTGGTGAATGGGCTGAACGTGGGCGCAGGCCTCACCTTCGTCGCGTCTGGCGTCTCGATTGCGGCGTTGAGCCAGAGATAGCAAGCAGGAGAAAGCGGCGGGGCTGCGTATGAGCCCCGCGTTTCATCACGATGCTGAAGCCTCATCGGCCAGCTTCGCATGGGTGTTGAGCTCCTCGGCGATGAAGGCCGAAATCATCGCCCGATAGACCTGTTCCACCACCTCAGCCGAGGCACCGGTTTCGTCAGCCATCTCACGAACCTTCTTGATCACTTGCTCGACCCGAGCGGGTGCACGCACATCATCGGTGGTTTTCTTGAAACCCGCTGCTTGCGTTACGAGCCTTCCACGTTTGGCGAGAAGCGAAACGAGGCTGCGGTCGATTTCATCGATCCGTTGACGGACTTCGTCCAGAGAGGTGCAAGGTACATCCATTTGCTTGACTTCCTTTTCATGAGCCTGCGATGGATTGGAGCAGGCTGTCGTGGGTGATCGGGGCGTGCAGTGTAGCTTCTATGCTAGGTTCGCTTCACGCTCCTCAGAGGGGTGTAACGCCGCAGCGAGTGGCCCGCCACGATGACCGGAAATACTCGATACACCCAGGCACTATCGACTGGCAATACCTATAGATCGCAATCTGTGCAGGCCCCTCCAGCAGGCAGGGGATTTTCTTGTCAATGGGCTAGACAACGTTCTACGCTGCACCTGCTGCCGACCAAGCATTTTCAAAAGGTAACTGGCGTGATTAGAAACGTACTGCTCATGAGTGGGCTCCTGGTTTTAGCCGGCTGCGCAAACCCGTACGCCACCAGCTATAAATCTCTTTCTGATTCGGAATATATCGCCGCTAATCGAACAGCTCCCGCTCCGGCCTTACCGGTTGTGGCGTATGGTTCAAATCCCGTCCAAGATGTTCAGTCATACTATGAAAATGGCTATGAAGCACTTGGCTTCAGTATGTTCAGCGATAAATTATCGAACCAGCAAAAAGCTGTTCAACAAGGGCAGACGGTTGGTGCTGACTTAGTGGTCTACTATCAGCCCATTTATCAGCGCACGGATACAACAGCTGTCCCCTTATCACTTCCGACTCAACAAACCGTAAGCAGTTATAGCCAAGCGACCGCCTACAATAACTCTGGAGGATCTGCTACCGCTTACGGTTCCTCTTACGGAACGATTTCAGGTCAGCAATGGACTGTAGTTCCAGTCAGCCGTGACACCTATTTCCAGACTGCAACATATTACGTCAAGACAAACCAGCCGTTAGGGCTCCATTTCCGCGCGCCCACTGCTACGGAAGCTCAGGCTCTTGGTACTCAAAGGGCTGTTGTGATCACTGCGATAGTGCGCGGTTCAGCTGCTTACCAGTCAGACTTCCTTCCTGGCGATGTAATTCTTAAAGCAGATAACCTGACTGTTGACCAAATTCCAGACGCTGCAGAATTTGCACGAGCACGACGAGGAAAAACAGTTGACGTCCTGATGGTTCGTAATGGCAGTCCCATGGTGAAAAAACTCACGATGCCGTAGCTCACGCCCAGAAACTTTCCAGTCAAATAAAATTCGAAAAACCCTGAATCCCTCTCATGGAGGAATTTCAGTAGCCACTAGTGAACATTCGCAAAACGCACTGCAAAACCACTGTCACTGACTGCGAACTCACTCCCACAATTTGCGAAACTCGCACTCCAGCAGGTCGTGTCCCAGGAAGTTGTGTAACTCATCATAGCTCTGACCACTGAGTTTGCCGTTTAGCTGATCACGGCCGATAGCTTGACCTGTGGATTATCGCTGACTGCCTCAAAGGCCTCCGACTGCATGTAACGCCGCTGCAGGCACCACTCGTCGTTCTGCTCCAGCAGCATCGCGCCTACCAGTCGCGTAATCGCTGGATCGTTGGGAAAAATCCCTACGACATCGGTGCGACGCTTGATCTCGGCGTTGAGCCGCTCAAGCGGGTTGGTGCTGTGCAACTGCTGTCGATGCGCCTTGGGAAACGCCATGTGCGCCAACACTTCATCCTCGCATGGCTCATACGCCATACGCCATAGGGCATAGGGCATAGGGCATAGGGCATAGGGCATAGTCCACCAGCACCTGCTGAGAGATGTCGGAATGGACCTACTCACCCAAGTAGTTGTTCTGCGTCGCTTGGTCTCGCCCAGAGGCCGAGCTTTCTCTGCCTCCACTAGGTAATGACCGATCATCTCCTTGACCGTGTGCCATACCTGGGTGGCACGCTCGATAGCACCAGGTTCAGCCAACTTGGTTTCCCGTCGCTTCGCCCAAGCCACTGCAGCCTGTTTGCGGGCGAACGTTTGGCTCTCTTGGTAGACTGTCACCTTCTCGCGATAAATGCGGATCTGGACGAGGTAGCCAGTGCTGCCATCGGCCTTTTTACGCGTTCTGATCGTTGCCATCTGAGATTGGTACGTTGTACCAAGCGCTTGGTACAAACGCCCCAAAACCCCGAAAATTGGTACAAAACACGTTGAACGAAATGACCGCAAAATCAGGCTTGAAGCCACAACCCACGCGCCCTGAGCCGTCACGCCGCTTCAGCATTGCCCCCATGATGGACTGGACCGACAGACATTGCCGGTTCTTCCTGCGCCTGCTCTCCCGGCAAACCCTGCTCTACACCGAAATGGTCACCACCGGTGCCCTGCTGCACAACGACGCCCACCGTTTCCTGCGCCACGATGCTTCTGAGCACCCGCTGGCCCTGCAACTGGGCGGCAGTGTGCCGGCCGACCTGGCCGCTTGTGCGCGCCTGGCTGAGGAAGCGGGCTACGATGAGGTCAACCTCAACGTTGGCTGCCCGAGCGACCGGGTGCAGAACAACATGATCGGCGCGTGCCTGATGGCTCACCCGGCGCTGGTGGCCGACTGCGTGAAGGCCATGCGTGATGCCGTATCGACGCCTGTGACAGTGAAGCACCGCATTGGTATCAACGGCCGCGACAGCTACGCCGAACTGAGCGACTTCGTCGGCCAGGTGCGTGAGGCCGGCTGCCGGAGTTTTACCGTGCATGCACGCATCGCGATTCTGGAAGGGCTGTCGCCGAAAGAGAACCGCGAGATTCCGCCGCTGCGCTATGACATCGCAGCGCAGTTGAAGAGGGACTTCCCGGACCTGGAGATCGTGCTCAACGGCGGGATCAAGACCCTGGACGAATGCCAGGCACACCTTGAAACCTTCGATGGCGTGATGCTGGGGCGCGAGGCGTATCACAACCCTTATCTGCTGGCCGAGGTAGACCAGCAACTGTTTGGCAGCGATGCGCCGGTGGTCAGCCGTAGCGAGGCATTGGCGCAACTGCGGCCTTACATCGTGACGCATATGGAAAGTGGCGGTGCGATGCACCACGTTACCCGGCATATTCTGGGGCTGGCCCAAGGATTCAAAGGGGCGCGGCGCTTCCGCCAGTTGCTGTCGGCAGACATTCACAAGGCGGCCGAACCCTTGGCGGTGTTTGACCAGGCCGTGGAGTTGTTGCAGGGGCGGTGACCTCAGAGGGAGGGAACCTCGGGCTTGCTTGCGACTCGAATCTTCACCTTTCGTACAGCCCCGTGCGGGCCAGCGGGTCCGCAGGGTTTCGGCGGCCCTTGAGCGGCTGCCGGGGCTCGGGTAATGTCGAGTAAATGCACAGGACAGAGCACGCCCATGACCTCCAAGCTGGAACAACTCAAGCAGTTCACCACCGTGGTCGCCGACACCGGGGACCTGGACGCCATCACCCGCCTGAAGCCGGTCGATGCCACCACCAACCCGTCGCTGCTGCTCAAGGCTGCTGCCATCCCGGGCTACGCCGACCTGCTTAAACAGGTGAAGGCCGACGCCAAGGGTAATGTCGACCTGGCCTGCGACAAGTTTGCGGTGGCGGTAGGCTCGGGCATTCTCAAGGTCATCCCGGGGCGTATCTCCACCGAGGTGGATGCTCGCCTGTCGTTCGATGAGCCAGCCCTGCTGAACAAGGCTCGTCAGCTAATCGCCCTGTACGAGGCGGCCGGAGTGGCAAAAGAGCGCGTGCTGATCAAGCTGGCCTCCACCTGGGAAGGCATTCGCGCCGCCGAAAAGCTGGAGAAGGAAGGCATTCAGACCAACCTGACCCTGCTGTTCTCCTTCGCCCAGGCCCAGGCTTGCGCCGATGCCGGGGTGTTTTTGATTTCGCCGTTCGTGGGCCGTATCTACGACTGGTACAAGAAGAGCACCGGCCAGGAATACGTGGGCGCCGAGGACCCAGGCGTGCAGTCGGTCACCCGCATCTACAACTACTACAAGGCCAATGGTTACAACACTGTGGTGATGGGCGCCAGCTTCCGCAATATCGGCCAGATCGAACAACTGGCCGGCTGTGACCGCCTGACCATCAGCCCCGAGCTGCTGCAGCAGCTCAGCGATGACCAGGGTGAGTTGCCGCAGGTGCTGAAACCGGGCAACGCCGGTGAAGCCAAGCAGCACCTGAACGAAAGCCAGTTCCGCTGGGCGATGAACGAAGACGCCATGGGCACCGAGAAACTGGCCGAAGGTATCCGCCAGTTTGCGCGGGACCAGGAAAAGCTGGAGAAGTTGATGGCTGAAAAGGCCTGATACAGTTCGTGTTTGCCTGACGGGCGGGAAGTGTTCAGTATTTTCCGCCCGTTTTGTTTGCCACGCCTTAGTTGTGTATTGAATTCTCGGGCCTGTTCGCGGGCAAGCCCGCTCCTACACCGATCGATGTAAGGGCGGGCTTGCCCGCGAACAGGCCGCCATAGCCACCCGAGCTGTCGATGACCTCCCCTAACCCGTTGCCCCTCGTTCTCGCCGGCCCGGTACTGCGCCGCCTGGAACCCCAGCGTCTGGCCGTCTGGCTGGTCACTACCCAACCACTGCAGCCCGAGTTCGTCTGCCTGGCAAGCGAGGCCCAAGTCGATTGCCAAGTGGTGCCGATTGGCCGGCATGCCTACGTTCACCTGCTGGACATCCAATTCGCCAGCCCCCTGCCCTGCAACCAGCTGCTCGACTACGACCTGCTGATCAATGGCCAGGGTATTGCCGACTGGGCCCCACACCTGCTCTACCCCGGCAACCCACGCCCGAGCCTGGTGCTGCGTGAGCGCCTCGACCATTTGCTG
Source organism: Pseudomonas sp. GD03862 (assembly GCF_029840855.1). Classification (NCBI taxonomy): domain Bacteria; kingdom Pseudomonadati; phylum Pseudomonadota; class Gammaproteobacteria; order Pseudomonadales; family Pseudomonadaceae; genus Pseudomonas; species Pseudomonas sp. GD03862. The sequence continues at coordinate 34,676 of NZ_JAOCDI010000032.1, forward strand.
CACGGCTCCTGCCGCAAGCCGCACCACCCTGCTGCCGACGGCCTGTTGTGCGCCGACCGGCTGCTGCAGGGGTGCAAGAAGCCCGAAGACCGCCCCGCCGTGCTAGTGATGACGGGCGACCAGGTTTACGCCGACGATGTCGCGGGCCCCATGCTGCGCGCCATCCATAGCCTGATCTCGCGCCTGGGCTTGTCCGACGAGCAACTGGAAGGTGCGGTGGTAGCCGACAGCCAGGCGCTGTACCAGCACCCGGCCAGCTACTACCACCGCGCCGACCTGCTGCCGGCGCTGGAACGCAACGATACCCTGCGCGAGCGTTTTTTCGGCGGCAAGCGCAAGCCGATCTTCTCGTCCAGCAACGCCGACAACCATCTGGTGACCTTCGCCGAAGTCATGGCCATGTACCTGTTGGTGTGGTCGCCGGTGCCCTGGCAGCTGGTGGACCTGGGCATCCCCAGCGGGCTCAGCGACGAGCATCAAGCCCGATACCGGCAAGAGCTGCCGCTGATCCAGGGGTTTGCCGACAATCTCGGTCAGGTGGCGCGGGTGATGGCCCACCTGCCCTGCCTGATGATCTTCGACGACCACGACATCACCGACGACTGGAACCTCTCGGCGCAGTGGGAGGAAACGGCCTACGGCCACCCATTCTCGCGAAGGATCATCGGCAACGCCTTGCTCGGCTACCTGCTCTGCCAGGCCTGGGGCAACAGCCCGGACGATTGCAATCCGCTGATCGAACAGTGCCAGGTGCTGACCCGCCAGAACCAGGATGAGTTGATAGGCGAGCTGCTGCGCTTCCAGGGCTGGCAGTTCAGCCTGCCTACAGAACCACCGCTGCTGGTATTGGACACCCGCACCCGCCGCTGGCGCAGCGAAAGCAACCTGGCCAAGCCGTCCGGCCTGCTGGACTGGGAAGCGCTGAGTGAATTGCAGCAAGCACTGCTCGATCATCCTTCGGCGGTCATCGTGTCACCTGCGCCGATTTTCGGGGTGAAGCTGATCGAGACGGTGCAGAAGGTGTTCAGCTGGCTGCGCTACCCCCTGCTGGTGGATGCCGAAAACTGGATGGCCCACCGCGGTGCAGCACAGGTCATCCTCAATATCTTCCGCCACTCGCGCACGCCGGGGCACTACGTGGTGCTGTCGGGGGATGTGCATTACTCGTTCGTGTATGAGGTGCTGATTCGCCACCGCCAGCGCAGCCCGCACTTGTGGCAGGTGACTAGTAGCGGAATCAAGAACGAGTTCCCCCGGCGCTTGCTGGATGTGCTCGACCGGCTCAACCGCTGGCTGTATGCGCCACGCTCGCCGCTCAACTGGTTTACCAAGCGCCGAGAAATGGAGGTGATGCCGCGTACGCCCAGCCACAGCAAGGCCGGGGAACGGCTGTGGAATGGTGCCGGGCTGGGACAGGTGTTCTTTGATGAACAGGGGCGGCCGGCGCGGGTGTATCAGCTGGATGCGGGCGGGGGTGAGGCTACAGAGTTTAAAAACCGGGAGCAGTGAGATTCAGAATTTTTACAGCCTGTGCCGGCCTCTTCGCGGGTAAACCCGCTCCTACACCTGATTGGGGGTGGACACACATTGGTGTTTGGGCGCAGGCCGTCGTAGGAGCGGGTTTACCCGCGAAGAGGCCGGCACAGGCTATAGATCAGCTCCGCTCCAGCGCATTGACCAGATCATGGAAGGCTTCGCGGTTGGAGTCATTCAGGCCCATGAGGATCTTGTGCGCCTCCAGCACCTTGGAGCGCACCACATCTTCATTCTGGTCCTGCGACGGCAAGTCGGTCAGGCAATCGGTGCAGGGTATCGGCCGATCGACGATGTTGAACACCTGATCGAAGCCCATCGACTGCAATAGCCGTGAAATGTCCGGATTGGTAGTCACCACCGTCGGCAGCAGGCCCACCTTCTGCCGCGACAGGATCGACAGCTTCGCCAGCAGGCCCAGCGTGGTGCTGTCGATACTCTCGGTTTCAGTCAGGTCGATGACAATCGCCGAGAAGTTCAGCGCAGTGAAAATTTTCTCGATCGTCGCATCCAGCGCCGAACACAGGGTCAGGCGCACTTCACCAACGAATTTCAGTACGAAGGTACCGCTCTGCTCGGCGAACTGAATTCTACCGGTACTCATTGAAGGTTCCTGCTCAACACCAATAGGGCGATATCATCCGGCATCTCCCCAAGCGTAGCCAATCCAAATCGTTGACGCAGCCCATCCAGACTGCCACCTGCTGCCTTGACGATCTCCGGCAAGGCGGCTTCTTTATCTTTGAGCGTATCACCCGGCAAAAGGTCCAGAATGCCATCGGACATCAGGCTGAGGCTGAACTGCGGGGGTAGCTCCACCACCAGGTCCTGGTAGGTGGCCTCATCGAACAACCCCACCGGCAGGCCGCGGCCTTCCAGGTAGCGGCAATGTTCGGGGGTGTACAGTACCGGCAACGGCAAATGGCCGCCGACAGCGTAGGTCAGCAGGCCGGACTCTTCGTCGATCACCCCGCCGACCATGGTGACGTGCTTGCCCAGCTTGCTGTTGATCAGACCGCGGTTGATGTGGCTGAGCACTTCAGACGGCTTGAACTCACGCATTCTGCTGCGCTTGAGCTCGAACATGAGGCGCGTGGTCATGAATTTCAACAGCACGGTGACAAAGGCCGACGACGCCCCATGCCCGGATACATCGGCGAGGTAGAAAGCAATGCGCCGCTCGTCCACGCGGAAATAATCGACAAAATCACCCGAAAGATACAACGACGGGATGATCTGGTGCTCGAAGGCGAACTCGCCGGCCACCCAGGGGCTTTCCGGCAACATGTTCATCTGCACCTGGCGACCGGCGGTCTGGTCCTCCTGCAACAGGTGCAGGCTGGCCTCCAGTTCGCGGTTGGCGGCTTCGAGCTTGTCGCGGTAGCGCTGGTTTTCCAGCACAAGGCGCGAGCGGTCGAGGGCGCGGCGCACCGAATGCTCGAGTACGGCCAGGTCTTCCAGCGGCTTGATGAGGTAGTCGGCGGCGCCCAGGCGCAACGCTTCCACCGCATCACTCATGACGCCGGCACCGGACACCACGATCACCGGCAACTGCGGCGCACGCTCGCTGACCTGACGGATCAGTTCGAGGCCGCCCATCTGCGGCATGCGCAGATCGCAGATCACGAGGTCGGGCTGGTGTTCTTCGAAGACCTGAAGCCCCTGCTGGCCATTACCGGCCTGGAGGACGCTGAAACCACTGTCTTCAAGATAGGCGGCGAGGCTGGCACGGACCACGTCGTCGTCATCGATGATCAGCAGCGTTGCACTGGTTTTCTGCATGTGGGCGAACGGCGCCGATTTAGGTTGGTGCAGCGGTGTCGGCAAGGCAGACGGCCAGCTACGGGAATTCTTTATGGTCACACTCTACTTGAGTTGTAGGACAAGAACACCTGCCCGGCAACTGTCAGAGGTACCTTGTAAGGCGCAGACGGTACTCCCATCCGGCAGGGGTTTCAAGCATGCTGGGGTCGACCTCGCCGCTCTTTACAGGGCAAATCACCGGGAGTTATAAGAAAGTCGACCAGCGCAACCCGACGGGAAGGATGCAGCATGCCCCACACGCCCTCCAGCCATAGCGAGAAACGCGACTTCATTCGCATGCGCATCGACACCGAGGTCAGCCTTTTGCACGAAGGCCAGGTGATTGCGGCGGTGTGCCTGGACCTGTCCAGCGGCGGCATGCAGGTGCAGGCGCCACAGCGCTTTCTGGTGGGTGATCAGATCGAGGTACGGATCGACTCCGACCATCCGGCGCTGAAGGGGCTGCATGCCAGCACCGAAGTGGTATGGATTGCCGACCAGCCGGGCGGGCAGCAGAAGTTCGGGCTGCGGATTCTGGCCATGCATTGAACTAGGGGCCGCTTTACGGCCCCAGGTTCACAGATCAGAAGTCGTCTTCGACCTCGCCATCCTTCACCTTGAACTCGCGGTTTTGCAGGTAGGCATTGCGAATGAAGATGTACTTGTCACCCTGAATCAGCTTTTCGGCCGAGAGCAGGCTGGCGCGGGTGTCGATCAGGTCCAGCGCGAAGATCGAATTGCGCGTAGGCACGTGGTCGATGTAGCGATAGGGTTTGGTGTAGGTGTCCGGGTACTTGGCCACACCATCACGCACAGTGCTTGGGCCCAGCAGCGGGATGACCACATACGGCCCGCTCGGCACACCCCAGTAACCCAGGGTCTGGCCAAAGTCCTCGTCGTTGCGCTGCAGGCCCATCTTGGTACCCACATCGAAGAAGCCACCCAGGCCGAAGGTGGTGTTGACGATCAACCGCGCCGTATCCACGCCCGCCGCATGCGGCTTGAGCTGCAACACGTTGTTGGCCAGGTTGGTCACGTCCCCCAGGTTGCGAAAGATGTTGTGGATGCCATCTTCGAGGAACTGTGGAGTGACCGCCTGGTAGCCCTTGGCCAATGGTTTGAGGGCATAGGTGTCGAGGGTGTCGTTGAAGCGGAAGATCGGGCGGTTGACCGCTTCCCAGGGATCTTCCTCGGTGGCGGCCTGGGTGGCTGCCGCGGGCGCCAGCAGCATGCTGGCGCAGACACAGGCCTGGGTGACTCGTTCGATCACACTGGCACCGATCCTACGCATAGATGTTTCTCCATCGAATTTCTTGGCCGCAAGCGCAACACGTCGCGCTGCTATCAAGGCGGCAGTATAGAGACTTGCGGGCTGATAAACAGCCTTACACATTTTTGCTCAATATTTTGTGAACAACTGTTGCGCAGCGGGCGATGTCACAGGACGGTAACAATCAACGCATAGCCTTCGAACCATTTGGGGGAAGTTGCCATGGACACTGCGCCCGCCTTCACTGCTGTACTGTTCGGCTTGCGCGGCTGCCTGGTGCAGGCTACCCATGGCGCGCCATCACCCGCCCCCGGCGCCCTGGCCACCCTTGCCAGCCTGCGTCAGCGCCAAGTGCCGTGCATCTGGCTGGATGACCTCAATACCGCGCAAAGCGAGCGCCTGGCCCATGTACTGCCCGACTGGCTGCCAGGGCATGCGGTCAATGGCGTGCGCTGGCCAGCGCCGAACGCTTGCTGGCAGGCACTGATGGCGCTGGACAGCGAGCGCCTGGATGGCTGCGTATTGGTCAGCGGCGACCCGCGCCTGCTGCAGTCTGGCCTTAACGCCGGCTTGTGGACAGTAGGCCTGGCCGCCTGCAGCCCGTTATGCGACCGCACTTCTGCGCAATGGCAAGCCATGAGCCCGCAAGAGCAGGATCTGGCGCGCAGCAAGGCGACGCTGGCGCTGTTCAGCCTGGGCGTACACTCGGTGATCGACCATCTGGAAGCGCTGGACACCTGCCTGGTGGACATCGCCCAGCGCCGGCGCAAGGGTGAAAAACCCTGATACAGCCGTCTTGACGCGGATCATGCAAATCGGCAGCAGGTAGATTACCCTGAAGACAGGCCAGAACCTTTGCCACGTCGCCGAGGTCCATGGCTTGCCAAGCCATTGATGGAGAATAGCCAATGCCTGCCCGCGAATTGCAAGAGCGCCTGAACAGCTTGCGCGAGCAACTGGACCGCAACGTACCGCTTTCGGAAGAAGAGCTGGCCGCCCTGCACGAAGAGGCGCGCCAGATCGAGGCGCAACTGAAACTTGAGGAAGCCACGCCAGACAACAACCTGGTGGACGGCGTGAACCTGGCGATCGAACGCTTCGAGGCCGACCACCCCGACCTCACAGCCACCCTGCGCAGCATTGCCAACTCGCTGCACAGCATGGGGATCTGAAATAGCGGGGGCCGCAAAGCGGCCCCCCCCCTGTATTACTGCCGGACCAGCCGTTTGTTATCCGGGCTGATCGGCCCGGTGCTGCGATACGGGTTGATGTCCAGCCCACCGCGGCGCACATAGCGCGCATAGACCGTCAGGTGCTCCGGCTGCAGCAGATTCTTCAGGTCCAGATAAATCCGTTCCACACACTGCTCATGGAAGTCGGCATGCTGGCGGAAGCTGATCAGATAGGTCAGCAGGCTGGCGTGGTCCAGCGCCCTGCCCTTGTACTCGACCACCACGCTGCCCCAATCCGGCTGGCCGGTGACTGGGCAGTTGGACTTCAGCAGATGGCTGTGCAGGGTTTCTTCCACCACCCGCTCCGGGTTGCAGCGCAACAGCTCTGGTTGCGGCTGCTCGTAGTTGCTGATGGCCACGTCCAGTGCATCGATGCACTGCCCCGGCAAAGCCACCACACCCTGGGCTTCAACCTCGGCCAGGGTGCGCACCGTCACCCCCACCGGCTTGCCGGCAGCGGCGGACAGGTCTTTTTCCAGGCAAGCCTGCAACGCGCCCAGCGAGGTGAACACCGTCTGGTTCAGCGAGTTGAGGTACAGCTTGAATGACTTGGACTCGATGATGTTTGGCGAATCAGCCGGGATGGCGAACTCGCCGATCGCTACCACCGGCTTGCCCGAAGGCAGCAGCCAGCTCAGCTCGAAGCAGTTCCAGTAATCCACCCCCTGCCAGGGCAAGGTCAGTGCAGTGACGCCCAGCTCGGCCCACTTGGCAGTGCGCGGGATCGGGAACAGCTGCTCCGGGGAGTAGGTGGCGATGTATTCGCTGGACTTGCCCAGCGGGGAATGTTCGGCAGCGGGATGCATGGAAACTGACCTAGAGGTTCGAAATTGCCCCTAGTCTACCGGTTTTGCACTCCGCCTTGCAGGGCCAGTCACTCAATGGTCAATGCCCCGACCATACCCGCCTGGTAATGCCCCGGCACGTTGCAGGCAAACTCGATGGGCGCCGATTGGCGGAAGGTCCAGGTCAGTTCGGCGCGCTGGCCGGGCATGACCATCACAGTGTTGCCACCCCCGTGACCATGGCCGTCACCATGGTCCATCATTTGGCCGTGGTTCATCATCTTGCCGTGATCCATACCTTCGTGGTTCATCGCCTCGGTGAACATCTTGCCTTGCATGGCGACCATTTCCTTCTGGTGTTCGGCATGCATGGCCTTGTCGCCCAGGTTGAATTCGTGCGGCAGCTTGCCCTCGTTGACCAGCACGAAGCGCACCGTCTCGCCGGCTTTTACCTGCAGGCTTTTTGGCTCGAAGGCGATGTCCTTGAGCACCACGTTGACCGTACGGGTGGCCTTGGCCGCCGGGGCAGGCTCGCCAAAGGCGAAGCTCTGCGCCTGGCCAGCGAAAGCCGGCAGGCTGCCCAGGGCAAGGGTGGCGGCAATGAACAGGTGTTTCATGATGGCTCCGGGAATACACAGCAGGATGAGGCCACATTAGCCGGGGACGACTGGCAGCTACCTGACAGGCACATTACAACTTTGTCAGCTTGGGCGAGCGGGCACATCGTCACGTATCATTTCAGCCATCCCATTGCCCCTGTGCTAGCGGTAAAGCGGCGCCATAGGCTACGCACAATCTTTCAGAATATGGACAGCGCATGAAACTGCTGATCGTCGAAGACCAGGCCCGCACCGGCCAGTACCTGAGCCAAGGCCTGAGCGAGGCCGGCTTTGCCACCGAGCTGGCCACCGATGGCGAGACCGGCCAGTTCCTCGCCCTGACCGGCGACCACGACCTGCTGATCCTCGACGTGATGCTGCCCGGCCGCGACGGCTGGCAGATCCTTCAGGCCGTGCGCCAGGCTGGCCTGGATACGCCAGTGCTGTTCCTGACCGCCCGCGACGCCGTCGAGGATCGCGTGCATGGCCTGGAACTGGGCGCCGACGACTACCTGGTCAAGCCGTTCGCCTTTTCCGAGCTGCTGGCCCGGGTACGCAGCCTGCTGCGCCGTGGCACCAGCCCGAGCCAGGACACGATCCTGAGCCTGGCTGACCTGCGCCTGGACCTGATCCGCCGCCGCGCCGAGCGTGCCGGGCTGCGCATCGACCTGACCGCCAAGGAGTTCTCACTCCTTGAGCTGCTGCTGCGCCGCCAGGGTGAGGTGCTGCCAAAATCGCTGATCGCCTCGCAGGTGTGGGACATGAACTTCGACAGCGACACCAATGTGATCGAAGTGGCCATCCGCCGCCTGCGCCTGAAGATCGACGACCCGCACCCCAACAAGCTGATCCACACCGTCCGCGGCATGGGTTACGTACTCGAAGAGCGCACCGAGTGATGCGCCGGGTTTCCCTCGGCAGCCGCCTGGCCATGCTGTTCGCCGCCTGCACCGCCACCGTCTCGCTGGGCGCTGGCCTGCTGTTCAGCCGGGCCAGCGAGCAGCACTTCGTCGAACTCGACCAACAACTGCTGGACTCGCGCCTGTCATTGTTTCGTACGCAACTGGCTGGCGTCAGCACGGCTGATGAGCTCCAGGCCCGCCTGCCTGCCCTGCGCGATGAACTGAGTCACCAGGCCGACCTGGCCCTGCGTATCAGTGCCAGCAATGGCGCCACCTGGTTCGAAAGCCGCAGCGGGCTGCCGCATGCAGCGCAGGCCACCGGGCTGGCCACGCTGCATGCGCCAGGCATCGACTACCGCAGCCTGTCCGTGCCCCTGACACAGGGCGCCATGCAGTCGCCGCGACTGACCCTGTACCTCGACATCACCCACCACCAGCACTTCCTGCAGGGCATGCAACGGCTGATCTGGCTGACGGTCGGCCTGTCGGCGCTAATCACCGCACTATTGGGTGCCTGGGCCGCCCGCAGCGGCCTGCGCCCATTGCGGCAGATGGGCCAGGTGGCCGCCAGCGTGTCAGCGCGCTCCCTCACCACCCGTCTGCCGGTGGCGCAGATGCCCGAAGAGTTGGCCGAGCTGGCCAGCAGCATGAACGCGATGCTGCAGCGCCTGGATGATGCCTTCCAGCGCCTGTCAGCGTTTTCCGCCGATATCGCCCACGAGTTACGTACGCCGCTGTCCAACCTGCTGACGCACACCCAGGTCACCCTCACCCGCCCACGCAGCCTCGAAGAATACCGAGAGGCGCTGCATGGCAACCTGGAAGAACTGCAATGGATGGCGCAGATGATCAACGACATGCTGTTTCTGGCCAAGGCCGACCACGGCCTGCTGGTACCAGGGGACGCGCCTTTGGCGCTGCATGACGAGGTGGATGCGCTGCTGGAGTACTACGCGCCCCTGGCAGAAGACAGCGACGTGCAGATGCTGCGCGAGGGTGAAGCCGTACTGCACGGTGACCGGCATATGCTGCGCCGGGCACTGTCCAACCTGCTGGACAACGCCATGCGCTTTACCCCGGCTGGAGGACAGATCAAGGTGACCCTGGGGCCGGGGCCGACGATCAACGTGGCCAATACCGGGCTGGCTATCGACCCGGCCGCGCTACCGCGGCTTTTCGACCGCTTCTACCGGGTGGACCCGGCTCGACGGGAAGGCAGCAGCGAGCATGCGGGGCTGGGCCTGGCGATTACCCGGTCGATCGTGCAGGCCCATGGCGGATGCATACGGGCGGAGTGCGAGGATGGGTGGACCCGATTCGTGATCGAGTTCACTCAAGACCGGTAACCCTGAGGGGCTTCACGCCCCCAGGATCTCAGGCAGACATCAAACCGCCAGGCCAATCGCCGGCTGCACCTGCGACGCCCGGTAGGCCGGGTAAATGGTCGCCAGGAAACTCATCACCAGGCCGGCGGTGCAGATGATCGCCACATCCCCCCACTGCAACTGCGACGGCAAGCTGCTGACGAAGTACACATCCGAGGTAAAGATGTGCTGCCCGCTCACCCGCTCCAGCCAGCCGACGATTTGGCTGACATTGAACGCCGCAATCACGCCCAGTACGCCACCAATCAGCGTGCCGACAATGCCGATCAGGCTGCCCTGGACCATGAACGTGCCCATGATCTGCGCCGGCGTGGCGCCCAAGGTACGCAGGATGGCAATGTCCGGCCCCTTGTCGTTCACCACCATCACCAGGGTGGCGATGATATTGAACGCCGCGACCGCGATGATCATCATCAGCAACAGGCCGATCATGGTCTTTTCCATCTTCATGGCGCTGAACAGGCTGCCCTGGGTATGCGACCAGTCATCGGCCCGGTAGGCGTCACCAAGCCCGGCAGCAATTGCCTTGGACACCTGCGGAGCGGCATACAGGTCGTGCAGCTTCAGGCGCACACCTTGCACCTGGCCTGGCGCCCAGCGCTGCATCTCGGCTGCATCAGCAACATGGATATAGGCCTGCGACCCATCCAGCTCGGCGCCGACCTTGAAGATGCCAACCACGGTGAGGCGCTGCATGCGCGGGGTGATGCCACCCGGTTCCTTGCTGATTTCCGGCACGATCAAGGTCAGCTTGTCGCCGGTGTTCAGGCGGAAGCGGCGTGCGGTCAGCTCACCGATGACCACGCCGAATTCACCGGGCTGCAAGCCCTGCAGGCGGCCCTGGACGATGTGCTGGCCAACGATGGAAACCTTGCCCTCCTCGGCCGGGTCGATACCACCCACCTGGATCGGCTGCATGGCGCCCTTGTACGACAGCATGCCTTCCATCTCGGTAATCGGCGCCACCGCCATCACCGCCGGATTCTTCATGGCTGCGTCGGCCACCTTGTGCCAATCGTCCAGCGGCTGCACGCCCAGGATGGCGGCATGCGGTACCAGGCCGAGAATGCGCGAGCTCATTTCGCGCTGGAAGCCGTTCATTACCGACAGCACCACGATCATCGCCAGCACGCCCAGCGACAGGCCGATCATCGAAGTCATCGAAATGAACGAGATGAAGTGGTTGCGACGCTTGGCTCGGGTGTAGCGCGCGCCGATAAAGATGGGCAAGGGTCTGAACATGTACGAAATCACCCAATGGAAACAGGAAAACGGGGCAGCACCTGCCACCCCGGCAGTCGATCAGATGGCCACCAGGTGGCCATCGTCGAGCTTCAGCACACGGTCCATCTGCCGCGCCAGGTTGAGGTCGTGGGTGACCACCAGGAATGCCGTGCGCGAAGCGCTGGACAGCTCCTGCATCAGCTCCTGGATGCCTTGGGCGGTATGGTGGTCGAGGTTACCGGTTGGCTCGTCGAGCATCACCAGGCCGGGGCGGTTGACCAGCGCCCGGGCAATCGCCACGCGCTGGCGTTCGCCGCCGGAAAGCTCGGCCGGCTTGTGGTTCAAGCGGTGGCCCAGGCCTACCCGCTTGAGCAGCGCCTCGGCACGCTCCCGTGCCTCGGGGATGGGCGTCCGGCCGATCAGCAGCGGCATGCACACGTTCTCGATGGCGGTGAATTCCGGCAGCAGATGGTGGAACTGGTAGACAAAGCCCAACTCGCGGTTGCGTAGCAGGCCACGGGCACGCTCGCCCAATGCCGACAACTCTTCGCCAGCCAGCCACACGCTGCCCTGGGTCGGCCGGTCGAGGCCGCCCAGCAGGTTGAGCAAGGTACTCTTGCCCGAGCCGGAACTGCCAACGATGGCCACCCGCTCACCGGCCCGCAGTTCCAGGTTGAGCCCGGACAGCACCTGCACCGACTCCGGGCCCTCGTCGTAGGACTTGCCCAGGTTGCGGCAACTCAGAACGGCTTTATCACTCATGCGCGACTCACTCATAACGTAGCGCCTCTGCAGGCTGGGTGCGGGCCGCACGCCAGGCCGGATACAGGGTGGCGAAGAAACTCAGGACCAGTGCCGCTCCACAGACCATGTACACGTCCTGGGCCAGGATCTGCGACGGCAGGTAATCGATGAAGTACACGTCGGCGTTGAGGAACTTGTGGCCGATCAGTGTCTCGATGCCGGCGATCGCCGCGCTCACGTTCAGCGCCGCGAAGATCCCGACCACGGCGCCGATCAGCGTACCGATCACCCCGATCACCGTGCCCTGGACCATGAAGATGAGCATGATCTGCCCGGGCGTGGCGCCCAGGGTGCGCAGGATGGCGATGTCGCCGCGCTTGTCGTTGACCACCATCACCAGGGTGGAAATGATGTTGAACGCCGCTACCGCCACGATCAGCAGCAACAGCAGGCCGATCATGGCCTTTTCCATACGGATCGCCTGGTACAGGTTGCCGTGGGTACGGGTCCAGTCACGGCTATAGAATTCCTGGTCGCCCAGCTGCTGGGCGATGCTCCAGGCTACGCGCGGCGCCTGGAACAGGTCGTCGAACTTCAGGCGCAGGCCCTGGACCTGGTCGGGCTTCCAGCGGTGCAGGCGGGACAGGTCGCTGATGTTGGTCAGGCCCAGGTAGCCGTCGATCTCCCCCGCGCCAACGTGGAAGGTGCCAACCACGGTGAAGCGCTTCATGCGCGGGAACATGCCGGCGGGCGTCACGCTGACCTCGGGGGCGACGAAGGTGAGCTTGTCGCCGATGGCAACGCCCAGCTTGGCCGCCGCCTTGTCGCCGATCATGATGCCCCACTCGCCCGGCGCCAACTGGTCCAGGCGGCCTTGCAGGACGAAGTTGTCGATGATCGACACCTCGCGCTCGCGAGCGGGGTCGATGCCATTGAGCAGCACCTTCTGCACCTTGCCATCATGGGTCAGCAGGCCCTGCATCTGGGTGAACGGCGCAACCGCTACCACCTGCGGATTCTGCTTTACTTGTTGGGCAAGGGCCTGCCAGTCGGCAATGGGCTGGCCGCTCTCCAGCGTGGCATGGGGAATCATCCCCAACACGCGGGTGCGCATCTCATGGTCGAAACCGTTCATCACCGACAGCACCACGATCATTACCACCACGCCCAGGGCGAGGCCGATCATCGAGGTCAGGGAAATGAACGAGACGAAGTGATTGCGACGTTTGGCACGGGTATAACGCGTGCCGATGAATGCGAAAAGAGGTCTGAACATGTCGGGGCTTGTTCGGATGAAAGGGAACGTCCTTGTGGCGAGGCGCCTACGGCGGCTTTACACTCGGACCACCGCCGCTACCTTGGGTTCGCCATGACGACATTAGACGAAGAAGATCGCCGCGAATACTACCGCATCGAAGATCGGATCGCACTTCAAATAAGCCCCCTTAGCGCGGCCGAAGCCCTTGAACCAGATGTGTTGCAAGATGATTCGCCGCTGTTCAACCTGCTCAGCGAGCTGCACCTGGCCGACTTCGAGTCGCAACACCTGTTGCGCCAGTTAAGCGACAAGGACCGCACCCTCGCCGCGTTCCTGCGGGCACAGAACAAGCGCCTCGACTTGCTCAGCGCGGTGGTTGGGCAAACCCTGCTTGGCGAGGTCGGCGAACCACTGCCGGTGGTCATTTCCGAAGGCGGCGTCGAATCCGTCCACGCCACACAGATTGCCCCCGGTACCCGGGTGAAAGTGAAAATGGTGCTGATGCCGCGCGCCCACGGCCTGCTGCTGCGCGGCAAGGTTACCCATTGCGACCCTCGCCCGGAGGGCGGCTTCGAGGTCGGTACCGAGTTCATCGACATGACCGACGCCCAACGACAACTGCTGGCCCGATACATCCTGCAGCGCCAGCAACAACAACGGCGCCAGCAGCTGGAACTGAACGACCCCGCCTCCTGAGCCAATTTTTCCCTGATTTGAAGGAACGAACGTGACCCTGATCTACGGCCATCGCGGCGCCAAGGGCGAAGCACCCGAGAACACCCTGAAGAGCTTTCAGCAATGCCTGTCCCATGGCGTGACCCGCTGCGAGCTGGACCTGCACTTGTCATCCGACAACGAACTGATGGTCATCCACGACCCCACCCTCAAGCGCACCACGGGCCGGCGCGGCAAAGTGGTCGAGCACCCGGCCGCCGAACTGGTCAAGATCGATGCCCGCAAAGGCGGCCCGGGCCATGTGCAGCCCTGCCCGATCCCGAAACTGGAAGAGCTGTTCGAAAAATGCCCGTTCGAACACTGGCAACTGGAGGTGAAAAGCGCCTCGCGCACCCGCGCGGCCACCACCGTCCTGGCGATCCGTGAACTGGCCCAGCAATATGGCCTGCTGGACAAGGTGACCATCACCTCCAGTTCACGCGAAGTACTGGGCGCCGCCCTGGAACTGGTGCCAGACGTGAAGCGCGGGCTGGTGGCCGAATACGCCTGGCTCGACCCGCTGAAGGTGGCACAGAACTACGGCTGCGAACTGCTGGCATTGAACTGGACGCTGTGCACCCCCGAGCGCCTGCTCAAAGCACAGGGCCAGGGTTTGCATGTGTCGGTGTGGACGGTCAACGAGCCGGCACTGATGCGCCGGCTGGCTGACTTTGGTGTGGACAGCCTGATTACAGACTTTCCCGGTTTGGCCAAGACCACCCTCGGGTAGGGTTGAAATCGGTCTCTCCGACCGGCTCAGGCCACCGGTCGGAGCCGCTCAAAAAAGCCGGTTCAGGCCGTCATAGGCAGCTACCCGATAGGCTTCAGCCATGGTCGGGTAGTTGAACGTCGTGTTGACGAAGTACTTCAGGTTGTTCTGCTCACCTGGCTGGTTCATGATCGCCTGTCCAATGTGGACGATTTCCGAAGCCTGGTAGCCGAAGCAATGCACGCCGAGGATTTCCAGGGTTTCGCGGTGGAACAGGATCTTCAGCATGCCCTGCGGCTCGCCGGCGATCTGCGCACGCGCCATGCTCTTGAAGAAGGCCTTGCCCACTTCGTACGGCACCTTGGCCTGGGTCAGCTCCTGCTCGTTCTTGCCGATCGAGCTGATCTCGGGAATGGTGTAGATACCCGTCGGCACGTCGTTGACGAAGCGCCAGCTGCCGTTATCGACAATGCTGCCAGCGGCCGACCGGCCCTGGTCATGAGCGGCACTGGCCAGGCTTGGCCAGCCGATCACGTCGCCGGCACCGTAGATGTTCGGCACGGTGGTACGGTAGGCCTCGTCGACCTCGATCTGGCCGCGGCTGTTCACCTTGATGCCGATGTTTTCCAGGCCCAGCTTGTCAGTGTTGCCGGTACGGCCGTTGCACCACAGCAAGGCGTCGGCCTTGATCTTCTTGCCCGACTTGAGGTGCAGGATCACCCCGTTGTCCAGGCCTTCGACGCGCTCGTACTCTTCGTTGTGGCGCACGGTGATGTTGTTGTTGCTGAAGTGGTAGCTCAGCGCCTGGGAAATTTCCGAATCGAGGAAGCTCAGCAGCTGGCCACGGTTGTCAACCAGCTCGACCAATACGCCCAGGCCACTGAAGATCGAAGCGTATTCGCAACCGATCACGCCGGCGCCGTACACGATCAGCTTGCGCGGGGTATGGCTGAGGCTGAGGATGGTGTCGCTGTCGTACACGCGCGGGTGGTGGAAGTCGATGTCGGCCGGGCGGTAGGGGCGCGAGCCGGTCGCGATGATGATGTGCTTGGCGTTGAGCTTCTCGACCACGCCATTCGGGCACACCACTTCCACGGTTTGCTCGTCGGCAAAGCTGCCGGTGCCGACGAACACGTCGACGCGGTTACGGGCATAGTAGCCGGTGCGCGATGCGACCTGCTTGGCGATGACCTTCTCGGCGCTTTTCAGCACGTCCGGGAACGAGAACCAGCGCGGCTCGCCGATGGCACGAAACATCGGGTTGGTGTTGAACTGCATGATCTGCCGCACCGAGTGACGCAGTGCCTTGGACGGAATGGTACCCAAGTGGGTGCAGTTGCCACCGACCTGGCGACGGTCATCGACCATCGCTACCTTGCGCCCTGCTTTGGCGGCGTTCATTGCCGCGCCTTCACCGGCCGGGCCGGAACCCAGCACCACTACGTCGTAGTTGTAGACAGCCATGCGTACTCCTTCAGAACTGGCCCGCAAGCCACGGTCGCTCGCGGGGCACGATCATGCCGCCGGGGCGCCATGAGAAAATTCGGGTGCAGTCTAATCAACCCTGAACGCCGCGCACATTAACCCTTGGTCGCGTCGTAGGCCAATTTTGCCCGCACTACATATGCTTCACCCATTCCCTGGCGGCAATCATCCCTGCTTGTGCTTTCACTGGCCTTTCACTGCCCGTTCGAACGCGGGCGTAGCTCGGGAGACGAAGCCTCCCTCTGCTCGAGTCACCAAAACCGCAGCCAGATCATGCGCCACGGCAAAATCCCAGCCTCGCTGTGGGCCCAGGATGAGCAGCAGCGTCGAATAGCCATCGGCCAGCAGTGCTGAGGCGTCCAGCACCGTAACGGCAGCCAGGTCATGTTCGACCGGGCGCCCGAGGCGGGCATCGAAGGTGTGCGAATAGCGCCGGCCATTCTGCTCGAAATAGTGCCGATAGTCACCCGAGGTTGATACTGAAAGGCTATTGACCGGAATGATCTGGCGGGCGATCTGACGGTCTTCGCGGGGCAGTTCCAGGGCAATACGCCAAGGGCTGCCGTCAGGCTTGCGGCCAACCGCCTTCAGCTCGCCAGTGGCCTCGGCGACAAAACTACTGATACCCATGGCCTGCAGGCGCGCAGCGATCAAGTCGACAGCATGACCGGCGACGATGCTGTTGAAGTCGAGTTGCACCGGGGCATCCTTGCACAGGGCTCGACCTTTGACGCGCAAGTGCTGGTAACCCACGCGCTGGCGTACCTGGGCCAGTGCCTGTGGTTCGGGTACCTGCTCGTGACGGGCCTGAGGGCCGAAGCCCCACAAGTCGAGCAATGGCTCTACCGTTAGATCGAAAGCGCCATCGCTCTGCTCGGCAAGGTGCTGGCCCAGGCTGACCAACGCGAGCATGTCAGGCGGCAGGGCCAGGCACTGGCCCGCAGGCAAGCGGTTGAACTGGCTTACGATGGAATCGCCGCGGTAGGTCGAGTAGTGGTGGTCGATTTCGTGCAGGATGGTTTCCACCGCCATCTGCACCTGGGCCGGCAGCGGGCCACCAGGCTCGCGGACGTACTGGATGCTGTAGCTGCTGCCCATGGTCGGGCCACCCAGGCGCTCCAGGGTGGGGCCTTGGTTGCAGGCGGTGAGTAGCAGCAGAATGAACAGTAGGGCTGTGCGCACAGTAGGGTTTCTCGGTTGCCGGTGCTGGCCTCTTCGCGGGTAAACCCACTCCTACAGGGGCAGTCCATAATCCTGTAGGAGCGGGTTTACCCGCGAAAGGGCCGGCACTGACAACACACATTCAGAATAAAAAAAACGGGAACCCGAAGGTTCCCGTTTTTTCATTGCCTTACAAGCGAATCAGCGTGGAAACGCTGGCGGGTTCACACCAGCCATGTCTTCCATCACACGAACCACCTGGCAGCTATAACCGAATTCGTTGTCGTACCAGACGTACAGAACAACGCGGTTGTCGTTGGCGATGGTCGCTTCTGCGTCAACCACACCGGCGTGGCGCGAGCCGACGAAGTCGGTCGAAACCACTTCCTGGGAGGCCACGTAGTCGATCTGCTTATGCAGCTCCGAGTGCATGGCGGCCTGGCGCAGGTACTCGTTGATCTCGTCGCGGGTGGTGGCCTTTTCCAGGTTCAGGTTCAGGATGGCCATCGAAACGTTCGGCGTCGGGACACGAATGGCGTTGCCGGTCAGCTTGCCCTTGAGCACTGGCAGTGCCTTGGCAGCAGCGGTGGCGGCGCCGGTTTCGGTGATTACCATGTTCAGCGGCGCGGCACGGCCACGGCGGCTGCCCTTGTGGAAGTTGTCGATCAGGTTCTGGTCGTTGGTGAACGAGTGAACGGTTTCGACGTGGCCGTTGACGATGCCGTACTGGTCGTTGATGGCCTTGAGCACCGGCACGATGGCGTTGGTGGTGCAGGAGGCCGCCGAGATGATCTTGTCATCGGCAGTGATATCACCGTGGTTGATACCGTGCACGATGTTCTTCAGCGCGCCCTTGCCAGGTGCGGTGAGGATCACGCGGGCAGCACCCGGGCAGGCCAGGTGCTGGCCCAGGCCGTCGGCGTCACGCCATACGCCGGTGTTGTCGACGATGAGCGCATTGTCGATGCCGTACTGGGTGTAGTCGACTTCGCTCGGGCTCTTGGCGTAGATAACCTGGATCAGGTTGCCGTTGGCAGTGATGGTGTTGTTGGCTTCGTCGATGGTGATGGTGCCATCGAACGGACCATGCACCGAGTCACGGCGCAGCAGGCTGGCACGCTTGACCAGGTCGTTTTCGGCGCCTTTGCGCACGACGATGGCACGCAGACGCAGGCCGTCACCACCACCGGTCTTCTCGATCAGGATGCGCGCCAGCAGGCGGCCGATGCGACCGAAGCCGTACAGGACAACGTCGGTGCCTTTGCGCGCCGAAGCGTTCTGCTGACCGACCACGTCGGCCAGCTCTTCACGGACGAACTGCTCGGCAGTGCGGCCATTGCCTTCCTGCTTGAACTTGTTGGCCAGCTTGCCCAGGTCGACCGATGCGGCGCCCAGTTTCAGCTCGCTCATGGCCTTGAGCAGGGGGAATGTCTCGTGGACGGACAGTTCGGTTTCGTCGGTTTGGCGGTGGCGCGCAAAGCGGTGCGCCTTGAGAATCGAGATAACCGAACGGTTGATCAGGCTGCGGCCATAAATCGAGCTCACCACATTGTTATTGCGGTAGAGCTGACCGATAAGCGGGATCATCGCTTCAGCCAGGGCTTCACGATCAATCCACTCACCAAGACACTGGTCGGGCTTCTGAGTCACGGGAACCTTCCACATGTAGGGACAGAAAAAAGGGGCTACATTATGACGCCCCAACGCGGAACCGGCAATGAGTGCCTGTCGCAGTGACGCAAGCCAGTGTTCATGCCCTTTCGAGCCTGACAGCCGGCACTGTCACCGGTACAATCGGTCTCTTTGCCGCAACGCTTGGAGTGCAATCTCCCGTGTCAGTTCTGCGCCTACCGCAAATGTCGGCCACGGCCGGCAAACAAACCTGGGGCAACCTGCCCGGTGCCGCCCTCAGCCTTGCCATCGCCGAAGCCGCCAGCAGCGCTGGCCGCTTCACCCTGCTGCTGACGGCCGACAGCCAGGCCGCCGACCGTCTGGAGCAGGAGCTGCGCTTCTTTGCCCCGGACCTGCCCGTGCTGCCGTTCCCCGACTGGGAAACCCTGCCCTACGACCTGTTCTCGCCGCACCAGGACATCATCTCCCAGCGCATCGCCAGCCTGTACCGCCTGCCGGAGCTGAGCCACGGCATCCTCGTGGTGCCGATCACCACCGCCCTGCACCGCCTGGCGCCCACGCGTTTTCTGCTGGGCAGCAGCCTGGTGCTGGATGTGGGCCAGACCATCGACGTGGAACAGATGCGCCTGCGCCTGGAGGCCAGCGGTTATCGTTGTGTCGACACCGTCTACGAGCATGGCGAGTTCGCCGTGCGCGGCGCGCTGATCGACCTGTTCCCGATGGGCAGCAAACTGCCCTACCGCATCGACCTGTTCGATAACGAGATCGAGACGCTGCGCACCTTCGACCCCGAGACCCAGCGCTCGATCGACAAGGTGGATTCGGTGCGCCTGCTGCCAGCACGCGAATTCCCGATGCAGAAGGAAGAAGTGACCCGCTTCAAGGCACGCTTTCGCGAGCGCTTCGACGTCGACTTCCGCCGCAGTGCAATCTTCCAGGACCTGGCCAGCGGCATCATCCCCGCCGGTATCGAGTACTACCTGCCGCTGTTCTTCGAAGAAACCTCGACCCTGTTCGACTACCTGCCGACCGACACCCAGGTGTTCTCGCTACCCGGTGTGGAACAGGCCGCCGAGCACTTCTGGAACGACGTGCGCGGGCGTTATGAAGACCGCCGCGGCGACCTCAGCCGGCCGCTGTTGCCGCCGGCCGAGCTGTTCCTGCCGGTGGAAGATTGCTTCGCCCGGCTCAAGCAGTGGCCCCGGGTGGTGGTCAGCAGCGAAGAGCTGGAGCCTGGCGTGGGCCGCGAGCGCTTCCCGGCGCGCGCCCTGCCCAACCTGGCCATCGAGGCCAAGGCCAACCAGCCGCTGGCCGAGCTGGCCAACTTCCTCGACCAGTTCCCCGGCCGCGTGCTCTTCACTGCCGAATCAGCGGGCCGCCGGGAAGTGCTGCTGGAACTGCTCGAACGGCTGAAGCTGCGCCCGCATACCGTCGAAGGCTGGGACGACTTCATTACCGGTGCCGAGCGCCTGGCGATCACCATCGCCCCGCTGGACGACGGCCTGCTGCTGGACGATCCAGGGTTGGCCCTGATTGCCGAAAGCCCACTGTTCGGCCAGCGGGTGATGCAGCGCCGGCGCCGTGACAAGCGCGGCGAAACCGCCAACGACGCGGTCATCAAGAACCTCACCGAGCTGCGCGAAGGCGCGCCGGTGGTGCACATCGACCATGGTGTCGGCCGCTACCTTGGCCTGGCCACCCTGGAAATCGACGGCCAGGCCGCCGAATTCCTGACGCTGGAATACGCCGAGAACGCCAAGCTGTATGTGCCGGTGGCCAACCTGCACCTGATCGCCCGCTACACCGGCAGCGATGACGCCCTGGCACCGCTGCACCGGCTAGGTTCGGAGGCCTGGCAGAAGGCCAAGCGCAAGGCCGCCGAACAGGTCCGCGACGTGGCCGCCGAACTGCTCGACATCTATGCTCGCCGCGCCGCGCGCAAGGGCTACGCGTTTGCCGACCCGTCGGCTGACTACGCCACCTTCAGCGCCGGCTTCCCGTTCGAGGAGACCCCGGACCAGCAGGCCGCCATCGAGGCCGTGCGCGCCGACATGCTGGCACCCAAGCCAATGGACCGCCTGGTCTGTGGCGACGTGGGCTTCGGCAAGACCGAAGTGGCCATGCGCGCGGCGTTCATCGCCGTGCACAGTGGCCGCCAGGTGGCCGTGCTGGTGCCCACCACCCTGCTTGCCCAGCAGCATTACAACAGCTTCCGCGACCGCTTTGCCGACTGGCCAGTGACCGTGGAAGTGATGAGCCGCTTCAAGTCGGCCAAGGAAGTGGCCGCCGCCGCCGCGGACCTTGCCGAAGGCAAGATCGACATCCTCATCGGCACCCACAAGCTGCTGCAGGACGACGTGCGCTTCAAGGACCTGGGCCTGGCCATCATCGATGAAGAGCACCGCTTTGGCGTGCGCCAGAAAGAACAGCTGAAGGCGCTGCGCAGCGAGGTCGATATCCTCACCCTGACCGCCACGCCGATTCCGCGCACGCTGAACATGGCGGTGGCGGGCATGCGCGACCTGTCGATCATCGCCACGCCGCCAGCACGCCGCCTGTCGGTGCGCACCTTCGTCATGGAACAGAACAAGAGCACGGTCAAGGAGGCGCTGCTGCGCGAACTGCTGCGCGGTGGCCAGGTGTATTACCTGCACAACGATGTGAAAACCATCGAAAAATGCGCCGCCGACCTTGCCGAGCTGGTGCCCGAGGCACGCATCGGCATCGGCCACGGGCAAATGCGCGAACGCGAGCTGGAACAGGTGATGAGCGATTTCTACCACAAGCGCTTCAACGTGCTGGTGGCCTCGACCATTATCGAAACCGGTATCGACGTGCCCAGCGCCAACACCATCGTCATCGAGCGCGCCGACAAGTTCGGCCTGGCCCAGCTGCACCAGCTGCGTGGCCGGGTTGGCCGTAGCCACCACCAGGCCTACGCCTACCTGCTTACACCTACCCGTCAGAAGGTGAGCGCCGACGCCGAAAAGCGTCTGGAGGCGATCGCCAACACGCAAGACCTTGGCGCAGGCTTTGTGCTGGCCACCAACGACCTGGAAATCCGCGGTGCCGGCGAGCTGCTGGGCGAAGGCCAGAGCGGGCAGATCCAGGCGGTGGGCTTCACCCTGTACATGGAAATGCTCGAACGTGCGGTCAAGGCAATCCGTAAAGGTACCCAGCCGAACCTTGAGCAACCACTGGGCGGCGGCCCGGAGATCAACCTGCGCCTGCCGGCACTGATCCCCGAGGACTACCTGCCTGACGTGCATGCGCGCCTGATCCTGTACAAACGCATCGCCTCGGCTGCCGACGAAGAAGGCCTCAAGGACTTGCAGGTGGAGATGATCGACCGCTTCGGCTTGTTGCCAGAGCCGACCAAGAACCTGATGCGCCTGACGTCACTCAAGCTGCACGCGGAAAAGCTCGGCATCAAGAAAGTCGATGCGGGGCCCAACGGTGGCAAGCTCGAGTTCGAAGCCGAAACACCGGTCGACCCACTGACCCTGATCAAGCTGATCCAGGGTCAGCCCAAACGTTACAAGTTCGAAGGGGCCACCCAGTTCCGCTTCCTGGTACCGATGGAACGCCCCGACGAACGTTTCAATACCCTGGAGGCGCTGTTCGAGCGCCTGACCCCACAGCCTGCCTAAGGAAGACTCATGCGTGCCATCCGTTGCCTGACCCTGCTGCTGGCGCTGTTCGCCCCAGCTGCCTTCGCCGAAGGCCTGTATCAGGTAGAAATGATTCTGGTGCGGCAGAACAGCGTGCCCGCCTTCACCAGCCCGTTCGCCCCCGAAGACTGGAGCGCTGGCGCCCCACGCCTGGCGAAAGATGCCGAGCGCCCCCCAGCACTGGAAGATGAAGCCACCCGCCTGGAAGCCACCGCCGACTACACGGTGCTGATGCACAAGGCCTGGCAACAGCAGGTGGGCAGCGAACCCAGCCGCATCGCCCTGGGCGAAGGCACCGAACAGTTCGGGCACTTCCCGATCGAAGGCAACCTGAGCATCGCTGAAGGCCGCTTCATCACCGTCGAGGCCAACTTCTGGGTCAACCAGCTGGATGGCAACGGCAGCGTGCTGCAAAGCGAGCAGTTCAGGCAGAGCAACAGCAACGTCAAGGGCGGCCAGCTGACCTTTCTCGACGGCGGGCACCTGGCGGTGCTGCTGAAGGTGACCCCACCAGGCACGCCGAAAATGCCGGTGATGGACCCGGAGATGATGGAGCAGTAAGCCCATGAAGGACGATGCCGCCGAAATGGTGAACGCCTATCCGAACTGGATTCAATCGTTCAGCAAAGCTGCCCTGCAGCGCGGTGAGCGCTATGCCGAGGAAGGCAGGGCCGAACTGGAAGGCATTCATGGGCCAACCATAACGGCCAGTTGCCAAGGGAGCGGCAGCAACCACTACCGGCAACACATCAAATTGCACGTAGCGGGCGGCCGCTGCCATGTGCGCGGTGACTGCGATTGCCCGGTACGGCAAAACTGCAAGCATTGCGCCGCTGTCCTTTTCTGCGTCAGCGAGCGATTTTCCAGCAGTAAGGACACGCAAGCCAACCCGGGCGCCTTGTCTGCCGAACTGCAGCACTGGTTGAGCGGCCTGGAGCAGGCCCCGCCCAAAGCCGACGCTACCGAAGACAAACGCGGGCGCATGGTGTGCTATCAGCTGCAACTTACCGACGATGCCGGCTGCGCCCTGCTTGTGCGCAAGGGCACGCGAACGGAGGACGGCATCCGCTTCAGCCGCGTCCAGTCCCTTTACGATTTTCTCTACGAGCCACCGCGCTTCGTAACAGACGAAGACATCCGCATTCTGCGCCTGCTCTCGGCCTTGAATCAGGGCGGCGGCCAGGATCGCGGCTACCGACTGAAGGGCCATGAAGGTGGCGAGCTGTTCCAGCGCGCCCTCGAAACCGGGCGGATGTTCTTCGATACCGACCTCCCCCTGCTTCATGAAGGCCCGGTGCGCCACGCCGAGTTTCGCTGGGTACGCCTGGACAACGGAAATTACCGGGGGCGGTGGTACAGCGGCGAAGCGATGCTGCGCTGCGTCATCCCGCTGCTGCCGCTTTACTACCTGGACCTGCCAACCCGTGAAGTGGGCAAGGTCGAGCACAGCCTGGATCCGCACGTCGCCGTGCAGCTGACTATTGCACCCGATGTACCGGAACACCTGGTCGTACCCCTGAGCCACAAGCTCAATGCCCTCAGCCACAAGGTGCCGACCCCGACGCAAGTGCAGGAGCAGTTGCTCGATAACATCCAGCCCAAGCCCCTTCTTGCTCTCGGCAGCCTTGAATACACCGCCTACATGCCAAAAACCGGTCGCATGCAACGGCAGATGCAACATCGCGCCGCATTGGCGTTCGATTATGACGGCTTGCAGGCCAGCGGCACTGACGAAAAGCCGCTGACCCGCCTGGCAGGCAGCACCAGCCAGCGCATTCGCCGCCAGCCTCAAGCCGAGCAGACGCTGCGCCAGATGCTGCGCGATTTCGGCTTCAAACCCGCCACACGGCAGAGCAAGGCCCTACCCGACAGTGCCGGCGAAATGCACCAGTTGCCTGACGACGAAGCCTGGCTGCGCTTTGCCCGCGAGGGCCTGCCGCGCCTGCGCGAAGCCGGCTGGGACATCGACATTCACCGCGACTTCGCCTTCAACCTGCAGGAGGTGGACGACTGGTATGCAACCATCGACGAAGCGCCCGGCCATGAATGGTTCGACCTGGAACTAGGCATCGTGGTCGATGGCCAGCGCCACAGCCTGCTGCCGATCGTGCTGCACCTGTTGCGCAGCAGCCCGGAGCTGCTACGCCCCAGCGAACTGGCCCGACGCAGTGACGATGAACACCTGTTGATCGACCTCAATCGCGGCCGTCTCGATGCCCCGGCTTTGCGCGTCGCCCTGCCCTACGGCCGCATCAAGGCAGTCATGGGCACCCTGGGCGAGCTCTACTTGCATGAGGACACGGCAGGCCCGTCCCTGCGCATGGAGCGTGCCGACGCCGCGCGCCTGAATGAAATCGAAGGCCTGCCCCTGCACTGGGAAGGTGGGGAGCACGTGCGCGACCTGGGCCGCCGCCTGCGCGATGCCCGGGACCTGCAGGTAGAACCGCCCATCGGGCTGCAGGCCAGCTTGCGCCCTTATCAGCAGCAAGGCCTGAACTGGCTGCAGGCCCTGCGCGAGATGGGTACCGGCGGCATCCTCGGCGACGACATGGGCCTGGGCAAGACCCTGCAGGCCTTGGCCCATCTGCTGCTGGAGAAACAGTCCGGGCGCCTGAGCGCACCGGCCCTGGCAGTCATGCCGACCAGCCTCATACCCAACTGGCTGGACGAAGCCCAGCGCTTCGCCCCCGACCTGCGCGTCCTGGCACTGCATGGGCCGGGGCGCAGCAAGCACTTCACCAAGCTGCATGAGTACGATCTGGTCCTGACCACTTACGCCCTGATGCCGCGCGACCTCGAACAGCTGCGCCCCCAGGCCTGGCACGTGCTGATACTGGACGAGGCGCAAAACATCAAGAGCAGCAGCAGCAAGGCTGCCCTCGCCGTCTGCGAGCTACAGGCCGGGCAGCGTTTGTGCCTGACCGGCACGCCGATGGAAAACAACCTGGGCGAACTGTGGTCGATTTTCCACTTCCTGATGCCCGGCTGGCTGGGCGACCTGAAGCGCTTCAACCAGGATTACCGCAACCCGATCGAACGCCACGGTGACAGCGAGCGCATGGCCCACCTGGCCAGCCGCATCCGGCCGTTCCTGCTGCGCCGCACCAAGGAGCAGGTGGCCACAGAACTGCCGGCCAAGACCGAAATGGTGCACTGGGTCGAGCTCAGTGATGCCCAGCGCGATACGTATGAAGCCGTGCGAGTGGCCATGGACCAGAAGGTCCGCGACGAAATCGCCCGCAATGGCGCCGCACGCAGCCAGATCGTGATCCTCGACGCGTTGCTCAAGCTGCGCCAGGTGTGCTGTGACCTGCGTCTGGTCAAGGGGGTAGAAAGCAAAGGCAACCAGGCCGACAAGGGCAAGCTGGGTGCGCTGCTGGAGATGCTCGAAGAACTGCTCAGCGAAGGGCGCCGGGTTTTGTTGTTCTCACAGTTCACCTCGATGCTGGCGCTGATCGAGCAGGAGCTCGAGAAGCGCAAAATCCGCTACAGCCTGCTGACCGGCGACACTCGCGACCGTCGCACACCAGTGCAGCAGTTCCAGCAAGGTGAAAGCGAAGTGTTCCTGATCAGCCTCAAGGCGGGGGGCGTAGGCTTGAACCTGACGGCGGCGGACACCGTGATCCACTTCGACCCCTGGTGGAACCCGGCCAGCGAAAACCAGGCTACCGACCGTGCCTACCGCATCGGCCAGGACAAACCGGTGTTCGTGTTCAAGCTGATTACCCGGGGGACGGTGGAAGAGAAGATCCAGTTGTTGCAGCAGGAAAAGGCAGCACTGGCAGCCAGCCTGCTGGACGGCGGGCAGGCTGGGCAGTGGCGGCTTGGCGATGAAGAAATCGAGGCCCTGTTTGCGCCATTGCCTGGGAAACGCGGGCGGTAGGCCAAAGGGGAATAGAGCGTAGGAGCGGGTTCACCCGCGAAAGGGCCGGGCCTGCTGGCCAAGTTCCACCTGCCGCTCACCGTTGCCGCCGCTACCGTATTCGCGGGTAAACCCGCTCCTACAACGGATCAGGGGTGGACACAGGTCGGTGGTTGGACGCAGGCCGCGTGTAGGAGCGGGTTTACCCGCGAAAGGGCCGGTCCTGCCGACCAATCTCCACCCGCCATTAACCGTTGCCGTCGCTACCGTATTCGCAGGTAAACCCGACTTGTGGGAACGAACAGGCCCGCGCAGTCAATCGACCAGCTGAGCTTCCTTCAACGCCCCCAACGCCTCCTGCCAGCGCGGCTGCTGGCGATAATCGGTCCGCGCAAAACCTTGCCCGCGCATCCGCGCAATCCGCGGCGACGGTTTGACCTTCAACCGCTGCGCCGCACTCAGCGCCAGCTCCGCCGCCGCCCGGTCATTGCACACTAGGCCCATATCACAACCGGCGCTCAGCGCCGCTTCGATACGGCTGGCTGCATCGCCCACCACATGCGCACCGGCCATCGACAGGTCATCACTGAAGATCACCCCGTCAAAGCCCAGCTCGCCACGCAGGATGTCCTGCAACCAACGCCGCGAGAAGCCAGCGGGCTGGTTGTCAACCTGCGGGTAGATGACATGCGCTGGCATCACTGCCGCCAGCTGCCCACTCAGGCGGGTAAACGGCACCAGGTCGGCCTGGCGCAGTTGTTCCAGGCTGCGTTCATCAGTGGGGATGGCCACGTGCGAATCGGCTTCGGCCCAGCCATGCCCCGGGAAATGCTTGCCACAGGCAGCCATACCCGCCGCATTCATGCCACGGATGAACGCGCCGGCCAAGCGCGTTGCAAGCAGCGGGTCACCCTCGAAGGCGCGGCTGCCCACCACGGCGCTACGCTGGTGGTCCAGGTCGAGCACCGGAGCGAAGCTGAGGTCCAGGCCAACCGCCAGCACCTCGGTCGCCATCAGCCAGCCGCACTGCTCAGCCAGGTACTCGGCATTGTCGTTATCGGCCAGCGCACGCATGGCTGGCAGGCGCACAAAGCCCTGGCGCAGACGCTGTACGCGCCCGCCTTCCTGGTCCACTGCCAGGATCAGATCAGGGCGAATGGCGCGGATGGACGCGCACAGTTCGCGCACCTGGCGCGGGTTGTCGATATTGCGGGCGAAGATGATCAGGCCAGCCACTTCCGGCTGGCGAAGCAGTTGACGGTCTTCGGCGGTCAGCCATTTACCGGCGATATCCACCATCAGGGAGCCTTGCAGGCTGACAGTCATGGGTAATCCTTCATTGAAGACAGAGAGAGGCCCACCGAGGGGCAGCAGACACCGGCAGACACGCGCCGTTGGCCACAGGCGAAGCCATACAGGCACTGGTCAGCAAGGGAGATGCGAAGTAGATCGAAATCGGGCATGGGCGCTAGCTTAGCGGAAGCGCCCCGCCACGCCCAGCCTTCAGGCCTTGGCGGTAGCCGAACCGGTCTTTGTGCGCGGGCGTAGCTGCGCAGTGGCCATCGCCTCGTCGGTCACACCGCTGTCAGCGCGCATGCCTGCCGCCAGGAACGGCACCATCAGGCGCATCACCTGCTCGATCGAGGTGTTGATGCCGAAGTCGGTCTCGGCAATCGCCCGCAGGGCCTTGATACCGGACATGCTGAAGGCCGCGGCACCCAGCATGAAGTGCACACGCCAGAACAGTTCCAGTGGCGGAATGCGTGGCGCAGCCTCGTTCACCAGCAGCATGTAGCGGCGGAACACCTTGCCGTACATGTCTTCCAGATAGCGCCGCAGGTGACCCTGGCTCTGGCTGAACGCCAGGCCCAGCAGGCGCATGAAGATCGACAGGTCGTTGTTGCTGCGCGGCTGCACGGCCAGCGCCTGCTCTACGAGCATTTCCAGCAGTTCTTCGAGGCTGGGCTTGTGCTCCGGCTTGGCCTGGCGGCGCTCCAGCTCACGCTCCAGACTGGCGCAGAATGGGCCGAGGAAACGCGAGAAAACGGCCTGGATCAGCGCCTTCTTGGAGCCGAAATGATAGTTGACTGCCGCCAGGTTGACCCCGGCCTTGCTGGTAATCAGCCGCAACGAGGTTTCGGCGAACCCCCTTTCCGCGAACAGCTGCTCGGCAGCGTCGAGAATGCGTTCAACGGTTTCCGATTGGGCCATGACTACTCCGACTACTCCGTCAGACAAACAGGTGTTTGAAACATACGTTTCAGCCCTGCTTCTGTCAAGGCTCGGTGACTGGGCGGTCGCCATTTAAAAGGTGCAAGCTGGAAGCTGCAAGCGTGAAGTGACAGCAACACCCGCCGGATATCGCGAAATCGCTTCTGGGGTGGCTGAAAAGCGCAGGAGGACTGCCGTTTCGCCCTTTCTTGCAGCTTGGCGCTTGCAGCGGGCCCGACACTGTATATAATCCCAGTCACTGTACAAAAAGACAGAGCGCTTACCATGTTGAAACTGACGCCACGCCAAGCCGAAATTCTCGCGTTCATCAAGCGCTGCCTGGAAGACAACGGCTTCCCGCCTACCCGCGCCGAGATTGCTCAGGAGCTGGGCTTCAAGTCGCCCAATGCCGCCGAGGAGCACCTCAAGGCCCTTGCCCGCAAGGGCGCGATCGAAATGACGCCGGGCGCTTCCCGCGGCATCCGCATCCCTGGCCTGGAAGCCAAGGCCGAAGAAGCCGGCCTGCCCATCATCGGCCGGGTCGCTGCCGGTGCGCCGATTCTTGCCGAACAGCACATCGAGCAATCCTGCAACATCAACCCTGCCTTCTTCCACCCCCAAGCCGACTATTTGCTGCGCGTACACGGCATGAGCATGAAGGACGTCGGCATCTTCGACGGTGACCTGCTGGCGGTGCACACCTGCCGTGAAGCCCGCAACGGCCAGATCGTTGTGGCGCGCATCGGTGACGAAGTCACCGTCAAGCGCTTCAAGCGCGAAGGCAGCAAAGTCTGGCTGCTTGCCGAAAACCCCGAATTCGCCCCCATCGAAGTCGACCTGAAAGAACAGGAGCTGGTGATCGAGGGCTTGAGCGTCGGCGTCATTCGCCGCTGATCCAGGAGGCGTCATGCAGCAGTTCATTCACGCACCCGAGCAAGCCCAGTTGCCCCTGTTCGAAGCATTCCTCGCCCAGCCCGTGCTGCCAGGCCTGAAAGCCAGGGAACCGGCGCGCAAGAGCAGCCAGCCCGAGCTGTTCAGCGAACTGTCGCTGCGCGGCGCCCCTGGCCACTGCCAAAGCCTGCTGGCCCCCGTGCTGCGCGAACTGAGCGAAGAGGACGAGGCCCGCTGGCTGACCCTGATCGCCCCACCGCCAAGCCTGACCCAGGCCTGGCTGCGCGATGCCGGGCTCAACCGTGAACGTATTCTGCTGCTGCAACCCCGCAGCAATCAAAGCGCGCTGCAACTGGCCTGTGAGGCTTTGCACCTGGGCCTCAGCCACACCGTGGTGAGCTGGCTGGGCAACGTCAATGCCACTGCACGCCAACAACTGCTACGTGCAGCCAGTGCCGGAAACGCACAAAGCCTGAACATCCGCCTCGGCTGATGTTCAGGCTTTGCCTGTCACTTCAAATAGCCTGATACGCTGCTGCACACTCAGTGCAGCACACGCGGCCCTTCATCACGCTCGAGCTCGCCATCCATCAGGCGACCGGCCATCTGCACGCCCACACTGAGCATGGCCTTTGCCACTTCCACATGCTGACCCTGCAGGAACACCTTGGCGTCTTCCGAGAAATCCAGGGTTACCAGAGAGCCCTCATCCTCGGCGCGACGAAGTTCGATGCGGCCGTCAGGCAACTCGACAATTTCCAGAAAAGACGTAGACATAAATGGCAGTTCTCCGCGAAAGGCGATTATTGTACCAGCCGTTGCGGCTATCAGCACTCACTCAACGCGTCACGGAAACGTCTCACCAAACTTTTAAGGTCATTGCGCCAGCTTTCCAGCTCGGCACGCGACAGCGCTGGATGCTCAGGCTCATCAAGATTGACAGCTTGAATCAGGGGCTGGGTAACGTCGGTTTTCGGCGCTTTTCTGGCGACCGGTGGTCGGAACAAATCGGCATAAGCACCGAGCATTTGCGCCAGCCAGGTTTCCCGCTGGCGGGCCAGCTCCAGCAACTCGGCCACTTCCGGGATGGCGATACCGTTCAGGGCATCGTCAGCCAGGGCTTGCTCCACCGTTGCGACAACCGGCAGGCGGTAAAAGCCCCCGATCTCATGGCACAGCCCCAACAAAGCGCCATACAGGTGGAACAGCGCCGACTCGCGCTCAGCCTGGACCAGACCTTGGGCATTCATGGCCTGGCTTTGTTCAGCCTTGGCCATGGACTCGAGGGCGAGGCCGGCGAAGAACAGTTTCTGGTTGGTACGGGTGTAGAGTTCCTGGGCCATTTCAGTGCCCTCCCATAAGGCTACAAGGCGGATATCTGCATCATAAATGATTGGGGCCGCTTTGCGCCCCTTC
>NZ_JAOCDI010000033.1:0-64918 GCF_029840855.1 Pseudomonas sp. GD03862
CTCGCACCCGCGCTTCTTCGGTATCCCACGAGCACATGAAGCGCGCGCCACCGCTGCCGATAAAGGTATAGAAGCGCCAGCCCTTGCCTCGCAGCGCCTCGATGGCGTGCTCTGGCATTTGCAGGAACACCCCGTTGGCCTCCACCGGGAACATCAGCTCCACTCCCGGCAGGTCACTGACCAGCGATGCCAGCAGCTGCGCGCAATGATTGGCGTGGTTGCCATGGCGTAACCAGGCGCCATCTTCCAGCAGCCCGACCCAGGGCGCCGACAAGAAGCGCATTTTCGACGCCAGTTGCCCTGCCTGCTTGCAGCGATAATCGAAGTCTTCGGCCAGTTGGCGGTTGAAGAACAGAATTGCCTCGCCTACCGCCATGCCGTTCTTGGTGCCGCCAAAGCACAGCACATCCACACCGGCCTTCCAGGTCAGTTCGGCCGGGCTGCAGCCCAGGAAAGCACAGGCGTTGGTAAAGCGTGCGCCGTCCATGTGCAGGTTCAGGCCCAGCTCCTTGCAGGTGGCGCTGATCGCCTTCAGCTCGTCGGGGCGGTACACCGTGCCGACTTCGGTGGCCTGGGTAATGGTCACCACGCGCGGCTTGGGGTAGTGGATATCCTGGCGTTTGAGCGCCACTTCACGAATAGACTGTGGCGTCAGCTTGCCGTTGACGCTGGCCGCTGTCAGCAGCTTGGAGCCGTTGGAGAAAAACTCCGGTGCACCGCATTCGTCGGTTTCGACGTGGGCGGTCTCGGAGCAGATCACGCTGTGATAGCTCTGGCACAGCGATGCCAGGGCCAGGGAGTTGGCCGCGGTGCCGTTGAAGGCAAAGAACACCTCGCAGTCGGTTTCGAACAGATTGCGGAAGTACTCCGATGCACGCTCGGTCCACTGGTCGTCGCCGTAGGCGCGGTCGTGGCCGCGGTTGGCTTTCTCCATCGCCGCCCAGGCTTCGGGGCAGATACCGGAATAGTTGTCGCTGGCGAATTGTTGGCTCTTGTCTGTCATGGCACGGTCCTGTGAACGACGCAGATCAGCACTCTAAACCATCGATTCAGCACTTGCCTATACAACCCGCGCAGCGATTTCTGTTCATTACTGTGCCGGCCTCTTCGCGGGCGCGCCCGCTCCCACAATGGTCCTGCAAACGCCAATCACTGTGGGAGCGGGCGCGCCCGCGAAGGGGCCCGCATGGGCGGCACAAAGAGAATGTCGTAAACGCGCCATTGCAAGGCGTGCGCAGGCATCTGACCCGACCCCACCAGTCATAACATCGCCACAAAGGGCCACAGTGCCCCACGACAAAAAACGATCGCTGCCGGGAGATACACAATGTTCAGCAAGCAAGACCAGATCCAGGGTTACGACGATGCACTGCTGGCGGCGATGAATGCCGAAGAACAGCGCCAGGAAGATCACATCGAGCTGATCGCCTCGGAGAACTACACCAGCAAGCGCGTCATGCAGGCCCAAGGCAGCGGCCTGACCAACAAGTACGCCGAAGGCTACCCTGGCAAGCGTTACTACGGTGGCTGCGAGCACGTAGACAAGGTAGAAGCCCTGGCCATCGAGCGCGCCAAGCAGCTGTTCGGTGCCGACTACGCAAACGTCCAGCCGCACTCCGGCTCGTCGGCCAACGGCGCGGTCTACCTGGCCCTGCTGCAAGCCGGTGACACCATCCTGGGCATGAGCCTGGCCCACGGCGGTCACCTGACCCACGGCGCCAAGGTGTCGTCCTCGGGCAAGCTGTACAACGCAGTCCAGTACGGCATCGACACCAACACCGGCCTGATCGACTACGACGAAGTCGAGCGCCTGGCGGTCGAGCACAAACCGAAAATGATCGTTGCCGGTTTCTCGGCCTACTCCAAGACCCTCGACTTCCCACGCTTCCGCGCCATCGCCGACAAGGTGGGCGCACTGCTGTTCGTCGACATGGCCCACGTTGCCGGCCTGGTTGCCGCTGGCCTGTACCCGAACCCGATCCCGTTCGCCGACGTGGTCACCACCACTACCCACAAGACCCTGCGCGGTCCGCGTGGCGGCCTGATCCTGGCCAAGTCGAACGAAGAGATCGAGAAAAAGCTGAACGCCGCTGTATTCCCGGGTGCCCAGGGTGGCCCGCTGATGCACGTGATCGCTGCCAAGGCGGTGTGCTTCAAGGAAGCGCTGGAGCCTGGATTCAAGGCCTACCAGCAGCAAGTGATCGAAAACGCCCAGGCCATGGCCCAGGTGTTCATCGACCGTGGCTACGATGTGGTTTCCGGTGGCACCGACAACCACCTGTTCCTGGTCAGCCTGATCCGTCAGGGCCTGACTGGCAAAGACGCCGACGCCGCCCTGGGTCGTGCGCATATCACCGTCAACAAGAACGCCGTGCCGAACGACCCGCAGTCGCCGTTCGTCACTTCGGGCCTGCGTATCGGCACCCCGGCCGTCACCACCCGCGGCTTCAAGGTCGCCCAGTGTGTGGCATTGGCTGGCTGGATTTGCGACATCCTCGACAACCTCGGTGACGCAGACGTCGAAGCCGATGTGGCGAAGAACGTCGCGGCCCTGTGCGCAGATTTCCCTGTCTACCGCTGAGTGGAGTCACACACCATGCAACGTTACTCGGGCTTCGGCCTTTTCAAGCACTCCCTCAGCCACCACGAAAACTGGCAGCGCATGTGGCGCACGCCAACCCCTAAAAAGGTTTACGACGTGGTCATTGTCGGTGGTGGCGGCCATGGCCTGGCCACGGCCTACTACCTGGCCAAAGAGCACGGCATCACCAACGTCGCCGTGATCGAGAAGGGCTACCTGGGCGGCGGCAACACCGCCCGTAACACCACCATCGTGCGTTCCAACTACCTGTGGGACGAGTCGGCGCACCTGTACGAGCACGCCATGAAGCTGTGGGAGGGCCTGTCCCAGGACCTCAACTACAACGTGATGTTCTCCCAGCGCGGCGTTTACAACCTGTGCCACACCCTGCAGGACATGCGTGACTCCGAGCGTCGGGTCAGCGCCAACCGCCTCAACGGCGTGGATGGCGAGCTGCTGAACACTGCCCAGGTTGCGGCCGAAATCCCGTACCTGGACTGCTCGAAGAACACCCGCTACCCGATCCTCGGCGCCACCGTACAGCGCCGTGGCGGCGTTGCCCGTCACGATGCCGTGGCCTGGGGCTTCGCCCGCGCTGCCGACGCCCTGGGCGTCGACCTGATCCAGCAAACCGAAGTGATCGGCTTCCGCAAGGAAAACGGCGCGGTCATCGGTGTGGAAACCAACAAAGGCTTCATCGGCGCCAAGCGCGTCGGCGTGGTCACCGCCGGTAACTCCGGGCACATGGCCAAGCTGGCCGGCTTCCGCCTGCCGCTGGAATCGCACCCGCTGCAAGCGCTGGTATCCGAGCCGATCAAGCCGATCATCGACAGCGTGATCATGTCCAACGCCGTACACGGCTACATCAGCCAGTCCGACAAAGGCGACCTGGTGATCGGTGCCGGTATCGACGGCTGGGTCGGCTACGGCCAGCGCGGTTCGTACCCGGTGATCGAGCACACCCTGCAGGCCATCGTCGAGATGTTCCCCAACCTGTCGCGTGTTCGCATGAACCGCCAGTGGGGCGGCATCGTAGACACTTCGCCGGACGCTTGCCCGATCATCACCAAAACCCCGGTCAAGAACATGTTCTTCAACTGCGGTTGGGGTACTGGCGGCTTCAAGGCGACCCCGGGTTCGGGCAACGTCTTCGCCGCGAGCCTGGCCAAGGGCGAAATGCACCCACTGGCCGCGCCGTTCTCCATGGACCGTTTCTACAACGGCGCACTGATCGACGAACACGGCGCCGCCGCCGTCGCCCACTAACCGGAGACACCGTCATGTTGCATATTTTCTGTCCCCACTGCGGCGAGCTGCGCTCCGAAGAAGAGTTCCACGCCTCTGGCCAGGCGCACATCGCCCGCCCGCTGGACCCTAACGCCTGCTCCGACGAGGAGTGGGGTACCTACATGTTCTACCGTGACAACCCGCGCGGTATTCACCATGAACTGTGGGACCACGTTGCCGGCTGCCGCCAGTACTTCAACGTCACCCGTGACACCGTGACCTACGAAATTCTGGAAACCTACAAGATTGGCGAGAAGCCGCAAGTGACCGCCAGCGGCAAAGCCACCAGCGCCGCGTCGACCGTCAAAGGCCAAGGGGAAAAAGTATGAGCCAGACCTATCGCCTCGCCAGCGGCGGCCGTATCGACCGCAGCAAGGTCCTGAACTTCACCTTCAACGGCAAGACCTACCAGGGTTATGCCGGTGACAGCCTGGCCGCCGCGTTGCTGGCCAACGGCGTCGACATTGTCGGCCGTAGCTTCAAGTATTCGCGCCCACGCGGCATCATCGCCGCCGGTACCGAAGAGCCGAACGCCATCCTGCAGATCGGCTCCAGCGAAGCTACCCAGATCCCCAACGTGCGCGCCACCCAACAGGCACTGTACGCGGGCCTTGTCGCCACCAGCACCAACGGCTGGCCGAACGTCAACAACGACGTCATGGGCATCCTCGGCAAGGTTGGCGGCAGCATGATGCCGCCGGGCTTCTACTACAAAACCTTCATGTACCCCAAATCGTTCTGGATGACTTACGAGAAGTACATCCGTAAAGCCGCCGGCCTGGGCCGTGCGCCGCTGCAGAACGATCCTGACAGCTACGACTACATGAACCGGCACTGCGACGTGCTGATCGTCGGCGCCGGCCCTGCTGGCCTGGCTGCCGCACTGGCCGCTGCGCGTAGCGGTGCCCGCGTGATCCTGGCTGACGAGCAGGAAGAGTTCGGCGGCAGCCTGCTCGACACCCGCGAAACCCTCGACGGCAAGCCTGCTGCCGACTGGGTCAACGCCGTGGTCAAAGAGCTGGAAGGCCTGCCGGAAGTGACCCTGCTGCCACGTGCCACGGTCAACGGCTACCACGACCATAACTTCCTGACCATTCACGAGCGCCTCACCGACCACCTCGGCGACCGCGCCCCGATTGGCCAGGTTCGCCACCGCGTGCACCGCGTTCGCGCCAAGCGCGTGGTACTGGCTGCCGGCGCCCACGAGCGCCCGCTGGTGTACGGCAACAACGACGTGCCGGGCAACATGCTGGCCGGTGCTGTTTCCACCTATGTTCGCCGCTATGGCGTGGCGCCGGGCCGCAAGCTGGTACTGTCGACCAACAACGACCACGCCTATCGCGCCGCGCTGGACTGGCACGACGCAGGCCTGCAAGTGGTCGCCATCGCCGACGCCCGCCACAACCCACGTGGCTCGCTGGTTGAAGAAGCGCGTGCCAAAGGCATTCGCATCCTCACCTCCAGCGCCGTGGTCGAGGCCAAAGGCAGCAAGCACGTCACCGGCGCCCGTGTGGCGGCGATCGATGTGCAGGCGCACAAAGTCACCAGCCCAGGCGAAGTCCTCGAGTGCGACCTGATCGCGTCCTCGGGCGGTTACAGCCCGATCGTGCACCTGGCTTCGCACTTGGGCGGTCGCCCGGTATGGCGTGACGATATCCTTGGCTTCGTGCCGGGCGATGCGCCGCAGAAGCGTGAGTGCGTCGGTGGTATCAACGGCGTGTATGCCTTGGGCGATGTGATTGCCGATGGCTTCGAAGGCGGCGTCCGCGCAGCCACCGAGGCCGGTTTCAAGGCCACTGTCGGCACCCTGCCAAAAACCGTGGCGCGCAAGGAAGAGGCCACCGTGGCACTGTTCCTGGTACCGCACGACAAAGGCACCAAGGGGCCGAAGCAGTTCGTCGACCAGCAGAACGACGTGACCGCAGCCGGTATCGAGCTGGCCACCCGTGAAGGCTTCGAGTCGGTCGAGCACGTGAAGCGCTACACCGCGCTGGGCTTCGGTACCGACCAGGGCAAACTGGGCAACATCAACGGCCTGGCCATCGCCGCCCGTTCGATCGGCATCACCATCCCGGAAATGGGTACCACCATGTTCCGCCCCAACTACACGCCGGTGACGTTCGGCGCGGTAGCGGGCCGTCACTGTGGTCACCTGTTCGAGCCTGTGCGCTTCACTGCCCTGCATGCCTGGCACGTGAAGAACGGCGCCGAGTTCGAAGACGTCGGCCAGTGGAAGCGCCCGTGGTACTTCCCGAAAGCCGGCGAAGACATCCATGCTGCCGTCACGCGTGAATGCAAGGCCGTGCGCGACAGCGTGGGCCTGCTGGACGCCTCGACCCTGGGCAAGATCGATATCCAGGGCCCGGACGCGCGCGAATTCCTCAACCGCATCTACACCAACGCCTGGACCAAGCTCGACGTGGGCAAGGCCCGCTACGGCCTGATGTGCAAGGAAGACGGCATGGTCTTCGACGACGGCGTAACCGCCTGCGTCGGCGACAACCACTTCATCATGACCACCACCACCGGCGGCGCTGCTCGCGTGCTGCAGTGGATGGAGCTGTATCACCAGACCGAATGGCCAGAGCTGAAGGTGTACTTCACTTCGGTCACCGACCACTGGGCCACCATGACCCTGTCCGGCCCTAACAGCCGCAAGCTGCTGAGCGAGCTGACCGACATCGACATGGACAAGGAAGCCTTCCCGTTCATGACCTGGAAGGAAGGCAACGTCGGTGGCGTGCCGGCCCGCGTGTTCCGTATCTCGTTCACCGGCGAGCTGTCGTACGAAGTGAACGTGCAGGCCAACTACGCGATGGGCGTGCTGGAACAGATCATCGAGGCCGGCAAGAAGTACAACCTGACCCCGTACGGCACCGAGACCATGCACGTACTGCGTGCAGAGAAGGGCTTCATCATCGTTGGCCAGGACACCGATGGTTCGATGAACCCGGACGACCTGAACATGAGCTGGTGCGTTGGCCGCAACAAGCCGTTCTCGTGGATCGGCCTGCGTGGCATGAACCGCGAAGACTGCGTACGTGAGAACCGCAAGCAGCTGGTGGGCCTGAAGCCGGTCGACCCGACCAAGTGGCTGCCGGAAGGCGCCCAGCTGGTGTTCGACCCGAAACAGCCGATCCCGATGGACATGGTCGGCCACGTCACCTCCAGCTACGCGTCCAACTCCCTGGGCTACTCGTTCGCCATGGGTGTGGTCAAAGGCGGCCTCAAGCGCATGGGCGAGCGTGTCTACTCGCCGCAGGCGGATGGCAGCGTGATCGAGGCGGAAATCGTGTCTTCGGTGTTCTTCGATCCGAAGGGTGAGCGGCAGAACGTCTAAGGCCCCCGGTCCAACCGGTGCCAGGCGTGGAATGAGGTCTCTGTGGGAGCGGGCGTGCCCGCGAAGAGGGCGGTGAATTCAACATCGCATTCGCGGGCATGCCCGCTCCCACAGGATGGCCGTCTCCCGCAGGCATCGTGGTCGAATCCAGAATTCAAGGCAGGTAAGAAATGAGCGCTATCAACGTCTTCCAGCAAAACCCCGGCGCCGAGGCCAAAGCCCAGTCGCCACTGCACCATGCCGACCTGGCCAGCCTGGTAGGCAAAGGCCGCAAGAACGCAGGCGTGACCCTGCGTGAACGCAAGTTCCTCGGCCACCTCACCCTGCGCGGTGATGGCCACAACCCGGAATTCGCCGCCGGCGTGCACAAGGCCCTTGGCCTGGAGCTGCCCGTGGCGCTGACCGTGGTCGCCAACAAGGACATGTCGCTGCAATGGGTCGGCCCAGATGAGTGGCTGCTGATCGTGCCCGGCGGTCAGGAGCTGGCAGTCGAGCAAAAGCTGCGCGCGGCCCTTGAAGGCCAGCATATTCAGGTCGTCAATGTCAGTGGCGGGCAAAGCCTGCTGGAACTGCGTGGCCCGAACGTGCGCGACGTGCTGATGAAATCCACCAGCTATGATGTTCACCCGAACAACTTCCCGGTGGGCAAGGCCGTGGGCACCGTGTTCGCCAAGTCGCAACTGGTGATCCGCCGCACTGCAGAAGACACCTGGGAGCTGGTGATTCGCCGCAGCTTCGCCGATTACTGGTGGCTGTGGCTGCAGGACGCTTCTGCCGAATACGGCCTGAGCATCGAAGCCTAAGGAGCAAGAACATGAGTCGGGCACCGGATACCTGGATTCTCACCGCCGACTGCCCGAGCATGCTCGGCACCGTCGACGTGGTGACGCGTTACCTCTTCGAGCAGCGCTGCTACGTGACGGAGCACCACTCCTTCGATGACCGGCAGTCGGGACGCTTCTTCATTCGCGTCGAGTTCCGTCAGCCGGACGATTTTGACGAGGCGGGCTTCCGGGCCGGCCTCGCAGAGCGCAGCGAAGCGTTCGGCATGGCTTTCGAGCTGACCGCACCCAACCACCGCCCCAAGGTGGTGATCATGGTGTCCAAGGCCGACCATTGCCTGAATGACCTGCTGTATCGCCAGCGTATTGGCCAACTGGGTATGGATGTGGTGGCCGTGGTGTCGAACCACCCGGACCTCGAACCCTTGGCGCATTGGCACAAGATTCCTTATTACCACTTCGCCCTCGACCCCAAGGACAAGCCTGGGCAAGAGCGCAAGGTGCTGCAGGTGATCGAGGAGACTGGTGCTGAGCTGGTCATTCTTGCCCGCTATATGCAGGTACTGTCGCCCGAACTTTGCCGCCGTCTGGATGGTTGGGCGATCAATATTCACCACTCGCTGTTGCCGGGTTTCAAGGGCGCCAAGCCTTATCACCAGGCGTACAACAAGGGCGTGAAAATGGTCGGTGCCACGGCGCACTACATCAACAACGACCTGGATGAAGGGCCGATCATTGCCCAGGGTGTCGAGGTGGTGGATCACAGCCACTATCCCGAAGACCTGATTGCCAAAGGGCGGGATATCGAATGCCTGACATTGGCGCGCGCGGTGGGTTATCACATCGAGCGGCGGGTATTCCTGAACGCCAACCGGACTGTCGTTCTGTAATAACCAGTACCGGCCTCTTCGCGGCTAAAGCCGCTCCTACAGGTACAGCACAGCCCTCGGGTTGGTGCGGTCCCCCGTAGGAGCGGCTTTAGCCGCGAAGAGGCCAGCACAGGCCGCCTCTCTGTTTGCCCATACTCCCCAGCGACACCCCTGCCGCTAAAAGGCATCTCCCTGTCGCTTCCAGTCAGTGCGTTCGGCCCCATCCGGCCCACAATTCCCTGCATTCCAGTAGTACATGCCGCCCACGGATGGCGGCGCTTCAACCAACGCTGCATAAATAATAATCAAGCGAGGTACAAGCAATGTCTGGCAATCGTGGAGTGGTATATCTCGGCGCCGGCAAGGTCGAAGTGCAACACATCGACTACCCGAAAATGCAGGACCCGCGCGGCAAGAAAATCGAACACGGCGTCATCCTGAAGGTGGTCTCCACCAACATCTGCGGTTCTGACCAGCACATGGTCCGTGGCCGCACCACTGCCCAGGTCGGCCTGGTTCTGGGCCACGAAATCACCGGTGAAATCGTCGAGAAGGGCCGCGACGTCGAGCGCATGCAGATCGGCGACCTGGTATCAGTCCCGTTCAACGTCGCCTGCGGCCGCTGCCGCTCCTGCAAAGAGATGCACACCGGTGTCTGCCTCACTGTAAACCCGGCCCGTGCCGGCGGTGCCTACGGCTACGTCGACATGGGCGACTGGACCGGCGGCCAGGCCGAATACGTGCTGGTGCCCTACGCCGACTTCAACCTGCTGAAGCTGCCTGAGCGCGACAAGGCCATGGAAAAGATCCGTGACCTGACCTGCCTGTCCGACATCCTGCCCACCGGCTACCACGGTGCCGTAACCGCTGGCGTTGGCCCAGGCAGCACTGTCTACGTTGCTGGTGCCGGCCCGGTCGGCCTGGCCGCCGCGGCCTCGGCGCGCCTGCTGGGCGCCGCCTGCGTGATCGTCGGTGACCTCAACCCGGCCCGTCTGGCCCACGCCAAGTCGCAAGGCTTCGAAGTGGTCGACCTGTCCAAGGACACCCCGCTGCACGAGCAGAT
Source organism: Pseudomonas sp. GD03862 (assembly GCF_029840855.1). Taxonomy (NCBI): domain Bacteria; kingdom Pseudomonadati; phylum Pseudomonadota; class Gammaproteobacteria; order Pseudomonadales; family Pseudomonadaceae; genus Pseudomonas; species Pseudomonas sp. GD03862. Next base: position 9,923 of record NZ_JAOCDI010000033.1, read on the forward strand.
CGTCGACATCCTCGGCGAGCCGGAAGTGGACTGCGCCGTCGACGCCGTCGGCTTCGAGGCCCGTGGCCATGGCCACGAAGGTGCCAAGCACGAGGCCCCGGCCACCGTGCTGAACTCGCTGATGCAAGTGACCCGCGTGGCCGGCAACATCGGTATCCCGGGCCTGTACGTGACCGAAGACCCAGGCGCGGTGGATGCTGCAGCCAAGATCGGCGCGCTGAGCATCCGCTTTGGCCTGGGCTGGGCCAAGTCGCACAGCTTCCACACCGGCCAGACCCCGACCATGAAATACAACCGCCAGTTGATGCAGGCGATCATGTGGGACCGCATCAACATTGCTGAGGTTGTAGGTGTGCAGGTGATCAACCTGGATCAGGCGCCGGAAGGGTATGGCGAGTTTGATGCGGGTGTGCCTAAGAAGTTTGTGATCGACCCGCACAAGATGTGGGGTGCTGCGTAAAAAGCAGTTGTCTGACAAGAGCCCCTCAATTTGAGGGGCTTTTTTATATATAACTGATCAAAGTCCGCACTGGCGCACTGTAGATGCAGCCTTGCGCTGCGAAAGGGCCGCTGCCTTAAGTGTTGCACGCTCTCATTGATAATGGTTTGACATGAGTTTGCTAGTCGTACTTATCTGTTCGTTTGCTGTTGAACCAAAAGTGGCTTGGCGTGGATGCGGTGCTTCGAATGTTTCTATTTTGTTGCGCACCCTGCGAAGGCTTCCAGTATTCTACATCTTTTGCAATTTTATCTAATTCGATTGAATGCTCTTTTATTAGATCTTTCGATTGCTTCAAATAGGGGATTTGGTCATTACTGATATCTTCGAGGGTTTTTTCATGCTTGGCGGCATAGGCCTTATCTTTTCCTGATAGTGTTTGGCTGGGTTTTGAAGGCATTTTATTGATTAAATTTCTATTCCTATATAATCTATAAATATCAAGATTTCCTTCTTCGTCAAATGGGTCGAGTAGTCCCATCTCTTTGCGCTCGTTGTTGAAGTCGGTGGCAGACTTATTGTAATTATTGATACGTTCAATTTTTTTGGCTTTTCGTCCAAAAAGATTTTTAAATGACTTAGATAGATTGAATGCCTTGTGCCCAGATGGATCGATATTGTTGATAGGGTCGTTCAAACAATATGCATAAGGATTCAATCCTCCGACCTCAAAGGGGCTAAGTGTGTCAGGGCTAGTAAATCGCCGTAGTCTTGGGTTGTATGTTCGATAGCCATTGCCCAATACATATCCTTGGAGAACCCTATCGAAGCGCTGTCCGCTGAATGCGAGTAATGTTGACAGGCTGTCGCTTTCAATATAGCCATAGGGTGAATATTTCATCGAGCCATGGCCTATGCCGAGTACGGAGTTAGCTCGATCTACCGACATTATTTTGGCTGTCTGTGCTTGATCTAATTGCGCCAGTTTTATGTTTTGTTCTGCTACTATCCGACCACTGTAATTTGTAGATATGAAGCTTGCTAAGTTACGATTTTTATAAAAGAATGTGATCCCGTCCTCCGTTATTCTTGGCTGCTCATTTGTACATGACGCCGCCGGCGCTATTGTCTCGTTACTCACGTTGCTCGTCATTTTCTGATGCCTCTGAGACGATTTGAGATTCTCAATCTGCGCTAATGTGCATAGGGTCACAACTGGCAAATTTGTCAGGTGACAGGCAGTTCGGAACAAACCCTGTAACAATCAGTCAAAGCAATCGTTTACTTGGCCATCCCGGCCAACGAGGTCCCTTCCGATGAAAGCAATCACCCTGGCAACCCTGATGACCCTGGCTGCAAGCCCGGTGTTCGCCTTCAACCTCAGCGACGCCGCCAACGCCGTGTCCGCCATGCAGAACCAGCAACAGCAGGGCCAGGTACAGGCACCCGAAGCGCAGGCCAATCTGCTCAACACCCTGGGCAGCCAGCTGAACATCACCCCCGAACAGGCGGTAGGCGGAGCAGGAGCCATGCTGGGGCTGGCGCGCAACAACCTTAGCAGCGATGACTATGGGCAACTGACCAAGGCGGTGCCGGGCCTGGACCTGCTGGCCGGTGCAAATGCGCTGGGCGGGTTGAGTGGTTTGGGGGATTTGCTCGGCAAGAACAGCGAGAGCCAGTCAGCGCTGAGCAACGCACTGGGCAACAACGTGGAAAACCGTAGCGACCTGGACAATGCGTTCAAGGCGCTGGGGATGGATACCGGGATGATCGGGCAGTTTGCGCCACTGATTCTGCAGTATCTGGGGCAGCAGGGCATTGCCGGGTCGTTGTTGCAGAATCTGGGGAGTTTGTGGACTACCCCAGCGCCATTGGCCCAGCCTTCGGTCTGAGGATTCTAGCGACAGCCCTCAAGCCATGGGCTGAGTGCTGTAGGGGCGGCTTGCGTCGCGAAAGGGCTGCCCCCACAAAAGCGAAATTGCATCAGGTCAGACAGCTTCGGAGAAATCCACCAGGCGGACGGGGCGGCGGAAGCCCGCTGTCAGAACTGCCAGGTACGCAAGGCCCAAGGCAAACCAGCACAGGCCAATCACCAGCGTCAGCGCCGACAGGCTGGTCCACAGCCACAAGGTCAACCCCAGCCCTACCAGCGGCACCAGACCATAGCTCAGCAGGCCTTTGAAGTTGCGCTGCGAGGCATCATCCATCAGGTGCGTTTTCACCACCGCCAGGTTCACCGCCGAAAACGCCACCAGCGCACCAAAGCTGATCAGCGAGGCGAGGGTAGAAAGGTCGATCACCAGCGCCAGCAGCGAGAACGCCGACACCAGCGCAATGGCGAACACCGGCGTACCAAAGCGCGGCGACAGGTAACCAAAGCTGCGCCGTGGCAGCACGTTGTCACGCCCCATGGTGAACAGGATGCGCGACACCGCGGCCTGCGAGGCCAGCGCCGAACCCAGGCTGCCCGCCACATAAGCAGCGGTGAAGAAGTTGGTGAGAAACTGCCCGCCAGCCTTGAACATCACTTCGTTGGCCGCTGCATCGGCATTGGCGAAGCTGCTGCCTGGCAGCACCAACTGGCTGACGTAAGCCAGCACGGTGAACAGCAACCCGGCGAACAGGGTGGTGAGGATGATCGCCCGTGGCACGTCGCGGCGTGCGTCGCGGCATTCTTCGGCCAGGGTCGATACGGCGTCGAAGCCCAGGAACGACAAGCACAACACCGCTGCACCAGCCATCAGGTGGCCAAAGCCAGGTTTGCTGCCATCGCCGATTAGCGGCGACAGCAGGTCGAGCGGCTGGCCAGCCAATGTCTGGCAGGACAGCGCGACAAACACGCCAATGAACACGATCTGCGCGCCGACGATCAGGTTGCTGGTCTTGGCCACCGAGTTGATACCGACCACGTTCAGCACTGTCACCAAAGCGATGCATGCGAGCACGAAGGCCCAGGCAGGCACTGCGGGGAACGCAATGTTGAGAAACAGGCCGATCAGCAGGTAGTTGATCATCGGCAGGAACAGGTAATCCAGCAACAGCGACCAGCCGGCCAGGAAGCCGACATTGGGGCCGAAGGCCATGTTGGTGTAGGAATAGGCCGAGCCCGCGACCGGGAAGCGCTTGACCATGAAACTGTAGGACGCGGCGGTGAACAGCATGGCCACCAGGGTGACCAGGTAGGCGCCGGCGGTGCGGCCACCGGTAAGTTCGGTGACGATGCCGTAGGTGGTGAAAATGGTCAGCGGGACCATGTACACCAGGCCGAAGAACACCAGGGCGGGGAGGCCGAGAACACGGCGAAGCTGGGCGGGGTTAGAGCTGGGTGGGTTGGCCATTGATCGATCCAGGCATTTTTGTAGTTGTGCTGTGGTCGATTTTTATCCACTTAGGTGGGGGAAGACAAAAAAGTAATCCTTATGCTGATTATTAGCCTGGGTTTTGATCGGATTCTGGCTATGGCAGGTCCGGCCTCTTCGCGGGTGAACCCGCTCCTACAAGGGGCAGCGCATGCCTGAATGTAGCGGTTGTAGGAGCGGGTTCACCCGCGAAGAGGCCAGTTCAGGCGACAGAAGGTCTCAGCCCATCTCCGCCCGCAGCTGCTCGATCCGCTGGTCCTTCGCCACCCACAACTGGTTCACCCAGGCCTGTACCGTCTGCCTGAACTCAGGATCATTCTCGTAATCCCCCGCCCACAACGCCGGGTCCAGCTCCCGCACCTGAATGTCGATAATCACCCGGCTAATGCTGCCATTGAGCAGGTCCCAGAACCCCGGCGCCTTATTACCGGGGTACACGATGGTCACATCCAGCAGGGCATCCAGCTGTTCGCCCAATGCCGCGAGCACAAACGCTACACCACCCGCCTTGGGCTTGAGCAGGTAGCGATACGGCGACTGCTGCTCCTGGCGCTTGGCTTCGGTAAACCGGGTGCCCTCCAGGTAATTGACCACGGTCACCGGCTGGCGCTTGAACAGCTCGCAGGCCGCCTTGGTGATTTCCAGGTCCTTGCCCTTGAGCTCCGGGTGCTTTTCCAGAAACGCCTTGCTGTAGCGCTTCATGAACGGGTAATCCAGCCCCCACCAGGCCAGGCCCAGCAACGGTACCCAGATCAGTTCCTTTTTCAGGAAGAACTTGAAGAACGGTGTACGGCGGTTGAGGCTTTCGATCAACGCCGGGATGTCGACCCAGGTCTGGTGGTTGCTCACGGCCAGGTACGAGGTGTCCTTGCGCAGGTTTTCCACACCGCGGATGTCCCACTGGGTAGGGATGCACAGGGCGAAGATGGCTTTGTCGATTTCCGACCAGGTTTCGGCCACCCACATCACCGCCCAGGACGCGTAGTCACGGCCACGGCCCGGCAACACCAGCTTGAGCAGGGCGAAGACCAGCAGCGGGCAGATCAATACCACAGTATTGAGCAGCAGCAGGGTGGTAGTGAGAATGCCGGTCAGCAGGCGACGCATAAAAAGACTCTTGTTGTGGGAGATAAACGGTTGGCAATGATAAGCAGGGCGGTCGTCTACGCCAAATGTCCAATGCCCGGCGGCGGGAACAAATGTTTCACGTTATGTTGTTTAGTCTTGTGAAAGCGAACCTATCTTGCCAGTGCAGTCTAAGCACTGACCCTTTTCAAGGAAGCCTGCCTGTGAAACCACTGCTAGCCCTGTTGTCGTTGTTGGCGCTGCCGGTAATGGCCGCCGAGCCCACCCTCTACGGCCGTTACGAGAACATCGCCCTGCCCGAGCTGGGCGAAACCCTGAAAGCCAAGATGGACACCGGCGCCTTCACCGCGTCGCTGTCGGCCAAGGATATCGAGCGGTTCACCCGCGATGGCGACGAGTGGGTGCGCTTCCGCCTGGCGACCAAGGACTCGGACGGCAAGGTGTACGAGCACAAGGTCTCGCGCATCAGCAAGATCAAGGGCCGTGCCGATGAAGAGGACGAAGGGGATGCGCCAGAGGTCTCCAAGCGCCCGGTGGTCGACCTGGAGTTGTGCCTGGGGGATGTGAAGCGCACCGTCGAGGTGAATCTGGTGGACCGCAGCAACTTCAACTACCCGCTGCTGGTGGGTTCCAAGGCGCTGCGCGAGTTCAAGGCGGCGGTCAACCCGGCGAAGAAGTTCACTGCTGGCAAGCCAGGCTGTTGATTTGAAGCGGGCGCAATACAATGTAGCGAACACACATGATGTGGTGTCAGGCACCGGTTTCGCCGGTGTTCGCGGGCAAGCCCGCTCCTACACTGAGATGTGCCAACCTTCAAAACCGCAAGGCCGGACGCCATGCCCCATATCCTCATCGTCGAAGACGAAGCCGCCATCGCCGACACCCTGGTCTACGCCTTGCAGGCCGATGGTCACAGCACCGAGTGGGTAACCCTGGGCAGTGCCGCCCTCGACCAGCAGCGCCAGCGCCCGGCCGACCTGGTCATTCTCGACATCGGCCTGCCCGACATCAGCGGCTTCGAAACCTGTCGCCAGCTGCGCCGGTTCACCGAGGTGCCAGTGATGTTTCTCAGCGCCCGGGACGGTGAAATCGACCGCGTAGTAGGCCTGGAAATCGGCGCCGATGACTACGTGGTAAAACCTTTCAGCCCTCGTGAAGTGGCAGCGCGCGTTCGGGCGATCCTCAAACGCATGGCCCCGAGGGCCGAGGCTGCCGGCGGAACCACCTTGTTCCAGCTCGACACCCTGCGCATGCAGATCACCTACCGCAGCCAGCCGCTCACGCTGACCCGGCATGAGTTCCGCCTGCTGCAATGCCTGCTCGAACAACCGCAGCGGGTGTTCAGCCGCGAACAGCTGCTCGACGCTTTGGGCGTGGCCTCCGACGTGGGCTATGAGCGCACCATCGACAGCCATATCAAGAGCCTGCGCGCCAAACTGCGCCAGGTAGCGGGTGATGCCGAGCCGATCCAGACCCATCGCGGCCTCGGTTACAGCTATAGCCCGGAGCACGCCTGATGCGCTTGGGTATTCGCATCTTCCTGGTGTACTTCCTGTTCGTCGGTTTGGCCGGTTACTTCTTGCTCAATACCGTACGCGAACAGATTCGCCCGGTAGTGCGCCAATCCTCCGAAGAAACATTGGTAGACACTGCCAACCTGCTGGCAGAAATCCTGCGGGATGACGTCAAGGCCGGCACCCTGAACCAGGGCCGCCTGCCCGAGGTGCTCGAGGCCTACGGCTCGCGCAGCCCGGGCGCACAGATCTGGGGGCTGGCCAAGAACCAGGTCAGCCACCGCATCTACGTCACTGACGCCAAGGGCATCGTGTTGCTGGACTCCAGCGGCGAGGCCCTGGGCAAGGATTACTCGCAGTGGAATGACGTGCTGCTGACCCTGCGTGGCCAGTATGGCGCCCGCTCCACCCGCAGCGACCCCAACGACGAAAGCACCTCGGTGATGCACGTTGGCGCGCCGATCATCGACAACGGCAAGATCATCGGCGTCGTCACCGTCGCCAAGCCCAATAGCTCATTGCAACCCTACATCGACCGCTCCGAGCGACGCCTGCTCACCCTGGGGCTGGGGCTGATCGGCCTGGGCTTGCTGATCGGCGCGGCTCTGTCGTGGTGGCTTGCGCGCTCGCTGCGCAAGTTGGCAGGTTATGCGCAGGCGGTCAGCGAAGGTGAGCGTGCGGAGCTTCCGCATTACAAGGGCGGCGAGCTGGCGAACCTGGCACAGGCAGTGGAACGCATGCGCACCCAGCTGGAAGGCAAGGCCTATGTCGAGCGCTACGTGCACACCCTGACTCACGAGCTGAAAAGCCCGCTGGCGGCCATCCGCGGTGCTTCCGAGCTGTTGCAGGGCGAGGACATGCCCGCTGATCAGCGGGCGCGCTTTGCCGGCAATATCGAGCGCGAGAGCGAGCGTTTGCAGCAGATGATCGAGCGGCTGCTCAACCTGGCCAGGGTCGAGCAGATGCAGGCGCTGGAGGACGAGCAGCAGGTGGCGCTGGCGGCGTTGGTCGATGAGTTGCTGCTGGCCCATGCGGCGCGGATCGAAGGCGCCCGTTTGCAGGTACGTCAGCGGGTGCCTGCCACTTTGCGCTTGCTTTGCGATCCGTTTCTGATGCGCCAGGCGTTGGCCAACCTGCTCGACAACGCACTGGACTTCACCCCGGAAGGGGGCACGCTGCTGTTCGACCTGGAGCGCGCTGGCGAACGCGTGGCGTTGAGTTTGTTCAACCAAGGGCAAGCGATACCGGCCTATGCCATTGGGCGGGTCAGCGAGCGGTTCTACTCGCTGCCGCGGCCCGGGAGCGGGCGCAAGAGCACCGGGCTGGGGCTGAACTTCGTGGCCGAGGTGATGCAGCTGCACGGCGGGGCCTTGGCGGTGGACAACGTCGATGGCGGGGTACGGGTGCGGTTGTGGCTGCCGCTGCGGCGCATTAGCTGAGATAGCCGGGCTGCTCAGCAGTCTCAATTACACGTAAATCACACACGTGCTCCACAAAGCCTCCACGCAAGGCGCAGACACTGCGCCCACTGCCACAGGAGGCCACATGAACAAGACCCTCGGTTTCAAACTCGGCATGATCGCCATGCTGATGTTGCTGTTGCTCATCCCGCTACTGCTGATCAACGGCCTGATCGACGACCGCCAGACCATGCGCGACGGCGTGCTGCGCGATATTGCCCAGAGCACCAGCTTCGATCAGCAACTCACCGGCCCGTTGCTGGTGGTGCCGTACCGCAAGTACCAGCGCCGCTGGATCGAAAAGGACGGTGAGCGTACCCAGGAAACCAGCACGATCGCCGGCCACCTGTACTTCCTGCCGGAAACCTTCGAAGCCGACCTGGGTGTGGACACCGAACTGCGCGCCCGCGGCATCTACCAGGCCCGGTTGTTTCACACCAAAGGCCGTATCAGCGGCCGCTTCAAGCTCCCGGCGCATTGGGGCATCGACAAGGACTTTGACGACTACCGCTTCGACAAGCCGTTCCTGGTGGTGGGCATCAGTGATATCCGCGGTATCGAAAGTGGTCTGGAGCTGAGTATGGACGAGCAAAAAGTGCCGTTCGAGCCCGGCACCCAGCTCGACTGGATGCGCGGCGGCGTGCACGCCAGCCTGCCGGGGCTGGACGGGTTACAGGCGCGAGCGTTCAGCTATGGCTTTGACCTGGCGTTGCAAGGTACCGGCCAGTTGCACGTGGTACCCGTGGGCCGTACCAGCAGCGTGGACATGCGCGCCAACTGGCCACACCCGAGCTTCGTCGGCAACTACTTGCCCAACCGCCGCGAAATCGATGCTCAAGGCTTCAGTGCCCATTGGCAAACCTCGTTCTTTGCCACCAACCTTGAGGATGCCATACGCCAGTGCGCTAACGCCGGGCAGTGTACAGATTTCAGTGAGCGCAGCTTTGGCGTGAGTTTTATAGACCCGGTGGACCAATACCTGAAAAGCGAGCGGGCGATCAAATACGCGTTGTTGTTCATTGCCCTGACCTTTGCCGGCTTCTTCCTGTTCGAGGTAATGAAGAACCTGAGTGTGCACCCGGTGCAGTACAGCCTGGTGGGCGTGGCGCTGGCGTTCTTCTATCTGTTGCTGCTGTCGTTGTCCGAGCACATTGGCTTTGGTTTGGCGTATGGGCTGTCGGCTTCAGCCTGTGTGCTGCTGATCGGTTTCTACCTGAGCCATGTATTGCGCAGTCTGGGGCGAGGGGTGGGTTTTGCAGCGGGTTTGGCGGCGTTGTACGCGCTGCTCTACGGGCTGCTGAGTGCCGAAGACTATGCGCTGCTGATGGGGTCGTTGCTGTGTTTCGGTTTGCTTGGGGTGTTCATGGTGCTGACCCGACGGCTGGACTGGGCACGGGTGGGGAGGGCGACATGAGGGAGGACAAAGAGATCGGGCGCTGGTTGGCCCTCAGGATCGGGCTGTTGTTTCCTGTGATACCGAGGTGAGGCCTTCGCGGGCACGCCCGCTCCCACAAGCCCACCACAGATAGCGAACACTGTGGAGAACCTTGTAGGAGCGGGTTCACCCGCGAAGGGGCCCTGTCAGGCCACTGGCGCTGTAGCGACCATCGACGGCCGCTTGACCACCTCGGCATACCACGCCGCCAACCCAGGCTGGTGTTCACGCCAGCCAAACCCGGGCTGACGCAAATCCAGATAGCCCAGCGCACAGGCCACGCCAATCGCCGCCAGGTCGAAGCCGGACATCAGCTCAGGCAAGTGCTCCTGCTCCAGGTTGGCCAGGCTCCGGCGGATTTTGTCACCCTGCGCCTGCAGCCAGCCATCCCAGCGCTTGTCCTCTGGCCGCAGGAAGCTCTCATAACGGCTCGACACCGCCGCATCCATGATCGCATCGGCCTGTGATACCAAGGTCATGCGCCGCCAGCGCGCCGAGCCTTCTCGTGGCAGCAGCGGCAGGCCTACGTGCTGCATGTCGAGGTACTCGCAAATCACCCGGCTGTCATGCAGCACGGTGCCGTCTTCCAGGCGCAGGGCCGGGATCTTGCCGATCGGGTTGTCCAGGTTAAGCTGCGGGTCGCCGCTCACCGGGCTGATGTTCACCGGCTGCAGCTGCACACGCTCAAGCTGGCCGGTCTCGTGCAACACCACCATGACCTTGCGCACGAAAGGCGACAACGGCGAGTGGAACAGGGTCATCGTGCTCATGCTTCAGTTACCTTGCAGGCTGGGTGGCAGGCACACGCCGGTGCCGCCGATGCCGCAGTAGCCGTCCGGGTTCTTGGCGAGATACTGCTGGTGGTAGGCCTCGGCGAAATAGACGGTCGGTGCCTGGTCGATTTCGGTGGTGATCTCACCGAAGCCGGCCTTGCTCAGTTCGGCCTGGAAGGCGTCGCGGCTGGCCTTGGCCTGTTCCAGCTGTTCCGGGCTGGTGCAGTAGATGGCCGAGCGGTACTGGGTGCCGATGTCGTTGCCCTGGCGCATACCTTGGGTGGGGTTGTGCAGCTCCCAGAACATTGCCAGCAGTTCGCGGTAGCTGACCTTGTCCTTGTCGAACACCACCAGCACCACTTCGGTGTGGCCGGTCAGGCCCGAGCAGACTTCTTCGTAGGTAGGGTGCGGGGTGAAGCCGCCGGCGTAGCCGACCACGGTGCTGACCACACCTTCACGCTGCCAGAAGCGGCGCTCCGCGCCCCAGAAGCAGCCCAGGCCGAAGATGGCGAAGTCGATGGCGCCTTCGAAGAACGGGCCGAGCAGTGGGGTGTCTTTGAAGACGTAGTGGAACTCGGGCAGGCTCATTGGCGTGTCGCGGCCAGGCAGGGCCTGTTCCGCAGTGGGCATGACGTTTTTGTTCACCAGGATTTCCGAACGCAGGACCATGGCCGTTCCTCTGTGTTTATTCAGTGGGGTAGGGGTTTGGGCCTTCGCGGGCAGGCCCGCTGCCACAGGTACAGCACAGGTTCCAAAGGTTGTGGTTTCCTGTGGGAGCGGACGTGCCCGCGAAAGGGCCCGAATGGCTTCTATAGTGCCCGAGGATTACGCAGCTGTCAGGCCACCGGGCCACGCGGATAGCGCTTCAGCCGTTCGGCCAGCTCGCGCCCGGGAATCGGCCGGTCGAACAGGTAACCCTGGCCCACGTCGCAGCGGTGACGGCGCAGGAACGCCAGCTGCTCTGGCGTCTCGATCCCTTCGGCCACCACCTTCAGCTTCAGGTTGTGGGCCATGGCCACCACCGCCGAGGTGATTTCCATGTCGTCCTGGTTGTCGGGGATTTCGTTGATGAAGCTGCGATCGATCTTGAGGATGTCGATCGGAAACTTCTTCAGGTAGCTCAGCGACGAATAACCGGTGCCGAAGTCGTCCATGGCCAAGGTCAGGCCCAGGGCCTTCAGTTCGTCCAGCTGGCGGTGGGTGTCTTCGCTGGCTTCCAGCAGCAGGCCTTCGGTCAGCTCCAGCTCCAGCAGGTGCGGGGGCAGGGCTTCTTCCTTGAGGATGGTGCTGATCGACGCCACCAGGTCCGGGTCGGAGAACTGTTTGGGCGACAGGTTGATGGCTACATGCAGGTTGCCCAGGCCGGCCTTGCGCAGTTGCTGGCTCATGCAGCACGCCTGGCGCACCACCCATTTGCCGATAGGGATGATCAGGCCGGTTTCCTCGGCCACGCTGATGAACTGGTCCGGGCGGATCATGCCGCGTTCGGGGTGGTTCCAGCGCAGCAGCGCTTCCAGGCCCAGCAGGCGACCGCTGCGCAGGCACAGCTTGGGCTGGTAGAACACGTCCAGCTCATTCTGGGTCAGGGCACGGCGCAGGTTGTTCTCGACGAACAGCTTGTAGCTGGCTTCGGCGTTGAGCACTTCGGTAAACACCTGTACCTGGTGTTTACCGTTGGCCTTGGCCTTGTGCAATGCAAGGCCGGCATTCTTCATCAGGCTGGCCGGGTCGACGCCGTGCAACGGTGCACAGGCCAGGCCTACCGATGCGGTGACGTTGATCAGCTGGTTGTCGACGAACATCGGCTTGTCGAGGGTACACAGCAACTGCTGGGCAACGCCTTGGCCATCTTCAAGGCTGGTGTCGTCGAGCAGCACGGCGAACTCGTTACTGGCAAAGCGCGCCAGGATGCCACCGCTGTGCAGGCTGTTGCGCAGACGCCTGGCCAGGCTGATCAGCAGCTTGTCGCCGGTCTGGTGGCCAAGGCTGTCGTTGATGCGCTTGAAGTTGTCGATGTCCACCAGCAGCAGGCACATCGAGCTTTCGCCATCGCGGGCGAAGCGCTCGTCCAGGCTGCGGATGAACGCCGGGCGGTTGCCCAGGTTGGTGAGGTTGTCGGTGTAAGCCAGGCGTTCGATGCGTTGCTGGGCCAGCTTGGTCTGGGTGACGTCTTCGTAGATGCCGATGTAGTGGGTCAGCTCACGGTTGTCACCGTACACCTTGGAAATCGACAGCTGGCCCCAGTACGGCTCCAGGTTTTTGCGCCGGCTCTTGAACTCGCCCTGCCAACTGTTGCCCATGGCCAGGCTCGACGGCGAGTCGAACAGCAGTTCGCTGAGGTTCTCCAGTGCCGGTAGCTCACCCAGCTGGCGGCCCTGCACTTCGTCGGTACTGTACTGGGTGATGGCGGTGAAGCTGGGGTTGACGTACTCCACCCGGCCGTCGCGGTTCACCAGCAGGAAGGCACTGGCGCTCTGCTCGACCGCACGCTGGAACAGGTGCAGGGCGCTGGCCGCGGCCCGTCGTTTGTGGTTTGTGATCACTTGGGCGAACTGGTCGGCCAGCTCACCGGCAAAGGCAATCTCGTCCGACTGCCAGGCCCTTGGCTGGCCGCTTTGCTCCAGGCACAACACGCCGATCACCTGGCCATCGACACGGATGCTGGCGTCGAGCATGGCCTTGTTTTCCGGGCGCATGCTTTGCGCCAGGGCGCGGGTGCGCGGGTCGTGGCCGGCGTTGTGAGCGTCGATGGCGCGGCTTGCGTGCAGTGCATCCAGGTAGTCGGGGAAGCGGCTGGCATCGATGGCTTCGGGCTGGCGGTGCTCCTGTGCGTCGCGGTACCAGGCGATGATCGGTTCCAGGCGTTGGTCTTCCAGGTGCCAGATGCTGGCGCAGTCGACCTTGTAGATTTCGCAGGCGCTCTGGGTGATCAGCTGGGCCGCTTCGAGCAGCGAGTTACCCGCGCTGTAGCGATGGCGGGCGAGGCGCAGGATAAGGTCCTGCTGGCCGCGCACCCGCTCCAGGTGCTCCAGCTGTTCTTGCTGCGTGCGCTGGTTCAGCTGCAGGGCCAGCTGCAGGCGGTTGTTGCGTGATTCCAGGTCGCTGGCGCCGGTTTCGCCGGTCTCTTCCTGCTGGTCGTCGAGCACGCTCAGGTAGCCGCGCAACAGCTGGCGGTTGTGTTGCTTGTAGGCTTCACCCGCTTCCAGCAGGCGCAGCGAGGTGCTCGGTGTGTGCAGGGTGTAGCGCACGCGGTAGTAGCCGCGCTGTGCCAGTTGCAACTGGATCTCGTCGTGCAGCCGGTAGCGTGCTTCGGGTTCCATCAGGCTGGCGTAGGGCGCGTCAATCAGGGCACACAGCTCGCCGGTTTTCAGGCCGAACTGGCGCTCACAGGCTGGGTCAAGGTAGAGCATGGCCCAGGTGGCTTCGTTGAGCCTTTCGAAACGCAGCATGCCGAGCCGCGAGGGCACGGGTAACTGTGTCACGACCTCGGCCGCCACACGGCTGGCGGCATCGGGTTGGCTTTTCATCGAAGACTCGCTTGAAGAGGGAACGCTGCCTTGTGGCTGCGGCGGATTTGGCAAGGTTGCATCATGTCCCGAGGGCTGGCAAGCGGCCATGCTTGATGCTGTGGACAGGTTATCGGCTGACGTGGCCGATTCTGTAGTTTGGCTGGAGATTTTGGGGCCGCTTTGCGGCCTTGTGTCGCGAAAGGAGGGCGAAGCCCTCCCAGCTTTTCCCAGGCAAAAAAAGCCCCGCCAATCGACGGGGTTGAGGTACGAGCGTGGCAGCTCGAAAAGGGTACTGCCCCTCGCAAGGAGGGGCAGTGTGCTGGCTTACAGCAGCATGGTGCGGATATCGCCCAGCACGTCGCCCAGGCGCTTGGTGAAGCGCGCGGCGGCAGCGCCGTTGATCACACGGTGATCGTAGGACAGCGACAGCGGCAGCATCAGCTTTGGCTGGAAGGCCTTGCCATCCCAGACTGGCTGCATGGTCGCCTTGGAGACGCCCAGGATAGCCACTTCCGGCGCATTGACGATCGGCGTGAAGCCGGTGCCGCCAATGTGGCCGAGGCTGGAGATGGTGAAGCAAGCGCCTTGCATCTCGTCAGCCGACAGCTTCTTGGTGCGCGCCTTCTCGGCCAGTGCAGCGGCTTCGGCAGCCAGTTGCAGCAGGCTCTTCTGGTCGACGTTCTTGATCACAGGGACCAGCAAGCCGTCCGGGGTGTCCACGGCGAAGCCGATGTGCACGTACTTCTTGCGGATGATGGCCTTGCCGCTTGGCGCCAGCGAGCTGTTGAAGTCCGGCAGTTCCTTGAGCAGGAAGGCGCAGGCCTTGAGCAGCAGTGGCAGCACGGTCAGCTTCACCCCAGCCTTCTCGGCCACGGCCTTCTGCGCAACGCGGAAGGCTTCCAGCTCGGTGATGTCGGCAGAGTCGAACTGAGTCACGTGCGGCACGTTGAGCCAGCTGCGGTGCAGGTTGGCAGCACCGACCTGCATCAGGCGGGTCAGGGCCACTTCTTCCACTTCACCGAACTTGCTGAAGTCCACGGCAGGGATCGGCGGGATGCCAGCACCACCGGTCGCACCGGCGGCTGCCGGCGCTTCCTTGGCCTTCTGCATCATGGCCTTGACGTAGACCTGCACGTCTTCTTTCAGGATGCGACCGTGCGGGCCGGTGGCAGCAACTGCACCCAGCTCGACACCGAATTCACGGGCCAGCTGACGAACAGCAGGGCCTGCGTGAACCTTGGCATTGCTGCCAGCGGCCGGTGCGGTAGCAGCCGGTGCAGGGGCAGCAGCCGGGGCTGCAGCAGCAGGTGCGGCAGCCGGAGCAGCCTCAGCCTTGGCTGGTGCAGGAGCAGCAGCCGGTGCCGGCGCGGCAGCCGGGGCGGCACCCGCCACTTTCAGCTTGAAGATCAGGTCGCCAGTGCCGACTTCGTCTTCCAGCTTGCACAGCACTTCTTCGACCACGCCGGCGGCCGGCGACGGGATTTCCATGGAAGCCTTGTCGGACTCCAGGGTAATCAGCGACTGGTCGGCTTCGACGGTGTCGCCGACTTTGACCAGCACTTCGATGATCTTGGCCTTGCCCGACGAACCGATGTCCGGCACGTGGATGTCCTGCACGCTGGCGGCAGCCGGGGCTGCTGCCGGAGCAGGGGCAGCTTCGGCGGCCGGAGCCGGCGCAGCAGCCTGAGCTGGAGCAGCGGCAGCAGCCGGTGCCTCAGGGGCCGCAGCAGCGGCGCCCTCGGCTTCCAGGACCAGCAGTTCGTCGCCTTCTTTCAGGCGGTCGCCCAGCTTGACCTTCAGTTCCTTGATCACGCCAGCCTTGGGCGCCGGAATTTCCATGGAGGCCTTGTCGGACTCCAGGGTCAGCAGGCTCTGGTCAGCCTCGATACGATCACCGACCTTGACGAACAGCTCGATGATTTCACCTTCACCGCTGCCGATGTCAGGTACGCGAATGAGTTCGCTCACTTAAAAATACTCCTCAGCAGTCCAGTGGGTTGCGCTTGTCCGGGTCGATACCGAACTTGACGATAGCGTCTGCGACAACCTTGGGTTCGATCTCGCCACGGTCAGCCAGGGCTTCCAGGGCAGCCAGCACCACGAAGTGGCGGTCGACTTCGAAGAAGTGACGCAGCTTCTTGCGGCTGTCGCTGCGACCGTAACCGTCGGTACCCAGGACTTTGAACTCTTTGCTCGGTACCCACTGACGAATCTGCTCGGCGAACAGCTTCATGTAGTCGGTAGAGGCGATGACCGGGCCTTTGCGACCGTTCAGGCACTGCTCGACGTAGGTCTGCTGTGGCTTCTGGCCAGGCTTCAGGCGGTTGGCGCGTTCCACGGCCAGGCCGTCGCGGCGCAGTTCGTTGAAGCTGGTGACGCTCCACACGTCGGCACCGACGTTGAACTCTTCACGCAGGATCTTCGCGGCTTCGCGGACTTCGCGCAGGATGGTGCCGGAGCCCATCAGCTGTACGTGGTGTGCAGCTTCGCGGGTGTCCTCTTCCAGCAGGTACATGCCCTTGATGATGCCTTCCTCGACACCGGCCGGCATGGCTGGCTGCTGGTAGGATTCGTTCATCACGGTGATGTAGTAGAAGATGTCCTGTTGCTCTTCGGTCATCTTCTTCATGCCGTCCTGGATGATCACCGCCAGCTCGTAGCCGTAGGTCGGATCGTAGGTGCGGCAGTTCGGGATGGTGCCCGCCATCATGTGGCTGTGACCGTCTTCGTGCTGCAGGCCTTCACCGTTGAGGGTGGTACGGCCGGCGGTACCGCCGATCAGGAAGCCACGGGTGCGGCTGTCGCCAGCGGCCCAGGCCAGGTCGCCAATACGCTGGAAACCGAACATCGAGTAGAAGATGTAGAACGGCAGCATCGGCTGGTTGTGGCAGCTGTACGAGGTACCGGCAGCGATGAACGACGACATGGCGCCGGCTTCGTTGATGCCTTCCTCGAGGATCTGGCCCTTCTTGTCTTCGCGGTAGAACATCACCTGGTCTTTATCGACTGGCTCGTAGAGCTGGCCGACCGACGAGTAGATGCCCAACTGGCGGAACATGCCTTCCATACCGAAGGTACGGGCTTCGTCCGGGATGATCGGGACGATGCGCTGGCCAATGTCCTTGTCCTTGACCAGCTGCGCCAGAATACGCACGAAGGCCATGGTGGTGGAGATTTCGCGGTCGCCCGAGCCGTCCAGGATCGCTTTCAGCGTTTCCAGTGGCGGGGTCGGCACGCTGAAGCTCTTGGCACGGCGCTGTGGCACGAAACCGCCCAGGGCAGCACGGCGCTCGGCCAGGTACTTGGCTTCGGCAGAACCTTCTTCCGGCTTGAAGAACGGCAGGTTCTCCAGGTCGGCATCCTTGACCGGGATGTCGAAGCGGTCACGGAAGTGACGCAGGCTGTCGACGTCGACCTTCTTGGTGTTGTGCGCGGTGTTCTTGGCTTCGCCAGCACCGGTGCCGTAACCCTTGATGGTCTTGGCCAGGATGACGGTCGGCTGCTCTTTGTGGTTAACAGCCTGGTGATACGCCGCGTAGACCTTGTACGGGTCGTGACCGCCACGGTTGAGCTTCCAGATCTCTTCGTCGGACAGGTCTTCGACCATGGCCTTGAGTTCCGGGGTGTTGAAGAAGTGCTCGCGAACGTACGCGCCGTCTTTGGCTTTGTAGTTCTGGTATTCGCCGTCGATGACTTCGTCCATGCGGCGCTGCAGGGCACCGTTGGTGTCCTTGGCCAGCAGTGGGTCCCAGAAACGGCCCCAGACGACTTTGTTGACGTTCCAGCCACCGCCACGGAACACGCCTTCGAGTTCCTGGATGATCTTGCCGTTGCCGCGAACCGGGCCGTCGAGGCGCTGCAGGTTGCAGTTGATGACGAAGATCAGGTTGTCCAGCTTCTCGCGGCCGGCCAGGGCGATTGCACCCAGGGATTCCGGCTCGTCGCACTCACCGTCGCCCATGAAGCACCAGACCTTCTGCTTGCCGGCCGGGATGAAGCCACGAGCTTCCAGGTACTTCATGAAGCGTGCCTGGTAGATCGCCTGGATCGGGCCCAGACCCATCGAAACGGTCGGGAACTGCCAGAAGTCAGGCATCAACCATGGGTGTGGGTACGAAGACAGACCGTTGCCGTCCACTTCCTGACGGAAGTTGTTCATCTGGTCTTCGCTGATGCGGCCTTCCATGAAGGCACGGGCGTAGACGCCTGGCGATGCGTGGCCCTGGAAGAAGACCAGGTCGCCGCCGTGTTCTTCGGTAGGGGCCTGGAAGAAGTAGTTGAAGCCGATGTCGTACAGGGTGGCACTGGAGGCGAAGCTAGAGATGTGTCCGCCCAGGTCCGAGTCTTTCAGGTTGGTACGCATGACCATGGCCAGCGCGTTCCAACGCACCATCGAGCGAATGCGGCGTTCCATGAACAGGTCGCCAGGCATGCGTGCTTCGTGGGTGACAGGGATGGTGTTGCGGTATGGCGTGGTGATCGCATATGGCAGCTGGGAGCCACTACGGGTGGCCAGCTCGCCCATACGGGTCATCAGGTAATGAGCGCGGTCTTCGCCTTCTTTGTCGAGGACCGACTCCAGGGCATCCAGCCATTCCTGGGTTTCGATTGGATCGAGGTCTTGCATGGCTTGCTCCAGGGCGGAAAGGCAACCAGAATCGATTGCCTGAGATTGCGACTGGCCTTATGGGCAGACGTCGTGAATTCTTGGATTACCGGGGTGTCTTCCGGCGCGTTGTAGTTTTACTACATTTGCTTTCGCATTTCATGCTTTTACACGACACGAGTAGTAGTAAAACTACATTTGTGCGACGTTTGGTCGCACCTTGGCTTGTGAGGAAAAACGTTCATGTTGGTTGGCATTGTGTCGCGAACGGGTGGTTCTTGATGTTTGTTGCCAAGTTTTCGTTTTTTTCAGCTATTTCCAACTTTTGTACGACAGTCCAACCGTGGTCCGGCTTCCCCTTGGCCGCTTTTTCCCCTCTATTTCACGCCGATCAAGGATAGACCATGCGCCTACCTTTGCCCTCCGATCTGCCTGCCACCTTGCAGCCGCTGGTCACTCGCAACCAGCAGTTCATCAGCGATGCCGTGGCCGGCCACCCCGAACTCGACCTGCAGGCCTGGAGCCCGCTGCACCGGCAGCAGTTCGATCAGGTGGCTGCTGCCAGTGAATTCGTACTCAGTTTGGCCCAGCGCGAGCCCGCGATGCTGTTCGCCCTGCTGGCCAGCGGCGAGCTGGAGCGGCGTTACGCCCCGGGTGAGCTGCGCGGGCAAATCGCCGCAACAGCCCAGGCGGCACAGAGCGAGGACGAGCTGGCGCGCAATCTGCGCCGCGCGCGCAACCGCCAGCAGCTGCGCATTATCTGGCGCGACATTACCCGTCAGGCGGAACTTGGCGAAACCTGCCGTGACCTGTCGGACCTTGCCGATGCGGCCATCGACGAAGCCTACCAATGGCTGTACCCGCGCCATTGCCAGCAATTCGGCACGCCCATCGGCAACCGCAGCGGCCAGCCGCAGCACATGGTGGTGCTGGGCATGGGCAAGCTGGGAGCGGTAGAGCTTAACCTGTCGTCGGACATCGACCTGATCTTCGGTTTCCCCGAGGGAGGTGAAACCGAAGGGGTGAAGCGCTCGCTGGACAACCAGGAGTTCTTCACGCGCCTGGGCCAAAGGCTGATCAAGGCACTGGACCCGGTTACCGTCGACGGCTTTGTGTTCCGCGTTGACATGCGCCTGCGTCCCTATGGTTCGGCGGGTGCCCTGGTGCTCAGCTTCAATGCACTGGAGCAGTACTACCAGGACCAGGGCCGTGACTGGGAACGTTACGCGATGATCAAGGCGCGGGTGGTGGCCGGCGACCAGGCGGCCGGCGCGCAGTTGCAGGAGATGCTGCGCCCGTTCGTGTACCGCCGCTACCTGGACTTTTCCGCAATCGAAGCGCTGCGCACCATGAAGCAGCTGATCCAGCAGGAAGTGCGGCGCAAGGGCATGGCCGAGAACATCAAGCTGGGTGCCGGTGGTATTCGCGAAGTAGAGTTCATCGCCCAAGCCTTCCAGCTGATCCACGGCGGGCGTGACCTCAGCCTGCAGCAGCGGCCGTTGCTCAAGGTGCTGGCCACCCTGGAAGGCCAAGGCTACCTGCCGCCAGCAGTGGTGGCCGAGTTGCGCGAGGGTTATGAGTTCCTGCGCTATACCGAGCACGCCATCCAGGCCATTGCCGACCGCCAGACGCAAATGTTGCCGGAAGGTGAGACCGATCAGGCACGCGTGGCCTACGTGCTCGGTTTTGCCGACTGGCAGAGCTTCCACGACCAGTTGATGTACTGGCGTGGCCGTATCGACTGGCATTTCCGCCAGGTCATTGCCGACCCGGATGATGAAGACGGCGAAGGCGAACTGGTGGTGGGTGGCGAGTGGTCGCCGTTGTGGGAGCAGGCGCAGGATGAAGAAGCCGCTGGCCGGCAATTGCAAGAGGCTGGCTTCAAGCAACCCGCCGAAGCCTTGCGGCGCCTGGCCGGGCTGCGTTCCAGCCCGCAGTTGCGCTCGATGCAGCGCATCGGCCGTGAGCGACTTGACGCATTCATCCCACGGCTGTTGGCCCAGGCGGTGGAGCATGACAACCCTGACCTGGTGCTTGAGCGGGTGTTGCCATTGGTCGAGGCTGTGGCACGGCGTTCGGCCTACCTGGTACTGCTGACCGAAAACCCCGGTGCCTTGCGCCGTTTGCTGACGCTGTGCGCCGCCAGCCCGTGGATTGCCGAGCAGATTGCCCTTTACCCGCTGCTGCTCGACGAACTGCTCAATGAGGGCCGCTTGTTCAGCCCGCCCTTGGCGCCAGAACTGGCCAGCGAGCTGCGCGAGCGCCTGACTCGCATCCCCGAGGACGACCTGGAGCAGCAGATGGAGGCGCTGCGCCATTTCAAGCTGGCCCACAGCCTGCGCGTGGCCGCCTCGGAAATCAGCGGCAACCTGCCGTTGATGAAAGTCAGCGACTACCTGACCTGGCTGGCTGAAGCCATCCTCGACCAGGTGCTGGCCCTGGCCTGGCGCCAGACCGTGGCCCGCCACGGCCAACCCAAGCGCAGCGACGGCAGCCTGTGCGACCCGGGTTTCATCATCATCGGTTACGGCAAGATGGGCGGCCTGGAGCTAGGCCACGGTTCGGACCTGGACCTGGTCTTCATCCATGACGGCGATCCGCAGGCGGAAACCGACGGTGCGAAGCCTATCGACAGCGCGCAGTTCTTCACGCGTCTGGGGCAGCGCATCATCCACCTGCTGACCACCCAGACCAACTCGGGCCAACTGTACGACGTGGATATGCGCCTGCGCCCGTCCGGCGCCTCGGGCCTGCTGGTCAGCTCGCTGGGCGCCTTCGAGCGCTACCAGCAGAACGAAGCCTGGACCTGGGAACACCAGGCGCTGGTACGGGCCCGTGTGCTGGTGGGTTGCAAGCAGGTGGGGGCGGCATTCGAAGGTGTGCGTGCCAAGGTACTGGGCCAGGCCCGCGACCTGGAAAAACTGCGCGGCGAGGTGAGTGAAATGCGCGCCAAGATGCGTGACAACCTCGGTACCAAGGCTACGGCTGCCGGTACTGCGGCGAACGCCTTCGACGCCGGTGTACCCTTCGATATCAAGCAGGATGCCGGCGGTATCGTCGATATCGAATTTATGGTGCAATACGCCGCTTTGGCCTGGTCCCATGACCATCCGGCCATACTTCGATGGACCGATAACATCCGCATTCTGGAAGAGCTGGAGCAGGCGAACTTGATGCCGGCCAGTGACGCGGTGCTGTTGCGTGAAGTGTACAAGGCGTTCCGCTCGGCCTCCCACCGCCAGGCCCTGCAGAAGGAGGCCGGGGTGATCGATGCGGCGCAGTTTGCCGATGAACGCCGTGAAGTGCGGCGGATCTGGGGTGAGTTGGGTTTAAGCTGATACCGTGTTGGCTTATTCGCGGGCAAGCCCGCTCCCACATGTACTGCACAGGCCCTGAGCAGTGTGCAATCCCTGTGGGAGCGGGCTTGCCCGCGAATAGGCCATGTGAGTGGTACACTGTCCGCCACATAGCCTGAATATAAAGAGGGGAGGCCAGGCTGTACCGCAGCCTGTAGCCTCCCCGAGCGTTTCTGGACTAAGCATGAGAATACTGATCATTGGCCCCAGCTGGGTCGGCGACATGGTGATGGCGCAGACCCTGTTCCAGTGCCTGAAACAGCAGCACCCCGACTGCGTGATCGACGTGCTGGCCCCTGAATGGAGCCGGCCGATCCTCGAGCGCATGCCTGAAGTGCGCCAGGCCTTGAGCTTCCCGCTCGGCCACGGTGCGCTGGAACTGGCCACGCGGCGGCGCATCGGCAAGTCCCTGGCCGGCCAGTACGACCAGGCCATCCTGCTGCCCAATTCGCTCAAGTCGGCGCTGGTGCCCTTTTTTGCCGGCATTCCCAAACGCACCGGCTGGCGTGGTGAAATGCGCTTCGGCCTGCTGAACGATGTGCGCAAGCTGGACAAGGCCCGCTACCCGCTGATGATCGAGCGCTTCATGGCCCTGGCTTATGCGCCCGACACCGAGCTGCCGCAGCCATACCCCCGCCCCAACCTGCAGATCGAAGCGCAAAGCCGTGACGCCGCCCTGGCCAAGTTCGGCCTGGAACTGGACCGTCCGGTACTGGCGCTGTGCCCTGGCGCCGAGTTTGGCGAAGCCAAGCGCTGGCCGGCAGAGCACTATGCCGCTGTGGCCGATGCGATGATTCGCCAAGGCTGGCAAGTGTGGCTGTTTGGCTCGAAGAACGATCACCCGGTCGGTGAGCAGATCCGCGACCGGCTGATTCCGGGGCTCCGTGAAGAGTCGTACAACCTGGCCGGTGAGACCTCGCTGGCCGAGGCCATCGACCTGATGTCTTGCGCCCATGCCGTGGTGTCCAACGACTCCGGCCTGATGCACGTGGCCGCTGCGCTGAACCGTCCATTGGTGGCGGTGTACGGCTCGACTTCACCCGGCTTCACCCCGCCCCTGGCCGAACAGGTGGAAGTGGTGCGCACCGGTATCGAGTGCAGCCCGTGCTTTGACCGCACCTGTCGCTTCGGCCATTACAATTGCCTGCGTCTGCTGGAACCGGGCAAAGTGATCGCCGCCCTGCACAGCCTCAGCGGACCGGACCTGATCGATACCGTGGCCGAGGTCGACTAAGTGCGGGTACTGATCATCAAGACCTCGTCGCTGGGGGACGTAATCCACACCCTGCCGGCGCTTACCGATGCCGCCCATGCCATTCCCGGCATCCGTTTCGATTGGGTGGTGGAAGAAGGCTTCGCCGAAATCCCCGGTTGGCACCCTGCGGTCGACCAGGTCATCCCGGTGGCGATCCGTCGCTGGCGCAAGAACCTCTGGCAAACCATCAAGAGTGGCGAGTGGAAGGCGTTCAAGCAGCGCGTGCGCGAGCGCAAGTATGACCTTGTGATCGACGCCCAGGGCCTGGTCAAGTCGGCCTGGTTGACCCGTTACGTGAAGGCACCCGTAGCCGGCCTGGACCGCTACTCGGCGCGCGAAGGCTGGGCCAGCCGCTTCTACGACCGGCCTCTGTCGGTCGCTACCGGCCAGCACGCGGTGGAGCGGGTGCGCCAACTGTTTGCCATGGCCCTGGCTTATGACCTGCCAGAAGGCATCGGCAACTACGGCCTGGACCTCGACCGCCTGCAACTGCCGCCAGCTGCACCCTATGTGGTGTTCCTGCATGGCACCACCTGGGCGACCAAGCACTGGCCCGAAGCCTACTGGCGCGAACTGGCCGAGCGCATGGGCCGGCGCAAGCTGGAAGTGCGCCTGCCCTGGGGTAATCCGGCTGAGAAGGCGCGGGCCGAGCGAATTGCCCAAGGCTTGAACAACTGCCAGGTGCTCCCCAAATTGAACCTTGCCGGCGTCGCTCGTGTTCTGGCGGCGGCAAAGGCCTGCGTGGCGGTCGATACCGGCCTTGGCCACCTGGCGGCGGCACTCGATGTGCCCACCCTTTCGCTGTTTGGCCCTACCAATCCGGGCCTGACTGGCGCCTACGGACGGACCCAGATTCACCAGGCCAGTGACTGGCCTTGCGCTCCCTGCCTGCAGAAGAAGTGCACCTACAAACCGAGCGCCGACGACCTGCGCCGGTTCGATCTGAAACGCGAGTGGCCGCTGTGCTTCACTCGCCTGAATCCCGAGCATGTGGCGAGCCGCTTGAGCGCGTTGCTGCTGGCTGAGGATGTCCGTTGATGCAACTGGCTTTCGTGCTTTACAAATATTTCCCCTTCGGCGGGCTGCAGCGCGATTTCATGCGCATTGCCCTGGAATGCCAGAAGCGGGGCCACCAGATCCGTGTGTATACGCTGATCTGGGAGGGTGACATTCCGCCGGGCTTCGAAGTGCTGGTGGCGCCGGTGAAGGCGATTTTCAACCACCGCCGCAACGAGAAGCTCAGCGCCTGGATGGCCGCCGACCTGGCCAAGCGCCCGGTCGATCGCCTGATCGGCTTCAACAAGATGCCAGGGCTGGACGTGTACTACGCCGCCGACGGCTGCTTCGAAGACAAGGCGCAGACCCTGCGCGGTGGGCTGTACCGCCGCTGGGGCCGCTACCGGCACTTTGCCGAGTACGAGCGTGCGGTGTTTGCCAAGGACGCCCATACCGAAGTGCTGATGATTTCCGAAGTGCAGCAGCCGCTGTTCATCAAGCATTACGGCACCCCGGTAGAACGTTTCCACCTCCTGCCGCCAGGCATTTCCCAGGATCGCCGTGCGCCGGCCAATGCCGCCGAGATCCGCGCCGAGTTCCGCAAGGAATTCAACCTGGGGGATGACGACCTGCTGCTGGTGCAGATTGGCTCAGGCTTCAAGACCAAAGGTGTGGACCGCAGCCTCAAGGCACTGGCCGCGCTGCCGTCAGCCCTGCGCAAACGCACCAGGCTGATGGTGATCGGCCAGGACGACCCCAAGGTATTCCAGCTGCAAAGCGCTACCCTGGGCCTGGGCGACCAGGTGCAGTTCCTCAAGGGCCGCAGCGATATCCCGCGCTTCCTGCTGGGCGCCGACCTGCTGATTCACCCGGCGTACAACGAGAATACCGGTACGGTGCTGCTCGAAGCGTTGGTCGCCGGCTTGCCGGTGCTGGTGTCCAAGGTGTGCGGTTATGCCCACTACATTGCCGAGGCCGACAGCGGCCTGGTGCTGGACGAGCCGTTCGAACAAGATCAGCTCAACGGCTATCTGCAGCGCATGCTCGAAGACCCGCAGGCGCGTGCCAGCTGGTCGCGCAATGGCCTGGCATTTGCTGATAGCGCCGATCTGTACAGCATGCCGCAGCATGCTGCCGACGTGATCCTGGGGCAAAAGACCGCATGAAGCTGATATTGGCCGAACCCTTCAAACGCCTGTGGGCCGGGCGTGATGCCTTCGACGCCGTGGAGGCGCTGCAAGGCGAGGTCTATCGCGAGCTGGAAGGGCGCCGCACGCTGCGCACCGAAGTGGCTGGCGAGGGCTTTTTCGTCAAGATCCACCGTGGCATCGGCTGGGGCGAGATCTTCAAGAACCTGTTCACCGCCAAGTTGCCGGTGCTCGGGGCCGGCCAGGAATGGCGGGCGATCCAACGCCTGCATGAAGTGGGCGTGCCGACCATGACCGCAGTCGCCTACGGCGAGCGTGGCAGCAACCCGGCCGCGCAGCACTCGTTCATCATCACCGAAGAGCTGGCGCCGACCATCAGCCTGGAAGACTTCAGCATCGACTGGGTCAAACAGCCGCCCGAGCCGCGCCTGAAGCGTGCACTTATCGCCGAGGTGGCGAAGATGACCGGCGGCATGCACCGCGCCGGGGTCAACCACCGCGATTGCTACATCTGCCATTTCCTGTTGCACACCGACCGACCGGTGACGGCGGATGACTTCAAGCTGTCGGTGATCGACCTGCACCGTGCGCAAACCCGTGCCAGAATCAGCCGCCGCTGGCGCGACAAAGACCTGGCTGCGCTGTACTTTTCGGCCCTGGACATCGGCCTGACCCAACGCGACAAGCTGCGCTTCCTGCGTGGTTACTTCCAGCGTCCGCTGCGGCAGGTGCTGAAGGACGAAGCCGCGCTGCTCGCCTGGCTGGAGCGCAAGGCCCAGAAACTCTACGATCGCAAGCAACGCTATGGGGATGCACTCTGATGGCGAGTTGGACACTGGCGCCGGGGTACGAACACCTGGCGGCGGACTTCGGCAGCCTCGACGCGGTGTTCGCCCTCCAGGGCGAACGGCTGACCCGCGACCCGCTCAGTGAAGTGGTACGCATCGAGCGTGACGGGATCAACTACTACGTCAAGCGCTACACCGGGGCCGGCAAGCACATGCGCCGGTACCTGGGGCGGCCACGCATCAAGGCCGAATGGCAAAACCTCAAGCAGTTCGCCAAATGGGGTATCCCCACTGCCGAAGTCGTGGCCTGGGGCCTGGAGCGCAACGGCCTGGCCTTTGGCCGTGGCGCGATGATCACCCGTGAACTGCCGCGCACCGAAGACCTGTCGGCCCTGGCCGAACACAACGATGCGCGCTTGGCCGACCGCGCCTGGGTCGACCATGTCAGCCGTCAACTGGCGCGCCATACCCGGGTCATGCACGAACACCGCTTTGCCCATAACGACCTGAAGTGGCGCAACCTGCTGGTCGATGACCAAGGCACGCTATTCTTCATCGACTGCCCTACCGGCGACTTCTGGCGTGGTTTCATGTGGCGCCACCGGATGATCAAGGACCTGGCATGCCTGGACAAAGTGGCCAAATACCACCTGTCAGCTACCCAGCGCCTGCGCTTCTACCTGCAATACCGTGGCCGCGACCGCCTGAATGTGCGTGACAAGAAGCGCATTCATCGGGTGCTGGGCTTTTTCGAGGGAAGGGAATGACCGATTACCTGGCCAGCGCGGAACTCGCGCTGCTCAAGCGCCATGGCCTGGACAACTTCGAGGCGCTGTGGGCGCTGCAACTTGATGCTGTGGACGAACCCAACACCGGCCGTGGTGGCTGGAGCAGCGTCTTCCGTCTGGAACTCGAAGGCAAGGGCTACTACCTCAAGCGCCAGAGCGACTACCTGACCCGTACCTTGCACCGGCCGTTCGGCGAGCCCACCTTCGCCCGCG
This sequence comes from Pseudomonas sp. GD03862, assembly GCF_029840855.1. Lineage (NCBI taxonomy): Bacteria > Pseudomonadati > Pseudomonadota > Gammaproteobacteria > Pseudomonadales > Pseudomonadaceae > Pseudomonas > Pseudomonas sp. GD03862. The sequence continues at coordinate 36,648 of NZ_JAOCDI010000033.1, forward strand.
AATTCCGTAACATCAGTCGCTACCAGAAGCTGCGCATTCCGGCATTGCAGGCGGTGTTCTACGGCGAGCGCAAGCAGGGCGGCAAGCACCGGGCCATCCTGATGACCCGCGCTCTGGACGAGTGGGCCGACCTCGACAGCCTGCTGGCGCAGTGGCCGCGGTTGGGTGAAGCCGAGCGCACTGGCATCCTGCAGGCCTGCGGTCAGCTGGCGCGTACCCTGCACAGCGCCGGCCAGGTGCATGGCTGCTTCTACCCCAAGCACATTTTCCTGCGTCAACGCCGCGAGGGTTGGGACGCGCAATTGATCGACCTGGAAAAGACCCGGCCGCTGCTGTTCGGCATGCGTGACCGCCTCAAGGACCTGGAACCGCTGCTGCGCCGCGCGCAGGCCTGGCGCGTGCAGGATGTACGTACTTTGCTGGCTACCTACCTGGGGCAGCCGGCTGACGGCGCGCTGGTCGACACCTGGCTGCAACGGCTGACGCAACGCCGTCGTGAAAAAGAGGCCCGCTGATGCGTTTGTCTGAACTGAAGGATGCCGGGCGCAGCCCGGCGCTGCCCCTGAGTATCACGTTGGTTGATGCCGCCGGCAGCGCCGACTTGCAATTGCTCAGCCTGCTGCGCGTGCTGCCGGGCCAGCGTTATGTGGGCGCTGGTGTCTGGCGTGGCACACCGGTGCTGGCGAAGTTGCTGGTCGGGGGTAACGCCGCGCGGCATTTCCAGCGCGAACTGCAGGGTGTGAAGTTGCTGGCCGAACAAGGCCTGACCACACCGACGCTACTGGCCGACGGCCTCAAGGAAGGCGAGGGCGGCTGGCTGCTGTTCGAGTTCCTTGACGGTGCCCAAAGCCTGGCCGATGCCTGGGCCGCAGTGGAAAACCTGCCAGTGCTGGCGGACGAGCAGCACCTGGTACTGGGCGAAGCGCTCACGGCTGTGGCGCACATGCACGCCCGAGGCCTTTGGCAGGAAGACCTGCACCTGGACAACCTGCTGCGCCATGCCGACAAGCTGTACCTGATCGACGGTGCGGGCATCAGGGCGGAAACACCCGGTCAGCAGTTGTCGCGTCCACGCGTGCTGGAAAACCTCGGGGTGTTCTTCGCCCAGTTGCCCAAGCGCCTGGAGCCGTTCATCGAAGAGCTGCTGGTGCATTACCTGCTGGCCAATGCCGAGCATGCCTTGCCGCTGGAAGCGCTGCAGAAACAGGTGGACAAGGTGCGCAACTGGCGCCAGAAGGACTATCTGGACAAGGCTGGCCGCGAGTGCAGCCTGTTCAGCGTCCAGCGCACCCTCTCGGGCTTGCAGGCGATCCGCCGCAGTGAGGTCGAGGCCATGCAGCCTGTACTGGAGCAGGCCGATGCGCTGATCGACAAGGGCCATTTGTACAAGACCGGTGGCGCTGCCAGCGTGGCGCGCATCGAGGTCAATGGTCGCCAGTTGGTGATCAAGCGCTACAACATCAAGAACACCGCACATTGGTTCAAGCGCTTCTGGCGCCCGAGCCGGGCCTGGCATTCCTGGATTGAAGGCAACCGCCTTGAATTCCTCGACATCGCCACGCCACGCCCCCTCGCGGTGCTGGAACAGCGGGTGCTGGGCCTGCGCAGCCGTGCTTACCTGGTCACCGAGTATGTCGACGGCCCGGACCTGACGGCATGCTTCGCGCCCTACGTCGAAAGCGGCGATGCGCCCGAGGAGCAGGTGGATGCTTTGGTGCACGTGATGCAGCAGCTGATTCGAGAGCGCATCAGCCACGGCGACTTCAAAGGCCATAACCTGTTCTGGCACAACGGCCAGTGGTCGCTGATCGACCTCGATGCCATGTGCCAGCACGCCACCCAGCTCAGCTTCGCCCCGGCCTATGCCCGTGACCGGGCACGGCTGCTGCGCAACTGGCCCAATGGCAGTGCCTTGCATCAGCGACTGGACCGGCTGTTGCCGAAACTGGTCGACTGAGGCCGCCGGTTCCGGCTGTCAGTGGGCCGGCGGTGGTTGATCTGGCAGTGTCAGCCAGTCACTGCTGCGCCCTGCCTGGCGAACGCGTATCAGCCACTGGCCGTTTTCGTGGCGCAGCACCGCCCACGGCACCACCCCGGCGTTGCTGGCAACGGCAATCTGCAAGTGGTAATGATCCGGTAGCAGGTGGCGGCGCACAGGCAACTGCCCGTCCTCGAGCGCCAGGTACAGCTGATCGTCAGCCTGAAAAAGCCCTTGTTCGATGTTTACCGGCAGGCCGGCCACAGGCGTTTGTAGATAGCAGTCCTGCAGTAATTGCTTCAGGTCGGGCAGCCCGTCGTACCAGAGCACCGGTGAGTCGATGACCCACTGCCCGTCGGCTTTGCGCTTGAGCGGTTGCTGCAGATAGGCATCTGGCTGGTCAGGGTCGATGGCTCGCCAGCGGTAGCCGTCGAAGCTGACCCGGTAATAGCGGTTGTCGTTGTCCTTGACGAAGTACAGCGATTGCCCACCAAACGCCGAGCTTTGCTCGTAGACACCTTCACCGTAGATACCGTCTATGCGATAGCGCAGGCTGCCGCTGCCCGGTTGTACCTGGAGGCGTGCGGGCAGCGGCAGTGGCGGTGGTTTGGGGATCCCGCGCAGGGATCGGCGTAGCACTCTGGAACCCATGAAACTGGTACCCGCATCGTTGAGGTGGCTAAGCGCCTGATAGGCATGCCGCATCACCCCCTCGACATCCTCTTGCTTGAAGGCCTCGGCGCCGTCCCAGATATCGATTGCCATGCGGCCGATCGACAGCACCAGCAGCGCCCGGTTCGGCAGCAGCAGGCTGATGAAGTCCAGCAAGCGCCAGCTCAACGCCATGACCGATTCCGTATTCACTTCCCTGGTCGTCATGCTGTCGGCGTCGGCCTGGGCAATCAGTGCCCGGGCCTCGGCCATGTAGTAGACGAAGAACAGGTCGTTCTGGATCTCGGGTGTCGTCAAATGTGTGCTCATGCGACCCTTCTCCAGCAGCCGCTGCACCGTGGCGGCAGGCAGCAATGGCAGGCGCTGGGCTACGTATGCTCTCAACGTGGGCTGTTGGCGCAATGTGCGAAGCAGTTCGCGGGTCGTGCGAAAACGGCGCCAGGCCCTGCGGTCCGGGGCATCCGGGGTGTACAGTACGCATGCCGGAGACTTGTAGGGGAGGCTGTTGAGCAGAAGCACGCCCTGCAGGGTGTGGCCCATGATGTTCAACTGCCGAACAGTGACCGGGTAGCCTGCTACTGGCGCACGCAAGGCATTGTGTGGTTGGTCCAGCACTGCGCGCACCCAGTTGTAGCCATGTTCGAAAGGGTCTTCGCCAAAGTGTCCGGCGTAGCGCGCCTTCACGGCTTCAGCGTGCATGCGTGCATGGTTGACCTTGCTGTGCGCAGTCAGGCGCCATTTGCCTGCTCTGGAACTGATCAGTTGGGTGTGCAGGTACTTTGCGTAGCTGTCACCCACGTTCAGTTCCCGGACCATGTGCTTGACATACTGCGGCGTGAGCCCGGCGGGCATGGCTTTGCCGTGGGCATGGATCACCCGGGCAGTCAGCCAGTAGTCGGTATCGAACCACGGCAAGTTCTTGAGGGCGATCTCTTCGAGGGTGTTGATTTCCTCGACCATCTCCACCATCTCGTGGCCCACGCGTCGCATGCCTGCATAGGTGACATAGGATGAGAGGGCGAAGGGATGCATGATGGCGCCCGTGCGGCGGGCGCGTACGACCACGATCTTGATCTCGCGAGGATCTGTGTCGTACCCCAGGTCATGGCTCAGGCGCTCGCGAAGGCGTGCGTTGGCCCAGGCCAGCAGGCTATTGCGTTGCTTGAAGTCGTCAAGGCTCAGCACTCCCGGGGCAGCAGCCTGCTCGGCGATTGCCACCAGCGTTTGCATGGCCTGCATCATATGGCTCAGGCCTTGCGCAGATGTATTGCGCAGCCAGTTGGGCAGGTGCTTCTCAAGCAGTTGGGAGTAGCGTGTTTGCAGGATGGGCTTGGCGCCGACTTCGTGCCATAGCGCCAGGGCTTTATGTATTCGGGTGTGCTGGTCGGGTGAGGCGTTGCTCCACAAGCCGGTGTCACTCAAGCGTTGGCGTTGGGCTTCTATCGCACTGTCGATCTGGGCCTCCAGCAGGCTGTCGGCGTACCAGTCATAGCGCAGGCGCTGTGACCGGCGAGCGCGGTCTGCCTGCGCGTCAGAGTACAGCTGCAGCAGCGGTCTGCTCTGGAGGGGGGCTTCCAGGCGTTCGCAAAGCTCCAAATGCAGTGCGGCAAGGGAGTCGAAGGCCTCTATGCCTTGTGACAGGCTGCACAGCAAGGCAGCGCCTGCGGCATCCTGAGGCGTGAGCATAGGGCCTTCGGCGGTACCGGCAACGATGATCAGTGTGCCTGGCAGGTAGCTGCGCCAGTTGGGCCGTAGGCCTTCCAGCAGAACGCGGTAGACCTGTGGCCTTTTGGCCAGGGGCATATGCCTGCGCTGGGAGGGTAGTGGCTGTTGCAGGCAGGCCCATAGTTGATCGGCTGAGCGGTAGCCCAAGGTCTCGTCGCCCAGGCGCAGTTCAACCTCGGCCAGCATCAGCGCTTTGCGCAGTGCCAGCAGCTTTTGTTTGGGGGTTTCACCATGCTCATCGGCCGTGGTCCAGAAGCTGGCCAGTTCGCCGTGCAGCCAGGTGCGTGTGTCGGGGTTAATGGGGTATTGAGGGTCGAGGGTCGGAAGGCCGTCGAGCAGGTCACCGATCTGTCGATCGATCTGTTCCAGTTGTTCGAGGGGGCGCATGAGGCGGTTCCTTGGTTGAGGAAAACCCCATGCTTGGCAATACCTGCGGTTGCGGGGTGGTAGCGGGCTAGCGCCCCCGACGCCAGAACAGCCCGCGCAGGCTCAGCAGGGCCGGCAGGCCCAGGCCAGCCCATGCCAGAACGTCCCAGCCACCGTCGCCGAGCAGTGCGGCGAACAGGCCCAGGAAGCCAAGCAGGGCAATCAACGCTGGCCAGGCGAAGAGGCGTGCCGTGGGTTGCGACTTGTGGCTCATGCGCGTGCGTCCCTGGGGTTACGCTGCTTGCCCCACCACAGGTAGAGGCCGCTGCCGAGCACGATGATTGTCAGCACGTCCAGTAACGCCCAGAGGATCTGCATCGGTCGCCCGCCGTAATCGCCGAAATGCAGTGGCTGCGACAGGCCCATGGCATCCATGTACCAGGGACGGTTGCCGACGGCAGTCACTGCAAGGGTGCGAGCATCGATCAGTACCGGCGTGAACAGGTGGGAACTCAGGTGGGTGGCACCGTTCATGAACACCGCATAGTGGTGCTCGCTGGAGAAACGCGTGCCTGGAAACGCGATGAAATCCGGGCGCATGCCGGGCGCGGCCTGCTCGGCAATTTCCAGCAGGCGAGTGGCTGGGGCGCGCTCGACGAGCGGCGGGGCGTCGCGGTAGGGGGCAACCATCGCAGCCAGGCTGTCGTTGCGCCAGGTCGCGATGACCAGGTCGGACAGGGCACTGATTACCCCGGTCACGCTCACCGTCAATGCCCAGGCCAGGGTGACCACGCCAATCAGGTTGTGCAGGTCGAGCCAGCGCAGGCGGCGGGACTTCTTGTGGCGTACGGTGCCGAATTCCAGGCGGCGCATGAACGGCGCATAGAGCACGGTGCCGGAGACAATCGCGACAATGAACAATACGCCCATGAAGGCCAGCAGCAGCTTGCCCGGCAGGCCTGCGAACATGTCCACATGCAGGCGCAGCATCACCATCATGAATCCACCATTGGCGGCCGGCATGGCCACCGCCTCGCCGGTGCGTGCATCGAGCATGAAGGTGTGCGACAGGTTGGGGTCGGTGCCGGCGGTGGCGGCGGTAATGGCGACCACGCCGTTGGGCTCGCCTTCATCGTAGCCGAAGTACTGCATGACCTCGCCGGGGCGATGTTGTTCGGCCTTGAGCACCAGTTGCTGCAGGTCGAGGTGCGGGGTGCCTGCCGGCATTTCACGCAGTTCAGGGGCGTCGCCTAGCAGGTGTTCGAGTTCGTGGTGGAAGATCAGCGGCAGGCCGGTGACTGCCAGCAACAGCAGGAACAGGGTACAGACCAGGCTGCTCCAGGTGTGGATCAAGGACCAGCGGCGGATGGTGGGGCTCTTCATCACGGTACCGATTGTTGTCGGTTGGAACCCGGGGCCGCAAGGCGGCCCCAGCTCACTCAGAACTTGTAAGTGGCGCTGGCGACGACGCTGCGCTCATCGCCGTAGTAGCAGTAGTACGCGTCACAAGTAGAGAGGTAATCCTTGTTCAGCAGGTTGGTGGCGGTGACCGCGACCGACGCGCCCTTCAGGCTGCCGTTCAGGCGACCCAGGTCGTAATGCACCGACCCATCGAAGACGGTGTAGGCCTTGGCCTTGCCCAGGTAGGTATTGCCTTGGTCGCCGTAGGTATTGCCGGTATAACGCGCGCCCAGGCCGATGCCGAAGCCGTCGAGTACGCCTGAGTGCCAGGTGTAGTCGCCCCAGATGGACGCTTGCTGGTTAGGCATCAGTTGCAGGCGGTTACCTTTGAAATCGCCGTCCTGCACCTCGGACTTGGCCAGGGTGTAGGCGGCAATGACCTTCAGGTTGTCGGTCACATCGGAAACCGCTTCCAGCTCAAGGCCGCGGACTTTCACTTCACCGGTCTGGCTGGTGATGGTCACACCACCGACCGTGTTGGTGACCGAGACGTTTTTCTGAGTCAGGTCGTACACGGCTGCCGACAACAGGGTATTGGACCCCGGCGGCTGATACTTCACGCCCAGCTCCCACTGCTTGCCTTCGGTGGGCTTGAACGACTCCGAGGCCGACACACTGGCATTGCTGGACGGCTGGAACGACTCGGCATAGGACAGGTACGGCACGAAGCCCGAATCGAACACGTAGCTGATGGCTGCGTTGCCGCTGAACTTCTTGTCCCGCTGGGTATTGGTGGCATCGCCCTGGTTGAAGAACTTGGTGCCGGTGTGCACCCAGTCTTCACGACCGCCCAGGGTCAGGCGCCAGTTACCAAGCGCCATCTGGTCCTGCACATACAGGCCGGTCTGACGGGTTTTCTGGTTGTAGTCGTAAAACGCGGTCGAGCGATCCGGGCGAGTGATCGGCAGCCCGTAGACCGGGTTGTTGACGTTGCTGTCCGGCACGTTGAAGTCGAAGATCGACAGGTAGTTGGTGTTGATGCGCTGGTGGTCCAGGCCGATCAACAGCGTGTGGTCGATGTCCCCGGTAGCGAAGTCCGCCTGGAAGTTGTTGTCCACCGCGAACTGGCTGATGTCTTCATCGGTGTTGGTGGACATGCGGCTGACAGTGCCATCGTCCTGCACCGGCGGCGAGCTCTTGTTGTAGCTGCCAGGGGTGATGGTCTGGAACGACAGGTCCGACTTGGTGTAGCGCAGGTTCTGGCGGAATTGCCAGACGTCATTGATGCGGTGTTCGAAGGCGTAACCCAGCGCGTAGTAAGTGCGGTCGTAGAACTCGTAATCCGGGTCACCCAGGTTCTTGTGGTGCGAGATCTTGCCGAACGGCATGTCGATCTTGGTGCCCTGGATGGGCCGGAACTGGCTGGTGGCACCGGTATCGTCACGGGTGAACTGGGTGAGGAAGGTCAGCGTCGTGTCTTCGTCGATGTTCCAGGTCAGGCTTGGGGCAATGTTGTAGCGCTTGTTGTCAATGTGGTCAATTTGCGTGCCACTGTCACGGATAACGCCACTGACGCCATAGAGAAAGCGACCTTCATCGTCGATCTTGCCGGTGCTGGCGAAGTTGATCTGGCGATGGTTGTCGCTGCCGTATTGAAGCTCGATTTCATGAGCGCTTTCCGCTTGCGGGCGGCGGCTGACCATGTCCAGCAGGCCGCCAGGTGGGGTCTGGCCGTAGATCGAAGAGGCCGGGCCGCGCAGCAGGGCGAGGCGGTCGAGGTTCCAGGTTTCGGCTTTCGGGTTGGCGTACACGCCGCGGGGCAGGGGCAGGCCATCGAGGAACTGCGTTGGCTCGAAGCCGCGCACGCGCATCCAGTCATAACGGGTGTCGCTGCCGAAGCTGGCGGAGACGATGCCTGGCATGTAGCGCACTGCATCATCCAGGCTGTGTACACCGCGGTCTTTCATTTGCTCGCGGGTGGCGACAGAGATGGAGCGGGGGACTTCCACAAGTGCCGTGTCAGTCTTGGTGCCAGCAGCGGTGCGCTTGGCCACGTAGCCTTCAACCGGGCCCCAGGCGCTTTCGCTGGCGCTGGGGGCATTCACGGTGGTTTCCGGCAAGGCCAGGGTGCCATCCGGCACGGCCACCAGGCTGTAGCTGCCCGCAGTGCTCTGCTGCAACTGCAGGCCGGTACCGCTCAGGGCGGCTTGCAGGGCGCCCAGGCCGTCGTATTGGCCGCTGACCGGGGCCGAGGTGCGGCCGCTGACCAGTGCCGGGTCGATGGCCAAGGCAATGCCGGCCTGGCTGGCGATCTGGTTGAGGGTGGTGGCCAGTGGCGCGCTGGGCAGGTTGTAGGCGCGCGACGTGGATTGCTCGGCGGCGAACAAGACAGGGCTGGTCAGCGGGGCAGCCAGGCCGATGGCCAGGGCCATCAGGCTGGGGCGCAGGATATGATCAACGGCACGGGACATGCGGCGGTTCCTCGACGGGTAAGTGCTTGCTGCTTCCTTGCCGAGCGAGATCTGAAAAGTGACAGGGTGAATCTGAAAAATATTGAGAATTATTTAAAAGGTATTTTGCCAGCACCGGCCTCTTCGCGGGTGAACCCGCTCCTACGACGACCCTGATGTGTGTCCACCACCGTGGTAGGAGCGGGTTTACCCGCGAATACGGTGGCGGCGGCAACGGTGAACGGCAGGTGGAGATTGGCCAGCAGGCCCGGCCTCTTCGCGGGTGAACCCGCTCCTACGACGACCGCGATGTGTGCCCACCGCCGTGGTAGGAGCGGGTTTACCCGCGAATACGGTGGCGGCGGCAACGCTGAACGGCTAGCGGAGATTGGCCAGCAGGCCCGGCCTATTTGGAAGTGACGTTCACCCACCACTGCGTATGCCGCTCGATCTTCACCGGCAACGCCGGCACCAGCGAGGCCAGCGCCAGGTCGGTGTTGGTCAACGGGAAGCTGCCGGTTACGCGCAGGTCGGCGACCTTGGCATCCACCCCGAGGTAGCCGCTGCGGTACTGGCCCAATGTGGCGAGCAGGTCGCCCAGGCGTACGTTGTCGACCACCAGCATGCCGCGGGTCCAGGCATCGGCACCGGCAGGCACCGTGCCAACCTCGCCGAGGCCATTGGCGTTCATCAACACCTGCTGGCCTTCGCGCAACACCTGTTCGTCGCCGCTGTCATGCGGCATGGCGGCGACCGAGGCTTGCAGCACTTCCAGGCGCGTACCGCCGGCTTCGCGGCGCACCAGGAAGCGCGTGCCCAGTGGCCGCAAGCGACCGTCTTCAGTGCGTACCAGCAGCGGGCGCGGGTCCTGGTGGCCGGTTTCGACCGAGATTTCGCCCTGGTGCAGCACGATCACCCGTTGCGCGCCGGCGTAGTCGATGTCCACGGCGGTGTGGGTGTTCAGGCTCAGCAGTGTGCCGTCTTCCAGGCGCAAGGTGCGCAATTCACCCGTGGCGGTGCGCTGGTCGGCCAACCAGTAGCTGGGTGCCAGCGACGGGGCGCCGACCCATGCCAGCAGCGCGCCGAGCAGAAACGTGCCGGCCAGCCCGCCGCCAACCTTGCCAATGCGTCGCCGCAGGCTGGCGCGCGATTGCAGCAGCGCCTGGCGTGCCGGGCCAGCCGCCGCGCTAACGCGTTGGTCCATGGCGCCGAGCTGGCGCCAGGCACGTGCGTGCTCTTCGCTGGCGGCATGCCAGCGCATGAATTCATTGCGCTCATCAGGCGTGCTGCTGCTGTCGCCGAGGCTGAGTTTCCAGGCAATCGCGGCTTCCAGGACCCGGGACGAAACCGGGACGTTGCTCACGTCGGCTCCCCATACAGGGCTACATAGCACTGGCGCATCCCTTGGGCGATGTACTGGCGCACCCGCGACACCGAAACGCCAAGGCGCTCGGCAATCTCGGCATGGCCCATGCCGTCCAGGCGGCTGTGCAGAAACGCCGCGCGAGCCTTGCTCGACAGCTTGCCGAGCAGGCGGTCGATGGCTTTGAGGTCTTCAAGGATCAGATGCTGCATTTCTGGCGAGGGCTGTTCGGCTTCAGGGATCAGTGCCAGCTCGGCCAGGTAGGCCTGTTCCAGCGCGGCGCGGCGGAAGTGGTCGAACATCAGCCCCTTGGCCACGGCGGCCAGAAACGCGCGGGGTTCGCGGGGTGTGTCCAGTTGCTCACGACCAAGCAGGCGCACGAAGGTGTCCTGGCTCAGGTCTTCAGCACGTTGGCGGCAGGCCATGCTGCGTTGCAGCCAGGCGAGCAGCCAGCCGCGGTGGTCGCGGTACAGCGCACCGACCAGATCGGCGTGTGGGCTCTGTGCAGAAGACAAGCAGCGTCCCCCCGGAACGAATGCATTAACTAACGATAATTATTCGCGATTGTTGCAGAGGGGAGGGGGTGGGTGCAATGGACGCTTATCGGATCGCCATCATGGAAAAGGCTGAAGGGTATGCCTTGGAATATTCAGTGCCTATCCCTACAAACCATGACTCTGCATCTTGCGCCGTCGCCATCCGCGCAACCGTTGCTCCAGCTGCAGCGGGCTGTCCAGCTGCTGGCGCCGGGCCTGGCTGAACAGGATCAGCGCCAGTTCTGCGGTCACCTGGGCATCGGCACTGGCATGATGGCGTTCTTCAACCTGCAAGCCAAACCGTGCAACCCAGTCATCCAGCCCTGCCTCGCGCAGCACGGTGTCGGGGTTGAGCATCGGCGCCAGCTCGGCGATATCGAGGAATGGCGACTGCAAGCGGTAACCCAGGCTCTCTTTCAGCGCACGCGCCAGCATGCGCTGGTCGAATGGCGCGTGAAACGCCAGCACCGGGCTGTTGCCAATGAAATCGAGCAAATCCAGCAGGGCCTCGGCCGGGTCGCAACCGGCAGCCAGGGCGCTGGGGCCCAAACCGTGGATCAGTACGCTGGCGTTGGTCTTCTGCAAAGGCCGGTGCAATGTGCGTTCGAACTGCTGGGCAAAGTCGATGGCACCGTCTTCGATGGCCACCGCCCCGATCGACAGTACCTGATCACGGTTGGGGTTGAGCCCGCTGGTTTCCAGGTCCAGCACCACCCAGCGCTGCTCGCGCAGGGTACATACCCCCAACGGCACGGGCTTGGGCAACCGGGCCAGGCGCTGGCGCTTGGCGTGGTCCAGCTCGGGCGCACTTGGGCGCAGCCAGGCGAACAGGCTCATAGCTGATACCGCAAGGCCAGGCTGCTTTGCAGGCGCTGAGCCTGGCGCAGGGATTCGCGCAGGATGCGCCGGTCCAGGTGGTTGAGGCTGTCCGGGTCGAGCCGGTTGGAGTAAGGCAGGTTGTCGCGTATCTGGCGCTGGTGCTGCTGCATGCGGGTTTGCTGGATGAAGTGGTAGGCCTCTTCATAGGCGGCGCCGTCCAACGGTTCGATCACGCCCTTGGCTACCAGTTGGCGCAGGCGCTCCAGGGTATTGCAGGCAGCTATGCCATTGGCCAGGGCCAGCAAACGGGCACCATCCACGAAGGGCGTCAGGCCCTGGACCTTGAGGTCGAGGGTCGCCGCCTTGTCGTTGCCCTGGCGTGTCAGCACGAACTCGCGCAATCGGCCCACCGGCGGGCGTTGGCGCAGGGCGTTGTCAGCCATCATGCGCTGGAAGATGCGGTTGTCGGCTACCTGTGCCAGCAGGCCCTGGCGCAGCTGCTCGCAGCCTTGCTCGTCGCCCCACACCACCCGCAAGTCGAAGTAGATGCTCGAGCCCAGCAGGTTCTCCGGGCTGGCTTCGCGAACAAACCCGGCAAAGCGTCGCGCCCACTCGCAGCGCGACAGGCACAGCTCGGGGTTGCCGGCCATGACGTTACCCATGCACAGGGTGAAACCGCACTGGGCCAGACACTGGTTGATGTATTGCGCCAGCGGCAGCAGGCGAGCGCGGATCGCGTCGGCCTCGGCGCTGTCGACCGCTTCGAAGAGGATGCCGTTGTCCTGGTCGGTGTGCAGGGTCTGCTCGCGTCGCCCTTCGCTGCCAAAGCACAGCCAGCTGAACGGCACGCCCGGGTCGCCACGTTCGGCCAGGGCCAGTTCGATGACCCGGCACACGGTATGGTCGTTGAGCAAGGTAATGATCTGGGTGATCTGCGTCGACGATGCGCCATGGGCCAGCATGCGTTCCACAAGCTGGCTGATTTCGCCGCGCAGTGAAACCAACGTATCCAGGCGTGGCGCATGGCGTATGGTGCGCGCCAGGTGAACCAGATCGACCCGTTGCAGGGAGAACAGGTCGCGCTCGGAAACCACGCCGCACAGGCGTCCGTTTTCCACCAGGCAGACATGGGCAATATGCCGCTCGGTCATGGCCATGGCGGCATCGAAGGCGCTGGCCTGGGGTGGGAGGTAGAACGGTTTGGCGGTCATGTGCCGGTCGATGGCGGCGCCCAGGTCGGCATCTACTGTCGCCACCACCTGGCGCAGGTCGCGCAAGGTGAAGATACCGATGGGGTAGCGCTGCGGGTCGACCACCACGATGCTGCCTACCTGTTGCTCGTGCATCAGCCGCACGGCTTCGCGCAGGGGGGTATTGGCGCTGCACACCACCGGGTGACGCATGGCCAGTTCACCCAGGGGGGTGTTCAGCGAGTACTGGGTGCCGAGGGTTTCCACAGCGCGCTGGCGTACTTGCTGATTGACCTGATCAAGCAGGCTGCTGACACCGCGCAGGGCAAAATCCCGAAACACATCAGACATCGAGAACACGCGGATGAATGCGGCCTTGTTCAGTTGCAGGCAGAAGGTGTCTTCCCCGGCCAGGTGCTCGGTGCGGGTTGCCCGCTCACCCAGCAGGGCTGCCAGCGGGAAGCACTCGCCGCTGGTGATCTCGAACGTGGTCTCGACGCCTGGTTTGTCCAGGTGCTGGCGCTCGCCAACCACGCGGCCCTGCTTGACGATGTAGAAGTGCTCGACCGGCCCGTCGGCAGGTTTGACGATGCTTTCACCGCAGGCGTAGAAGCGCAGCTGGCACTGCTCGACCAAGAAGGCCAGGTGGCTGTGCTCCATCTGATTGAACGGCGGAAAGCGCTGCAGGAACTGCAATGTGCCTTGGATGTTTTGCAGTACCGCTGTCCTGCCCGCCTGGCTGTAGGCGTCCTTTTTGCTCATGAAACTGACCGTATCGCTATGCCGAACTATATATATCTATATATAGGTACCGGCCATGTTGTTCTCTGCCTCCATGGTCGGCTTGCGGCGGGGTGGTGCCCATTGGACGTAAGTCTATGAGCGCCCTTGTCAAAGACCCGACGAAAGGCGAAACGGGTTACGCGAGTAATGCGGTCCTAATGCTGAAGCGGAATTTTTTTGACGAGATGAGCATGCCTGAGCACACCGACATCCTGAGCGACGCCGAGCGCGAGGCCTTGGCCGTGATAAACCAAAGTGCGCCTGTGGCAGCCAGACCGTTGGTGCTGGTGGTGGATGACAACGCGGTTAACCGGGAGGCGCTGATCCTGTACCTGAAAAGCCGGGGCATTGATGCGGTGGGGGCGGATGGGGCCGAGGAAGCCAGGTTGTACCTGCACTACCAGAAGCGTATCGGCTTGATGATTACCGATTTGCGTATGCAGCCTGAAAGTGGATTGGACTTGATCAGGACGATTCGTGCGTCGGAGCGGGCGGCGTTGTCGATCATTGTGGTGTCGGGCGACACCGATGTGGAAGAGGCAGTGGATGTGATGCACCTGGGGGTGGTGGACTTCCTGCTCAAGCCGGTGGATCTGGGCAAGCTGTTGGAGCTGGTGAACAAAGAACTGAAAATTGGATGATGCGCAGGGGGGCCGTGAAACGGCCCCCCTGGCGCAGATGCTGCTTACAACCCGTTACGCGCCTTGAACTCGCGGCGACGGCGGTGCAGTACCGGCTCGGTATAACCGTTCGGTTGCTTGCCACCTTCCACTACCAGTTCCACAGCCGCCTGGAACGCCACGTTGTCGTCGAAGTTCGGCGCCATTGGGCGGTACAGGGGGTCGCCAGCGTTCTGCTGATCGACCACCACGGCCATGCGCTTGAGGCTTTCCAGCACCTGTTCCTGGCTGACCACGCCGTGGCGCAGCCAGTTGGCCAGCAGCTGGGCAGAGATGCGCAGGGTGGCACGGTCTTCCATCAGGCCGACGTTGTTGATGTCCGGCACCTTCGAGCAACCCACGCCCTGGTCGATCCAGCGCACCACATAGCCGAGAATGCCCTGTGCGTTGTTGTCCAGCTCGTTGCGGATCTCTTCGGCCGACCAGTTGGTGTCGGCAGCCAGCGGAATGGCCAGAATGTCGTCCACCGACGCCGGGGTACGTGAAGCCAGTTCACGCTGGCGCGCCTGTACGTCCACCTTGTGGTAGTGCAGGGCGTGCAGGGTGGCGGCAGTTGGCGACGGTACCCAGGCGGTGTTGGCACCGGCCAGTGGGTGGGCGATCTTCTGCTCGAGCATGGCGGCCATCAGGTCAGGCATGGCCCACATGCCTTTGCCGATCTGCGCACGGCCTTGCAGGCCGGTGGCCAGGCCAACGTCGACGTTGTTGTTTTCGTAGGCGCCGATCCACTTCTCGTTCTTCATGGCACCTTTGCGCACCACGGCGCCGGCTTCCATCGAGGTGTGGATTTCATCGCCAGTGCGGTCAAGGAAGCCGGTGTTGATGAACACCACGCGCTCGGCGGCTGCCTTGATGCAGGACTTGAGGTTGACCGTGGTACGGCGTTCCTCGTCCATGATGCCGACCTTGACGGTGTTGCGCGGCATGCCCAGCAGGTCTTCGACCTGGCTGAAGATCTCGGCGGCGAACGCCACTTCCTCAGGGCCGTGCATCTTCGGCTTGACGATGTACACGCTGCCGCTGCGGGTATTCTTGCGGCTGGTGTTGCCGTTGAGGTTGTGCAGGGCGATCAGGTTGGTGAACAGCCCGTCCTGGATACCTTCGGGGATTTCGTTGCCTTGGGCATCGAGGATCGCCGGGTTGGTCATCAGGTGGCCAACGTTGCGCACGAACAGCAACGAACGACCGTGCAGGGTCACGCTGCCGCCGTTAGGCGCAGCGTACTCGCGGTCCGGGTTCATGGTGCGGGTGAAGGTTTTGCCACCCTTGCTCACGCTTTCGGCCAAGTCGCCTTTCATCAAGCCCAGCCAGTTGCGGTAGACGATGACTTTGTCGTCAGCGTCTACGGCTGCAACCGAGTCTTCGCAGTCCATGATGGTGGTCAGTGCCGACTCCATCAGGATGTCTTTGACGCCAGCGGCGTCGGTGCTGCCGACGGGGGTGCTGGCATCGACCTGGATTTCGAAGTGCAGGCCGTTGTGCTTGAGCAACACGGCAGTCGGCGCGGCGGCGTCGCCGTGGAAGCCGATCAGTTGCGCATCGTCGCGCAGGCCGCTGTTGCTGCCGCCTTTCAGGGCAACAACCAGCTTGCCGCCTTCGATGCGGTAGCCCGTGGAGTCGACGTGCGAGCCGGCAGCCAGTGGCGCGGCTTCGTCGAGGAAGGCGCGGGCGAAGGCGATGACCTTGTCGCCGCGTACCTTGTTGTAACCCTGGCCTTTTTCGGCGCCGCCTTCATCGCTGATGGCGTCGGTGCCGTAAAGGGCGTCGTACAGCGAACCCCAGCGGGCGTTGGCGGCGTTCAGGGCGAAGCGGGCGTTCATCACCGGAACGACCAGTTGTGGGCCGGCCATGTGGGCGATTTCTTCGTCCACTTTCTGGGTGGTGGCCTGGAAATCGTCGGCTTGTGGCAGCAGGTAGCCGATTTCCTGGAGGAATGCTTTGTAGGCTGCGGCGTCGTGGGCCTGGCCTTTGCGTGCCTGGTGCCAGGCGTCGATCTTGGCTTGCAGCTCGTCGCGCTTGGCGAGCAGGGCTTTGTTCTTTGGAGCGAGGTCATTGATGATCTTCTCTGCACCCGCCCAGAACTGCTCGGCGACGATGCCGGTCCCGGGGATGGCTTCGTTGTTCACGAAGTCGTACAGGACCTTGGCGACCTGAAGGCCACCGACTTGAACGTATCCAGTCATTGCTTGCCTCACTCTGCTCAGCTATTTCGCTCTTCTGTATTAAGCCTGTAGCGCTTCTCTAAACACGGCACCAGTGCATGCTCCCGGTTTTGCTCGGGGGCGGCTGGGTGCGGCCTGCCAGACAGGCTGGCGGGCAGTGTGCGTATTTTCACAGGCGCCTTGGCAGACATCCAAACGACGTTTTGTAGTCCGCGCCACGGGATACTACATGAAGCAGTAGGCGGGGCAAAATCAGACTAAAAGCGCCGTTATGCGACCCGTTGGTCGCGTATGGTCACGCTGGGAGTAGGTATGTTCGCAAAAAACAGGTGGATTGTTCCAGATAAATCTTGAAACAGTACACGATTGGCTGTGCAGATTGCCCTGCGGCAGGTTGCCGCGCCTTGCCTATACTGACTCGATCCCCCGATTTTCTGCCGCCCGGCGCGGTCCGACACGAGGAAGGGCTTGTGGATCATCTTGTACTGACTGTAATTGCCCCTGACAAGGCCGGCCAGGTCGAACGTATTGCCCAGTGCATCGCCGACCACAGTGGTAACTGGCTGGAAAGCCGCATGTCGCGTATGGCCGGGCAGTTTGCTGGCATTCTGCGGGTGGCGGTGCCGGCAGAGAATTACGCCGAGCTTGTGGCTTCGCTGCAGGGGCTGGCCAGGTACGACATTCGCGTGCTGATTGCCGAGAGCGGGATCGAGCCGTCGTGCACCTGGAAGCCAATTGCCATGGAGCTGGTGGGCAACGACCGGCCGGGGATCGTGCGGGACATTACCCGCTTGCTGGCTGAGCTGCAGGTAAACGTCGAGCGGTTTTCCACAGAAGTGCGGCCGGCGCCGATGAGCAGTGAGCCGTTGTTCCACGCCGACGCATTGCTGGCGTTGCCGTTGACCTTGCCGCTGGAAGAACTGCAGCAGCGGCTGGAGAGCCTGGCGGATGACTTGATGGTGGAGTTGAAGCTGCGGGCAGAGGATTGATCAGAGATTGCCGGGGCCGCTTTGCGGCCCAATCGCGACACACGGCCGCTTGTGTCTTGATGGGGTGCGAAGCGGCCACCTGCGGTTATCCCGATATCACGGGGAAGGCCCTGTGGATAACCTGGGGGTGTACCTCTCCAGCCCAGGTATCACGTGCCTTGTACTGTTTTGCTCAAAAAATGCCCAATTATCAGCAGCTTGTGCACAAAGCGCGGGGACGAGGGTGTGGATAACCTATGGAGATGTCTCTGCAGGCCAGGCGCTACATGACCTGCAGAGTTTTGATCGTTTTCTGATCAGCTACGTTTGCGCAAGTTCAGCCATGCATCGACGCTGTAAATCGCCAAACCTGCCCAGATGAACATGAAGGCCGCCAGGGTGCTCGACGACAAATGCTCGTCGAACAGCACTACGGCCTGCAACAGCACCAAGGTCGGTGCCAGGTACTGCAGGAAGCCCAGCGTGGTGTACGGCAGGTGCCGTGCGGCGGCGTTGAAGCATACCAGCGGCACCAGCGTCACCGGCCCGGCCGCCATCAGCCACAGCGCCTCGCTGCTGGTATAGAACGCGCCCTGGGCACTCATCGCTGTCGGGTGCAGTAGCAGCCAGCCAAGGGCCAGCGGTACCAGCATCCAGGTTTCCACCACCAGGCCGGGCAGCGCAGCCACCGGTGCCTGCTTACGGATCAGCCCATAGAAGCCGAAGCTCAACGCCAGCACCAGTGACACCCACGGCAGGCTGCCCACTTGCCACACCTGCTGCGCCACACCCACGGCAGCCATGCCCACCGCCAGCCATTGCAGGCGGCGCAGGCGCTCGCCAAGAATCAGCATGCCCAGCAGTACGTTGATCAGCGGGTTGATGTAATAGCCCAGGCTGGCCTCGAGCATACGGCCGTTGTTCACCGACCACACGTAGGTCAGCCAGTTACCGGCGATCAGTGCGCCGCTCAGTGCCAGGATGCCCAGCCGGCGCGGGTTGTTGCGCAGTTCACGCCACCAGCCGGGGTGTTTCCACACCAGTAGCAGCAGCGAGCCGAACAGTGCTGACCAGAGCACCCGGTGGACAATGATCTCCACCGCCGGGACGCTCTGGATTGCCTTGAAGTAGAGGGGGAAAAGGCCCCAGATGATGTAGGCGCTCAAGCCCAGTATGTACCCGCGACGCGGGTTTGCGGCGTGCATGCAGAATCCTTGCTTAGGTTGCTAAATAAAGCGACGCCTATTGTAGACAGAGGCGGGCGTGCTTCTAGAACAATTTCAGCGGTGCTTCATCCAGCGCAGCCATCTGTTCGCGCAAGGCGAGAATCTGGTCGCCCCAGTAGCGTGGCTGGCCAAACCAAGGGAAGCTGGGCGGGAACGCGGGGTCGTCCCAGCGCCTTGCCAGCCAGGCGCTATAGTGCAGCTGGCGCAGGGCGCGCAGGGGCTCGATCAGGGCCAGTTCGCGCGGGTCGAAGTCGTGGAACTCGTTGTAGCCGTCGATCAGCTCGGCCAGTTGCCCCAGGCGCTCCTCGCGGTTGCCGGCCAGCATCATCCACAGGTCTTGCACCGCTGGGCCCATGCGGCAATCGTCGAGGTCGACCACGTGATACACCTCGTCACGGTGCATCAGGTTGCCGGGGTGCAGGTCGCCGTGCAGGCGAATGAGCTGGTGTGGTGTGCGAGCGTAGATGTCCTCCACCCGCTTGAGCAGATCGCGGGCCACGGACTCGAACGCCGGCAGCAGTTCACGTGGGACAAAATTACCCTCCAGCAAGGTGTTCAGCGAGGCGTGGCCAAAGTTGTCCACAGCCAGTGCCTCGCGGTGCTTGAACGGTTTGCTGGCGCCCACGGCATGCAGGCGGCCAAGTAACTGGCCCAGGCGATACAACTGGTCGAGGTTGCCAGGCTCGGGGGCGTGGCCGCCGCGACGGGGGAACAGCGTGAAGCGGAAGCCCTTGTGTTCGAACAAGGTGCGGTCATCGTGCTGCAGGGGCGCAACCACCGGGACTTCACAGTCGGCGAGTTCGGCCGTGAAGGCGTGTTCTTCAAGGATGGCTGCATCGCTCCAGCGGCCTGGGCGGTAGAACTTGGCAATCAGCGGCTGCGCGTCTTCGATGCCCACCTGGTACACGCGGTTCTCGTAGCTGTTCAGCGCCAGCACCCGAGCGTCGCTGAGAAAGCCCAGGCTTTCCACTGCGTCCAGGACCAGGTCGGGGGTGAGGGTGTCGAAGGGGTGGGACATGGTGGCTCCGGAGGGTAAGCGGCGTGGGGACATGGTACCGCTTTATACCGGTGCCGGCCCCTTCGCGGGCGTGCCCGCACATTACGGCCCAGATGCATCGGGTGGTGCGGTCCCTGTGGGAGCGGGCAAGCCCGCGAACCGCGCACCGCGCGGCCAGACTATGCGGGAACCCCGATCAACACATAAGACGGGTGAAACTGCACCCGCACCACACTGCCATCCACGACCTGCTGGGCAGCCAACCAGTGCGCATCAGCCATTGCACACAGGGTCTGCCCGTTGCCTAACGCCAGCCTGACTTCACTGGGCCCATCGACCTCTGCCAGCACTTCCTCCACCTTCGTGCAAAGGCAATTGCTCCCCGCTTCGGCCTCTTCCCCCTCCGCCAACAAGCGCACCCACCCGGCCTTTAGCAGCGCCACCACCATCGTTCCCGGTGTCAGCTCCAGGCGCGCCGTGCTGTCGTGGGTGATCAGTGCATCGATCTCCAGCCCGCCACCCAATGCCAGGCTGACGCGGTCATACCGGCCTTCAGGGCGCAGGCCGCTGACCTGGCCCTGCAACTGGTTGCGCGCACTGGTGCGCAGCATCAGGCGCCCGAGCAGGTCGAGGTCGCCGGATTCTTCGGCGGCTTCAAGGATTTGTGCCTGCAGGGCCTGCAGCCTTTGGTACAGGCGCAACACCCGCTCGCCTTCCGCCGACAAGTGCGCACCGCCACCGCCGCGGCCACCGGTGCTGCGCTTGACCAAGGGCTGGCTGGCCAGGTTGTTGAGCTCGTCAATGGCATCCCAGGCCGCCTTGTAGCTGATACCCGCGGCCTTGGCGGCGCGGGTGATCGAGCCTTGTTCGGCAATGTGCTGCAGCAGCGCGATGCGCTGTGGGCGGCGGGCGATGTGCTGGGTGAGAACGGGGGGTAGGGACATGGGTATTCCGTATACAAGGGTGCTTTACAAATGGGCAGGTCGCGCCTGGTCATACATACCCCGGTTTGGGCGTACGTGCCAGGCAATACACATCCACCCGCCGCGCACCTGCCTTGCGCAGTGCCTGGGCGATAGCCTGCGCAGTGGCACCGGTGGTCAACACATCATCGACGATGGCGACATGCTTGCCTTCCAGTTCGCCCTGTACCGCGAACGCCTGGCGCAAATTGCGCCGCCGTGCCTTGGCGCCCAGATGTTGCTGTGCCGGTGTCTCGCGGGTGCGGGCCAGCAAACGCTCGTTGCAGGTTACCCCGACGTGCGACGACAACCACCGCCCAAGCATCCCCGCCTGGTTGAACCCCCGCTCGCGCAGTCGACGCCTGGCCAAAGGCACAGGCAACAGCAGGTCAGGGCGAGGCAGCCCTTCGGCATAGCGATACTGCAGCCCCTGCCCCAGCAGCTCAGCCATCAGGCGCCCCAAAGGCCATTGGCGATTGTGCTTGAAACGGCTGATCAACGTGTCCACCGGAAAGCCGAAATGCCACAGGGCAATGACCTGGTCGAAGGCCGGCAAGCAGCGGCCACACGGGGCGCAGGTCAAGCCGGCCATGGGCAAGGGCAGGGCGCAATGCCGGCACTGATCACCCAGCCAGGGCAGCGCCTGTTCGCAGGTGATGCACAGCGGGTAATGCTGCTCGGCAGGCTCATCGCATAACAAGCACGTCTGATTAATAAGTGAGCACTTGTAAACCAGTCGCTTCCACTGCAGTTGACAGTTCATAGGCCTTCCATGACTATGCGAGCTATCCGTGATGCGCTGGCGGGCTTTCCTGTCCCGGCGCCAGCTACAGCCTAAACAAGGAAACGCCGATGAGCGCCAGCACAACTGCAACAACACGTCACGATTGGGCCCTGGCCGAGGTCAAGGCGCTGTTCCAGCAACCGTTCAATGACTTGCTGTTCCAGGCGCAGACCGTGCACCGCGCGCATTTCGACCCCAACCGCGTGCAGGTTTCGACCTTGCTGTCGATCAAGACCGGCGCCTGCCCGGAAGATTGCAAATATTGTCCGCAGTCCGGTCACTACAACACCGGGCTGGAGAAACAGAAGCTGATGGAAGTGCAGAAGGTGCTGGAAGAAGCTGCCCGCGCCAAAGCCATCGGTTCTACCCGTTTCTGCATGGGGGCGGCGTGGAAGCACCCGTCGGCCAAAGACATGCCCTACGTGCTGGAGATGGTCAAAGGCGTCAAGGCCATGGGTCTGGAAACCTGCATGACCCTCGGCAAACTCGACCAGGAGCAGACCAAGGCCCTGGCCCAGGCTGGGCTGGACTACTACAACCACAACCTCGACACCTCGCCGGAGTTCTACGGCAGCATCATCACCACGCGTACCTACAGCGAGCGCCTGCAGACCCTGGCCTACGTGCGCGACGCCGGGATGAAAATCTGCTCTGGTGGCATTCTGGGTATGGGTGAATCGCTGGATGACCGCGCCGGCCTGCTGATCCAGCTGGCCAACCTGCCGGAACACCCGGAGTCGGTGCCGATCAACATGCTGGTCAAGGTGGCCGGCACGCCGCTGGCTGAGGAAGAGGACGTCGACCCGTTCGACTTTATCCGTATGCTGGCCGTGGCCCGTATCCTCATGCCCAAGTCTCACGTGCGCCTGTCCGCCGGCCGCGAGCAGATGAACGAGCAGATGCAGGCCCTGGCCTTCATGGCGGGCGCCAACTCGATCTTCTACGGCGAAAAGCTGCTGACCACCGCCAACCCCCAGGCCGACAAGGACATGCAGCTGTTCGCACGCCTGGGCATCAAGCCCGAAGCGCGTGAAGAGCACGCCGACGAAGTGCACCAGGCAGCCATCGAGCAAGCGCTGGTCGAGCAGCGCAGCAGCGAGATGTTCTACGACGCCGCGACAGCCTGATATGGCTTTCGACCTGGCAGCGCGCCTGGCCGAACGGCGCGCCGCAGACCTGTATCGGCAGCGGCCATTGCTGGAAAGCCCGCAAGGGCCGGAAGTGGTGGTCGACGGCCAGCGGTTGCTGGCCTTCTGCAGCAATGACTACCTGGGCCTGGCCAACCACCCCGAGGTGATCGCCGCCTGGCAGGCCGGCGCCGAGCGCTGGGGTGTGGGTGGTGGTGCCTCGCACCTGGTGGTTGGCCACAGCACCCCGCACCATCAGGTTGAAGAGGCACTGGCTGAACTCACCGGCCGCCCGCGCGCCCTGTTGTTCTCCACCGGCTATATGGCCAATCTGGGCGCCATCACCGCGCTGGTGGGGCAGGGCGACACGGTACTGCAAGACCGCCTCAACCATGCCTCGCTGCTGGATGGCGGGCTGCTCAGTGGTGCCCGCTTCAACCGCTACCTGCATAACGACCCGGCCAGCCTGGCCAGCCGCCTGGACAAGGCAGTCGGCAATACCCTGGTGGTGACCGATGGCGTATTCAGCATGGACGGTGACCTGGCCGACCTGCCGGCGCTGGCCGATGTCGCCCGTGCCCGCGGAGCCTGGCTGATGGTTGACGATGCCCATGGCCTGGGCACCTTGGGCGCACAGGGCGGCGGCATCGTCGAGCACTTTGGCCTGGGCGTGGATGACGTACCGGTGCTGATCGGCACGCTCGGCAAGGCTTGCGGCACCGCGGGTGCTTTTGTTGCTGGCAGCGAAGCGCTGATCGAGGCGCTGGTACAGTTCGCCCGCCCCTATATCTACACCACCAGCCAGCCACCGGCGCTGGCCTGCGCCACACTCAAGAGCCTGGAGCAGCTGCGCCGCGAAACCTGGCGTCGTGAGCACCTGGCAGCCTTGATTCGCCAGTTCCGAGAAGGCGCGCAGCAGCTGGGGCTGCAGTTGATGGACAGCCCGACGCCGATCCAGCCCATCGTGATCGGCGACAGTGCGCAGGCGTTGCGCCTGTCACGCCTGCTGCGTGAGCGCGGCTTGCTGGTGACGGCCATCCGCCCACCCACCGTGCCGGCTGGCAGCGCACGCCTGCGGGTAACCCTGAGCGCCGCACACAGCGAGGCGCAGGTGCAGCTATTGTTGAATGCATTGGCCGAGTGTTATCCACAGTTGGAGAACGCCGATGCGTAATCGACTTGTTCTATTGCCCGGCTGGGGCTTGGGAACTGCTGCGCTGGAGCCGCTGGCCGCTAGCCTGCGTGCCCAGGACGCCCGCCTGCAGGTAGAGCTGATGCCCCTGCCAGAACTGGCCCACAGCGATGTGCAGGCCTGGATCGACCATCTGGACCGCAAGCTGCCCAGCAATGTCTGGCTGGGTGGCTGGTCACTGGGTGGCATGTTGGCCAGCGCGCTGGCGCACAAGCGTGGCGACCACTGCTGCGGGCTGCTGACCTTGGCCAGCAACCCCAGCTTCCTGGCCCGGCCAGATTGGCCCCATGGCATGGCCGAAGACACCTTCGGCACCTTCCTCGACGGCTGCCGCAACCATACCCAGGTCACCCTCAAGCGCTTCCGTACCTTGTGCAGCGACGGCGCCCTGCAGCCGCGCACCTTGTTGCGTCAGCTGGGTGTCGGCGTGCCGGATACCGACCCGTTGTACCTGGCCACTGGCCTTGAAGTGCTGGCCAAGCTGGACACCCGTGAAGCCTTGCAGGCCTATGGTGGCCCGCAACTGCACCTGTTCGCCGGCAGCGATGCGCTAGTGCCGGCAGAGGCGGCAAAGGCGTTGAGCGAGCTGTTGCCCGATGTAGAAGTGGGCCTGGTCGAAGACAGTTCCCACGCGTTCCTGCTGGAGTATCCGCAGGAGCTGGCGGCGGGCATCAAGAGTTTTCTGCATGAGAGTGGCGATGACTGACCTTTCCCGTCCGACCCTGCCCGGCGCATTGCCCGACAAGCGCCAGGTGGCGGCCTCGTTCTCCCGCGCCGCGGCCAGTTACGACAGCGTGGCGGCCCTTCAGCGTGCTGTAGGCCTGAGCCTGCTGGAGCAATTGCCGGCAGGCCTGAAGCCGTCTCACTGGCTGGACCTGGGCAGCGGCACCGGCCATTTCAGCCGCATGCTGGCTGAGCGTTTCGCCCAGGCCAGTGGCGTGGCGGTGGATATTGCCGAGGGCATGTTGCTTCATGCCCGTCATGTAAAGGGTGGAGCGCAGTATCACGTGGTTGGCGACGCCGAGCGTCTGCCGCTGCGCGATGCCAGTGTCGACCTGGTGTTTTCCAGCCTGGCGGTGCAGTGGTGCGATCAGTTCGCCAGTGTGCTGGCCGAGGCGCAGCGGGTGCTGCGCCCAGGCGGTGTACTGGCCTTCAGCAGCCTGTGCGTGGGCACTCTCGACGAACTGCGCGCCAGTTGGCAGGCGGTGGATGGCCTGGTGCATGTAAACCGCTTCCGCCGTTTCGAAGACTATCAGCGCCTGTGCGCAGCCAGCGGTTTTGAACAGCTTGAGCTGGAGCGGTGCCCGCATGTGCTGCACTACCCGGATGTGCGCAGCCTGACCCACGAACTGAAGGCGTTGGGGGCGCACAATCTGAACCCTGGGCGACCTTCCGGCCTCACCAGCCGGGCGCGAATGCAGGGCCTGTTGCAGGCCTATGAGGCATTTCGCCAGCCCGCGGGGCTGCCAGCCACCTATCAAGTGGTCTATGGTGTGTTGCGCAAGCCACAGGTGTAAGGGGAGCACGATGAGCCAGGCCTTTTTCATTGCGGGTACCGATACCGATGTCGGCAAGACCACCATCGCTGCCGGCCTGCTGCATGCGGCGCGTTTGCAGGGCATGAGCACGCTGGGTGCCAAGCCGGTGGCCTCGGGCTGCACGATGACGCCGAAAGGCTTGCGCAATAGCGATGCCCTGGCGCTGATCGACGAAAGCACGGTCAAGCTGCCCTATGAGCAGGTCAATCCGTTTGCCTTCGAGCCTGCTATAGCCCCGCATGTGGCGGCGCGCGAGGCAGGGGTGACGCTGGCTGTGCCAGAACTGCTCGCGGCGATGCGCAATGTGCTGCAACAAAATGCCGACTTCACCTTGATAGAGGGGGCCGGCGGCTGGCGCGTACCGCTGTCGGGCCTGGAGAACCTGTCCGACCTTGCCGTTGCCCTGCGGTTGCCGGTGATTCTGGTGGTAGGCGTGCGCTTGGGTTGCATCAGCCATGCCTTGCTCAGCGCCGAAGCGATCGAGCGTGATGGGCTGCAGTTGGCGGGTTGGGTGGCAAACATCATCGAGCCGCGCACCTCACGCCTGGAAGAGAACCTGGCCAGCCTTGCAGAGCGCCTGCCAGCGCCTTGCCTGGGGCGGGTGCCCAAGCTCAAGCAGGCCAGTGCCGACATGGTGGCGGAGCATCTGCAGCTGGATCTGCTGGATTAGTGTGTTGCAGGCCCGGCCTCTTCGCGGGTAAACCCGCTCCTACGAGGGAACGCATACCGTTGTGGGCGCGGGTTTAACCGCGAAGCGGCCAGAACAGGAATACCCAAGGCCTATCAACTGGCATTGAGCCATTAGGGATTTAAACGGGCCTTTTTGCCCCCAGCCTGTTTTAATTGGGGCTGTTCGTCATCCAGCGTCAATGGAGTCCTGACATGGAAATCACCGGTAGCTCCGCCTACTACGCGGGCCTGAGCGCAATCCAGACCGGCCAGAACCGCGTCGATCAGGCCGCCAGCCAGATCGCCAACACCACTGCCGAACGTACCGCCACTAGCCAGTCCAGCGATTTTCAGGCAGAACGCCTGCGCGCGGTCGACCGCAGCCAGCAGATGGACATGGCCACCAGTGTCGTGCAACAGGCGGTGGGCAAGACCGAAGTCGAACTCGGCGCAAAGGTCGCCAAGGCATCCGACGAAATGCTTGGCCGGATCATCGACACCTACGCCTGAACACTTGCGTCATCCCCTATTTCAGCGCCTGCCCTTGTAGGAGCGGGCTTGCCCGCGAATGCGTCCGATCAGACAACAATTTTGTCTGGTCGGGCCTCTTCGCGGGCAAGCCCGCTCCTTACAAGGGTTTGTGCCATGGCATGACTGATTTGCCATTTTTCGTGGCGTAAATGGCACCATAGTCCATCCTTGACAGAAAGCTGAGCTAAACGTAAGTTTCAAACAACTGTTTGATCGGCTTCCGCCAAGCGCGGGTCACCCCACAGAACTCACCTAGAGGTTCATCGCAATGCCTGACTACAAAGCCCCCTTGCGTGATATCCGCTTCGTTCGCGACGAGCTGCTTGGCTATGAGGCGCACTATCAGAGCCTGCCGGGCTGCCAGGACGCCACGCCCGACATGGTCGACGCGATCCTTGAAGAAGGCGCGAAGTTCTGTGAGCAGGTGTTGTCGCCGCTGAACCGCGTGGGTGACCAGGAAGGCTGCACCTGGAGCGAATCGGGGGTGAAAACCCCAACCGGCTTCAAGGAAGCCTACCAGCAGTTCGTCGAAGGCGGCTGGCCGAGCCTGGCACATGACGTCGAGCATGGCGGCCAAGGCCTGCCAGAGTCGCTGGGCCTGGCCCTGAGCGAAATGGTCGGTGGCTCGAACTGGTCGTGGGGTATGTACCCAGGCCTGTCGCATGGCGCGATGAACACTATTTCTGCGCATGGCACTGCCGAGCAGCAGCACACCTACCTGACCAAGCTGGTGTCCGGCGAGTGGACCGGCACCATGTGCCTGACCGAACCGCACTGCGGCACCGACCTGGGCATGCTGCGCACCAAGGCCGAGCCACAGGCCGACGGCAGCTACAAAGTGTCGGGCACCAAGATCTTCATTTCGGCCGGTGAGCACGACATGGCCGACAACATCGTCCATATCGTCCTGGCCCGCCTGCCGGACGCACCGGCCGGTACCAAGGGGATTTCGCTGTTCATCGTGCCGAAGTTCCTGCCCAACGCCGAGGGCGGCGTGGGCGAGCGCAACGGCGTGAGCTGCGGCTCGATCGAACACAAGATGGGCATCCACGGTAACGCTACCTGCGTCATGAACTTCGATGCTGCCACCGGCTACCTGATCGGCCCAGCCAACAAAGGCCTGAACTGCATGTTCACCTTCATGAACACTGCTCGTCTGGGTACCGCGCTGCAAGGCCTGGCCCACGCCGAGGTGGCGTTCCAGGGTGGCCTGAAGTACGCCCGTGAGCGCCTGCAGATGCGTTCCCTGACCGGCCCGAAAGCACCGGACAAGGCCGCTGACCCGATCATCGTCCACCCGGACGTGCGTCGCATGCTGCTGACCATGAAGGCCTTCGCCGAAGGCAACCGCGCGATGGTGTACTTCACTGCCAAGCAGGTGGACATCGTCAAGTACAGCCAGGACGAAGAAGAGCGCAAGAAGGCTGACGCCCTGCTGGCGTTCCTGACCCCGATCGCCAAGGCATTCATGACCGAAGTCGGTTTCGAAGCCGCCAACCACGGCGTACAGATCTACGGTGGCCATGGCTTCATCGCCGAATGGGGCATGGAGCAGAATGTGCGCGACAGCCGTATCTCCATGCTGTACGAAGGCACTACCGGTATTCAGGCCCTCGACCTGCTCGGTCGCAAAGTGCTGATGACTCAGGGCGAAGCACTGAAGGGCTTCACCAAGATCGTGCACAAGTTCTGCCAGGCGCAGGAAGGTAACGAAGCGGTCAAGGAGTTCGTCGAACCGCTGGCGGCCATCAACAAGGAGTGGGGCGAGCTGACCATGAAAGTGGGCATGGCTGCCATGAAGGACCGTGAAGAAGTGGGTGCGGCTTCGGTCGATTACCTGATGTACTCCGGCTATGCCTGCCTGGCCTACTTCTGGGCCGACATCGCCCGCCTGGCCGCCGAGAAACTGGCAGCCGGTACCAGCGAGGAGGCGTTCTACACCGCCAAGCTGCAGACTGCCCGCTTCTACTTCCAGCGCATCCTGCCACGTACCCGTACCCATGTGGCGACCATGCTGTCGGGCGCCAACAACCTGATGGCGATGGACGAAGAGCACTTCGGCCTGTCGTACTGATACTGGCGCTGTAGCCAAAACCCGCCTGCCCTGACCGGCAGGCGGGTTTTTTGTCTTCAGGTTCAGCGTGGTCCCTCG
>NZ_JAOCDI010000034.1:0-63623 GCF_029840855.1 Pseudomonas sp. GD03862
TCTGGTCGTTTTCAGCCCATACCCTAGCCCATGCTTCGGGCGCCGGCTTTCAGTGAGCGTCCCTGGAATTTTCTGCCCGACGGTCTCGAACCTCCGAGCGCGCGAGCGCTTTTTTCAGGGAAAAGCCTGGCTTAAACATGCGCCTTTCACCTTGGGAAGGCTGTCGTATAGCCAGGCCTTGGCGTTCGCCCAGCCTCGGGCCCGCCG
Source organism: Pseudomonas sp. GD03862 (assembly GCF_029840855.1). Classification (NCBI taxonomy): domain Bacteria; kingdom Pseudomonadati; phylum Pseudomonadota; class Gammaproteobacteria; order Pseudomonadales; family Pseudomonadaceae; genus Pseudomonas; species Pseudomonas sp. GD03862. The sequence goes on from NZ_JAOCDI010000034.1 coordinate 208, forward strand.
GCTTCCATCCTGTTCGCCTGCTACCCTCCAGGGCTGCGGCCTCTCTTGGCGCAGGCCCACCAGAGAGCGCGGATTTTTTCCGAGGATAGGGGCGAGTAAAAGCTGGTGTGGGATATCACGGCTGAGAGCAGCGGCCATAGCTTGAACGCGACCGATGCTCTCACCGATCTAGAATGGCGATTCCTCTCCAAAGAGAATCTTGATCGCATCGGTGTTGCCTTCCAAGGCAACTGTGATGTTGTTTCGGAGCTTCTCATCTACCTCTTTGTGAAGCCGAATTTTGCCAATAGCCAGTGCAGTGATGAACTCCATGGAAGCATCACCCCGCTCGAACCCGTGGCCCTGAACAACGCGCAAGATGATGTCGGCCATGGATGCGCTATGCGTCTCATGGGCGCTGTAATCAAGCTCGGTGGGCAACGCGGCTCTCAGGAATGCCCCTTGAATAATCCCGTCGTCGTAGCGAGAGAAGATCTCGGGAGAGAGCAGCACCTGTTGAAGCTCCCCAGATTCTAATCGCTTCGATTGATCGATTTTGGCACCTTTCCGGGCATTTTGCAGGATCCACAGAATGGTCAGAAAGATATCCGCACACGCAGCCACGGTGACATCGTTTGCTCCGCTGACAAATGCGAATCCTTTTGTAAGCTTCATTTGCCCAGGCTGGTAGCTGCTCGGCCAGAACGCAGCCTCCGAAAGGCCGTCAGTTTTAGCCTTATCGAATGCCTCGATACGTGCTTTTACGGCATCTGAAACGCCGTCTTCTCCGAATGAAAGCAAGCGGTTGAGTAGCTTCTGTTCCTGGTGCCAGTGGTTGTTGCAAGCGAGACTTGCGGCCGGGATCTCGATGAAAGATTTGAATACGTACTTTCGACTTCCTTTGGGCGGCTGCGTGAGATTCGAGGCAAGCTCCTCCATTAGCTCGTGCGAACGCCCCAGAAGCGCACCTACGAGGTAAACGCGAGTCCCAGATTCCTGGGCAGACCTGAGGCGGCGACTGATGCTGAGAAGCAATGTGCCTCGTTCCGCAGCTGCGGCAACGATGATCACCGAACCCTTGAACTTGTCCTTAGGGTCAAATTCTGAAGCGCTCACCACTTCACATTTGAGACCCTTTGCCTCGAGGAATGCCAAGGCGTCGATGGCCATTTTTTTACTGGCACCATCATCATCATGGATGATGAAAGAGGTCGAGGCAGGGGACTCCTCCATGAGCATTTGCTTGAACCATTTATCGAACTCATCAGTGCGAACGAGCTTGTCCTTGTTTACCTGGACGGTTCTGTAGCGTTCTCTTTGGGGGATTTGGCTGAAGCACGTGAACAAGCCTTTGCCCATGAACGAGAAAAACTTGGTCTGGAGTCCTTCCGGAAGGTGACCCATGCCAATGTTGAGCAGCCGGGTTTCGGTGTGCTGTGCAACAAACCTTTCGCCATGGATCCGAATAAGCTTACGACCCTCGGTTGACTCACTCTCGGCTACAGACTCGAAGTCCTCGGGCTTCTCAATGGTATGCAGCACGGTGCACGATTCTGATTGGCTAACGAAAGACAGGAAGGTTGCGACACGGGTAGGTGGGGCGCGGTTGACCTTAACCCACTCCTTGGCGAGTCCACAGTTGGTGGAGGCCGAAATCAGGCATAGCGAAGTGGCGGCATCGGCCAGGCTACCGTCGTTCAAGCCATCGTGTGAGTGAAACGACTTGATACTAGAGATCGTTTGATTGCCGAATTTCGTTTGGAATAACTGGATCGAGAGCGCTACTGGTAGGAACGCCATGGTGTCCAGGTAAATTGTCTCCGGCTCTCGCATGCCGTCACCGGAGGCATTCTTGATCACTTTGAGGCAGCAGAATGCCAGGAAGTGCGAATGCAGCGTCTCAGTAAGAAGGTTCTCTGCGCGGATGAAATAGTTGGAAGCGCGTGAGGAGGGTTTCGAGAATAAGAATCCAGCCGGCGCCTTGGTAAGCACAGATGTGCATTTGACGAGCTTCCGCATTCCAGCCTGGACAAAATTGTCGGTGGCTCGGGTGATGAGCTTGCCGATTCCTTTGTCGGCGCCGGCGACTTTTACGTATTTCGAGATTTCTCCGTGCTCGTTGAAAAAGGAGAATCCATACGATGGCGTCCCGCCACTGGAGCGTCGCTCCAGAGCAATGGCTATGGCTGACGACTTGTCAGCACACTCTTCTTTGAGCCATGCACGATGACAATCGGGTACTAAGAAGGTGACATGATCCGGCAGGACGTAGTCATTTAGCCGATTCTGCAGGGCCTCCGTGATATGAGCGTCTGTGATTCGTTCTGGGCCCGTGAAAAAAACCACGACATGCGCTGGTTCAGCAGTGGGGGAAGGGGTCAGGGTCACTTCAAAATCGAACAAGTCAGGCATCTCAGTTCACCGGAATGCAAATGGTGAATACGGTTCCTTCAGCTGCCACCAGCTCACGGTCACCGCTCCAATTCTTTGGGTTGAAATCTACGACTTGGTCTTGACCTTGGAATGCCTGATAAAGGCAGACTCTCCCTGTGCGGAGACGTACGTAGGCTTTTAGCTTGTTGAGCGCTTGGACTGCGTTGTGAAGGCCCATGCCAGATGTCACTGAGTCTTTGGTCGTGACATGTTTTTTGAAACACTCTAGGGTTGCTTCAAGCTCCACTGCTAGGGGGAGATCGTCGAGAGCTTCAACAGGAGCGCCTTGTTTGGCCGAGAGCCAACGTCGTGCTAGGCCCGGGCCGCTGTCAATGACGGAAATCTCAATGAATTCGAGGTATTCCGCATCCTTAAGCATGTTTCGCATCACGAACAGGGCAAACTGCGGCTCCTTGTGCGAAACAAGGTGGATGTCTTCCTTCTTGATCCTCCCGGATTTCACCGAGGTGCCTCTCAGTCCCTTTTTATATTTCACCCCATTAACATCGGTGACCGAGTGTTGATCTGCGTTAGCGATCAGCTCGGCAAGCACACTGCCGAGGGCAGGAAGCCCGCCCTTATGAAGTGCTTTCTTGTCCTGCTTGGTATGCATCAGCGCGGATGACATTTCCAAGAGGCTTGCGAACGAGGAGTGGGAATGGATCTGCGGGCTCGCTCCTCCGTAGTAGAAAGGTTTGATGAACTCCATTTTCGCGAAGTTGATGCTGAAGAGGTTAATGGTGGTAGGCCGCGCTCCTCGTTCGCTCGAGGTGTTCCGCAGGTCGCCGTCGTACATCGCTTCGATTAAAGGCCTGATCACGGTGAGGGCGGCGCGCTTTTCTATCGTTTCATGTGCCTCGGTCTCGATGCGAGAAGACATTATCAAAGCCGCTAGGCCAGCGGCAGTCTGGCCTAGCTGAAGAATGCGATCACGAGCGCTTTCAGCTCCCGCATACAGGTGGAGCAAGCTTTGCTCGTGCGCACGAGCCCAGCTGATTACCAACTGGGCAAGCGCCGCGTCGACCCCAAATAAGCCCCCGTGACTCATGGTCTTTGGGAGACGCAGGGAGGCGTCCTCTTTGCAGAGCGGGTATAGGTCTTCGATTTCGTATGTGTTCAGAGCCTTGGCGATTTTCATCAGCACCTCAAACAGTCCATCGTTCCGAGTGCTGAACCAGATTTCTGGACACACCCAGGTGAATCATATCGCCACCCATCATTGGCGCGATAGGCGATTTAAGCTTCATCGCGCCCTAGTACTAGGGGTTGGAGTGGGCTTTGGGGCAGCCTGGTCAGCTTCTCCAATAAGCTGCTGCCTTAAGAAGGACGCGACCTGATCCCATCAAGACCGCTTGTAACATCTTCTCAATTTACAACGTCCGCGCCTGTGGAGACTCTCCATCCTTTAATCAGAGGTTTTCGGTTTTTCAACGCTCGAAGCGTGGTGGCACAAGCTTTTCTCCATCCCGCCACTCTTCGGCCAAACTCACGCCTTCAATGCCGTCCCAAACCTCGCTGCCCGCGTGGTCGAGAACAATGATTTGGAGCCGACCTTTTGCTTTATTGACCCCCCTGGCAAGTACGCTGAACACCTTACGAACCGCATCGCGGTCTTCATCGTCAAGTACAGGTTCAGTGTCTCCGTCGTCGTCCACGCCTTTTCCTTTGCGCACCGCGCTTTTAACGGGGAAGTAGACTTGGCTTGGCTGGTCGAAGATCAGAAGGTGGGGAACAGAGTGATCCGGTTTCTTCAGGAAATAGAGTTGAAGCGCGAGTAGCATTGCGATGTGATAGGCCAGCCAGTTAGCTCCGCTACCCACCTCCCAAAGAAAGTCGTCGCGTCCGTCGTGCTTTACCTTGATTGCGAGGTCAGGGATGGAAAGGGTGATCTTGGCGTCCGCCCATTCCGCATCCAGATGGGGAGTGATCAGCGCGCAGATTTTGCTGATCTCTTCCAGGATTTGGCTGGTTTTCAGTTTTACTGTCGCGTCTGAAACCTGGGGCTCGAGCAGCTTTATTCGCTCCTCGAGCGCCTTCACTCGTTCTGTGAGCGTTGAGTCTGCTCTTGCCTCAGTGTAGGTCTTGATGGACTGCTGCATGCTACCCAAAAACTGGTCGATTTCCGTCATGCGCAACGAGTGCTTGGCGACGAGTTCGTCGCGGGTTTCGATGCCTTTTATCTCTGTCCGAATAGCAGCAAGTGTGTCGCTGTCTTGACGGATGAGATTGCGAATCCGGACGATTTCGCTCTCGACGGATGCCGACACTTTTGGTGTTGAATTGGCGACTTGCTCAATTTCTTCAAGGGCACTGCACAGTTCAGTGAGCTGCGTTGACGGAGTGAGAGTGGGAAACACCAGGGGATTCGTGTCCGAGCTATTTTCAGCGAGTTCTTTGAGCCAGGTAGACAGAGAAAGTCGCTGCCCGATTTTTTCAAGCGAAGATGAATAGTGTTTCGCCTCCGCTTTGATCTCCTTGAGGTCTTCCAACTTTTGCTTGGCTATAAAGATGTTGTCGCCAATTAGCGTCTCGCGCTCCCGTAGCACCGTCAGAACTTCCGATGATGACTCTGCAGCAGCAGGGGTGGTGACTGCATCACGAGATGATTTGTGGGCGATGCCCTGCAGCTGCATAAGAAGATCAGGCCATTCGGTCTGGGGCTGGACGGTAGCGTCCACCAATCCGTATTCCCTGGAGCGGTAGAACCAGACATGCGCTTCGGCTTTCCACTGCTTCGACACCGTTTCAATCGCCGTGAGCTCGCTCTGCAGCGTCTTGAGCTGTTTCCTCAGCTCCTTGAGTTCCCACACGATTACTAAAAGTTTCGAGTCGATTGCTCCAAGGATGAACGGAAAAATACTCTTCAGCTTTTCACGGTTACCATAGCTATCCGCTTTGTAGAAAAGGACATCTGGGTTAGCTACGATATTTTGCGGCTGGAAAGTAAATGCCATCAGATCGCGAAAGCTTGGCCGGTTCTTGAAGCCAAACTCGGCAGGGTCATCGCCGAAGCCGAGGTTGGGTAAGCCTGATAACCGGTTCAGAATTTCTTTCACGTTCTCACGATTGGTATTTTTACTGTCAATCGCATCGGGAATTTCGATTGACTGCCCCTCGATGATGAACATGTCATCTGTGGAGCGTTGATTGCCAGGTTCTATCCTAGCAATAAGCTTTTGACCCTCGTCAGTATCAATCAGGATCCCGAACCACTCACAAGTTTTACGGATGGTGCCTACCGGGATAGCGCAGCGCTCGGAGCCTAAGCAGTAGTCGATGATAGGGATAACAGCGGACTTGCCGGCCTTTGAAGAACCGCTGATGATGTTGACCTTGCCCGGCTCGAATTCAAGCTCTCGGTAGGCTCCACCGTTTTTTGGCCAAAGGATGAGCTTGCGAATTTGTAGTTTCATTACAGCTTAATCCTTAGAATTGCTTGAACTTCCTGTATTGTCAGTGTTCTGCACCATTGACCTAGCTTTTCAGAAGACCGAAGCATGTCCTTGATTTTCTCATTTAGGTCAGTAGGGGCTTTAGGTCTTAAGCTCTCTACTTCAGCATTAGCTGTATTGAGCGATATCAATCCGCACTGGATAGCAATGGAAATCGAGGCTAGAGTGACCTCTTTGAGTTTAAGCATTCGGCCTTGAATACCGTATAAAATTTCCTGCTCACCCTTGAATTTTCCTGCAAATACGCGCAGTCCCGATGAGGGGAAAGTAGATTTGGCCGCATCTCGAAGCTCTTGGTGATACAGGATAGGAAGCACTATGAAAAGTAACGGCATGCAGGGTAGTATTCCATTACCTTTTGGAGCATAACCTTCTACAAATCGCCAAACTAGCGAGGCACCTAAAGCAGGGTTCTGCATTAAGTAAATTTCGTCGAGGTCTTGATTAGGTCGCATCCTTGATCCTCATCTTGTTTTCCTTTGTCTGGCTTTTTGCTAAGAGGTGCTGCCAAGCTTCTTTTCTAGCAGCTCTTTATATGTGGGGTGCCACCCAATCAGCTGCTTATCGGCTAGATAATGAAAAGTTCCACGTGGGAAGTAGTTGGGTGCGCTTTTGCCATTTATTGGTGGGTTGAGTGCATGGCATCTCAAGAATAAAGACTCACCTTTTTCAACTGGGGAAAGCTCTGATGTAGAGCTCTTAATCTCTAAGTAGTTGCTTCGCCATAGCATCTTAAGGTCGTCTACATAGTCTTCAAACTGTGACTCGACGATGAATCCGGCCTCTGCCCAGCGGGTTTTCCCAGTTTTGGAGCGCATGAAATCTGTCATTGCCCTAAGCTTTTCTCTCTGGCCTTGTTCGATCAGTTCAAGCTGATACATCATCACAGGGTGCTTGGTGATGTTGGCTTCAACTTCCAGCCGCTCGGGACTAGGGACTGTGTAGGTAAGTAGGTATTCGTACGAGAATTTTGAGCAATAGGTAGAAAGCCAGTCGGCGAATGCATTTTTTTCAAGGCCCGCATGCTTGCGTGAGCCGATAAGCTCATCTGAGCGTAATTTTACCCAACCTATTACTGTACAGCAGACCTCGTCTAAAGATATCTCGGCAACTGTATTTCGCAAGATGTCTTTAATTGGTTTTACCGGGTCGCTGTCGCCGCATTCGTAACTAAATTTGATGATGAGCTGATGTAGTTTATCAGGGTCATAGTCTAGGAACTTTCTAACGTGTTGCTCGCAGCCGGTTGGCTTTTCTTTTTTGAACCGTTTGGTGATCTTCTCCACGGCTTCACGTGCATACTCAACAGAATGCGCGAATTTTAGAAGATCTGCGATATCACCTTGTTTGTGCTGTACTACATATAAGTGGAATCGGGTACGTGCTAAGTCAATATGGCCCGCCTCGATTGTATCAATCCAGTTGGCGAAGGTCTTCCAGAGATCGATTGACCAATCTGAAATTGGGTTAGTTACCAGTCCGCTTTTAGACTGCTCGACCGTGACCTCGCCGTCAGGCTGAACGACATCGGTGTCATCTAGAACCTCCAAGGCGACTACAGAGCCTGCAGGTGCGAGTAGCAGATGCAGGCATTGTCTCGTCGGTTGGATCGAAAATCCGTAATACTGCCCAGGTGCTGAGGATGTGGTCGATGGCGGGATTTGCATGCCTCTGTGCTCTTCCTTTGCGAGTCGCGGCGTGTCCAGGGAGCTATTTAGCCCAATGAGAGTGCTGTCAATGCCAAGCATGATATCAGATTGCTACTTTGGTTGGTTGACGGACACTGGGGGCTGCAGCCGAAGCCGTCAAGGCGACATCTAGACCATCCATCAATTTTCAAGACTGCAACGCTAGGAAGGGGTTGTCCTTTGGTGGATCGCGACTTAGCGTTTGGTGGCTACGCAACAAATAGCCATTCAATGAGGAGGATTTGCGGCGACCCTGCACTGCGCAGGTCCATACGTTTTGGCCATTGGGCTTTTTCAGATGTAGATCCAGTTTCTGAAATTGATGTTGGAGAACTCGCCAGGCTTCGCTTTCAGGGTTTTCCGCTGCTAGCTCTGGATGCTCCGCAGCGTAACGCTGGAAAATGCCCGGCGTGACCAGGAAAAAGGTGCCGTCCACGGTGTGGACCTTGGCTTTGCTGTCGTTGATTACTAAGCGATGAGTATGGATTCCGTCTCGCAGCCACTCGAGAAAGGCCAGCCCCACGGCATCCTGTGATTGCGCAGCGGCAGTTTTCAGGGATCCCGTATTTGATCCAGTCTCGAACTCGGCTGGCTCCAGCAGCATGTCCATCAGATCGTCGAGATAGTCGAAATCCTGATTCAGCGGCAAGGAAGTTGGTAGTTGTTCTTCCGCAGGTGCCTGCGGTCGCTCTAGAGCCGACTCGCTGGCTTCACTTGTCTGAAGGGGATGGCCCATCATCGGCTCAATTGTGCCAGCGAAGCATTCTGGACGTGGTTCACCGGCCCAGATCAGGCTCGGCTGCAGGCGGATGAATGTGAAGCTATGCTGCCAGTCACCGTCCGTGACAGTGGCGTTCCAAACCGCCTTGCCTTCCGGTGTCGCTTCCACCAATCCATGGGACTGCAGTTCATCGAACAAGGCGATGTTTGAAGAGGGAACTCCGTCCACGGCCTGAGCTAGCAGATGCGCGCGCAGCTTGTCGGTCGTGGCCTTGCTGACCAGCCACAGGTGGTCTTCGGTCAGCCAGCCGGCCGCGCCGGGCTGGTTGAGCTTGAACTCGTTCTTGATCAAGTGGCGCAGGCCCGTCAGCAGATGATGCTGCAGCGAGTGCTTGGGCGCCTGCAAAGCCTTCGCAGGATTGCCACCGATGTTTTGCGCGGTGGAGACACGGTCAGCCTGCAGCACCAATTCCCCGAGGGTCCCAGCGTGCTCGTAGTGGTCGGCGAGCAGAAACAGCAATTGACTCCATAATTCGGGGTAATCGCTGAGCCAGTTGAGTAGGGCGGGCGATAGGATCTGCGTATAGAGCAACCCCGCCGCGGCACCGTGCAGCTTGTAATCGCGGCCTGAGTGGTAGCGGAAACGGTAGGGCTGTTTCAGCGGGCCATGCCAAGGATGCCAGCACTCGCCGTTCTGGTACTCCACCAGCAGGTCGACGGCGATTTTACCGATGTCATGAAGCAGGGCGCCGTAGGCAATAGCAGCGCTCCAGGCATCGGACTGTGCAGCCTGGTCTTCTGGTGCAGCTCCACTGGGGAGAAGGTAGGACTGGCGCAGCTTCAAGCTGCAAGCCATCAGTTCCAACCCGTGATCGAGCATGCCCCCGGGATAGGCGTGATGATGGCTTTCGCTGGCCGGAAGTTGCTGTACGAAGCTGGCGTAGCGGCGGATGGGCTCGAGGTAGAGCCGATCAAACTGCGCTTCGGAGAGGGCCGTGTACTGCCAGATGCGTTCGAGCAGCTTTCTCCGGTGATCGGCGGCGAGTAGAGATTCGGCCGACAGGGGAAGCAGGAAGCCCTCGGCGATGGGGGTGGGCTCTGCCGCCTCACCTTTTCGAAATTTCAACCACCACCATTTCATCGCATGACCTGCTGTTCGTTCGGGAGGTCCTTTTGCCTTTTCGGATAGAGCTCTTACCCTTGCGCCCCCTTCCATTGCCGCCGTTACCCTTTACCGCCTTGACCCTTTTTACGCGTTTGATAATTCGAAGCCAGATCCATCGGGATCGGCGGCCGCTCGGAATAGCGGTCCCTTTGTTCAGGGCGTAGACTGCCCGGCATGATTTCTAGAGCTGGGGCGCGGATGACGTTGAGTGATGCGGTATTGGTCGTGTTATTGGCTGATCGGATTCATGGCACGGATGCAGCCATCCGATCTGCAGCCAAGCGCTGTGCGAAAAAACTGCCCCGCAGCCAGCGCGATATCGTGTTCAAGATTGGAAACAGCGCAAATCCGCGGAAACTTGTGGCGCACCTGTGTCAGCACTTGCCTGATTGAGCTCCCAAACGAGGTCGTTTTAACCGGCACCTTGCAAGAGCGCGTGCGCTTTAAGTAAACCCTCGGCTAAATCCGCAGTCTCAGTTATTATCCCAGCACTTGCCCCACGCCTAGGAAGATTATTCATGTCCAAACTTGCCGAATTCAAAGCACTGGAAGCGCAACTGGCCGCGCAGCTGCAACAGCTGGATGCCATGAAGAACGACTCTGGCTTGAAGCAGGAAATCGAGTTCGAACAAAAACTCAGAGCCTTGCTGGAAGAGTACGGCATGAGTCTGCGCCAGGTGATCACCATCCTGGACCCTGCCAAGGCCCTCAACGTAGTCACCGTAAGTGCGTCCAGCACCGCTCAGCGCAAACCTCGTGAGGTGAAGCGCTACAAGAATCCGCATAACGGCGAGGTAGTGGAAACCAAAGGCGGTAATCACAAGACCCTCAAGCAGTGGAAACAAGAGTACGGCTCGGACACCGTTGAGAGCTGGGTAAAGTAATCACAGGCTTCATGAGTGCGGCGAATGCTGCGCTGCAGACAAAATAAAGGCCCCGGATAGGGGCCTTTTTGCTGGGTGAGTGGAATCACGCGGTGAGACGAGCTGGCATATCCGTGGCTTGATCAGACTGCAAGGCCAATAGGTACTCAGAGGCTTCCCGGGCCTGACCACTGGCGCGGAAAATGGCTCGTTTGTCTTCCTTGAGTATCTTCAGCCAGGACGCCAGGTATTCCTCGTGACGCAACTCACCCGTGGTACCGGTGAGTGCGCAGAGAAACGCGGCGCCCATTTCTGCGACCAGCTCCTCGAAGGCATATGCCGTGGAGCCGAATGCATGCCCGCCGGTGATACCTTCACGGTTTAGACGAGTACGGTGGCCCGACCAGTGTGTCAGCTCATGCAGCGCCGTTGCGTAGTAGCTGCCGACGTCTTCGAACTGCGCCTTTGTGGGCATTTGGATCAGATCACGAATCGGCTGATAGAACGCGTCATCGCTGTAGCGATGCTCGATTCGCGCCCCGCTGGCGACCAGCAGTTGCTCTGCCGGTTCATGATCGATGAAGGTCGTGGGCTCAGTGCGCTCGGTGGAGGCTGGCTCCTCGTCAGGCAAGCCTTCGGTCTGCTCAATATTGAACAGGCAGTGCGTGCGCAGTATCGCGAACTGCACCAATTTGATGTTGCCCTGTTCATCGCGAACGACCTGGCCGTCCTCGTCATGCGCCTCCTTGCTCATCGGTTTGTATAGCACCGCGAGGGTGGATTGCTCGCCCTTGCGCACATGGCCGCCAGCCTTGCGTGCCTGATTGAAGGTCAGCCAGCGATCCTGGGTAAACCCTCGCAGGCGGGCCTCAGCCCACAAGAGTGGAACGTTGATGCCGGCGTAGGGCCGCCGGGTAATGGCGTTGATGGGGAATGGGAAGTCAGAGCTCGAGCCTGCGGTGCTCCAGGGTTTGATCCAAGGGATCACGCCTTGGCTCAGGGCACTGACGATTTTGTTGGTGACGTCCAGGTAGATATCGGACATGGCGTTCTCCGGTCGTGAAGGGGGGAACGCTGCCCGGCCGGGAAGGGTTCCCGGTGGGGGTAGAGGAGGGTGCGACGGTACTGAGTGGGTCAGAGGGCGGCGATGTCTACCGCGCTCTCATCAGGCAGTCGGACGAGTAAAAAAGCCGGGCCGCTGCGTGGTGTGACGCGAGCCAGCTGAAGCTGTGGCAAATGGGCAACTACTGAAGTGCCGTTGCTCTGCAGGTCGAGCTGCAGTGCTACGGGACGGTGCAAGGCCAGCGGTGCAGAGGTCAGCGCGCAATCGAGCAGGTCTGCCAAGCGCAGTGCGGACTGTCCAACCGGTTCCTCGTCTGTGGCAGGTTCAATGAACTGCCGCCAGACACCTGGGCTCAGTACAATGGCAGTGGAGAGGTGGTTCATGCTGGACATGGTGGCCTCCGGTTAGCAGGTTCCGCGTCACCTTTCTGAGGTTTGGTGTGGATTTGCCCGATCCGATCAACCCACCGAGCAGGGAGCGTGCGTCCATTAAAACGCGCCTGAACGTGGGGTCAATCTCCGATCCTGACCTCTTTTGAACGGGTCTATCCAGGGCGTTCCAAGGAAGATTATCGGACTTGAATTCCTGACCAGCGGCGATCTCCACTCAGTCTGAACGTAGTGTGTAATGCCTCCCGAAAGGCGCGGTAGGTGCCTCTCGGGAAGCGCGAGGTGCTCGCCTTTACGTTCAAGGTCTTCCCGCAGTATCAACCTCGGCTGCCAGGTACAGATGGGTAGAGGTGGCCTCCACCACCAGCGAACCTGCAGTGCCGCGAAGGCTGGCGAGAACGGGATCATCGACGTCGAAGTACTCGGCAAAATCATCGCCGCCGAATTCATCGCGGGCGCGATTCCACCAGGTGTCGAAGTCGTCGACGGCAGGGTTGCAACCGGTGGCGTAGGCCACGCGTTTGCGCCCACCGCCATCCGGCTTGCTCTCGCCAACCTCTGATATGAGGTAGACGCCGTGGTCTTTGACCAGTATCACTCTGCAACCGTTGATACCGGCCTCTGCTAACACGGCGTGAAGTTCAGTGCCTGTGAAACGCAACATGATGAGATCCTCCAGAAGGTGCGGAGGAATGCCACCCATGCGGGAGAATTCCCAGCACTGGAATGGATTGGGTTGGGTGCGTCGAAGACGCGGACTCAGAGAGCTATGGGGGATTAGAAGGCGTTCATCACCGGGGAACGGTGACCATGCGAGCTGCCGAACGCGAATCACATTTGGGGATAACCATCACGTGTGTGACGTAGCCTCAAAGGTTATGGCTACCTGGGATGCTGGAAAACCAGCGATTGCACTTACTCAATATCAGGCAGGCTGGCTGTGGTCAACGGTGGGGCAGATGTAAAGTCAGGCTCCGTTTCCGCATTGTTCCATGGCGATGTTTCAGTCCGCTATTGAACGATGAGCGGTGCTGTTCGCGGGTCGGAAAGGAGTAGACTTGAATCTTGGATCCAACGGGCTACCGGCCTGTGGAGGTGCAATATGAGTAGCAAAATCCGGCCTCATTCAGTTCCGGGCCGTATGGGTTCTAGCCTTGGAACAGCCTGGCGAAATTTGGCATCCAAATTAGTAAGCTCTCAGAGTTCGACTCAAAGACCACATAGACAACTTTGGGTGACGGCAGCTGTTAGGCTGCTTTGTTTGATCGGACTTGCTGCTGTAGCTCTCGCCTTTGCTTTGCTGATCATCACCAATCTGGTAGTTGCCCTGGTTCGATGCTGGTGGGAGAACGCCGAACCTGCGGCGAGTCGAGAAGATTCAGCCCCAGACTATTTGGGGGCTGATCTTTATATTGGCGATTACGATAGCAACGGCAATTACATAGGTGATTGCAAATCATCTGATTGATTTTTTGCCGGCACTCGTTAATTGGCCTGTGCCTTTGCTTGCTGCGTCAGATGCATTCTTGCCTCCGTTTGCCAACATACTCTGGATCCCGTTACCCACGGCATATCCTGCCCAGCTCATGGTGCCCACGAACAGCGCTGGCAAGACAATGAACATTGCGCCCATGACGTACTCGATCACCTGCGCGGTGACCGTCCCGTCCATGAATCCTGCTGTGGGCAACGTCAATAGCGCCTGGTCTGTGGCAGAGACCTGGTTGTACAGCGTTTCCAGCATGCTTGAATCGATCCAGCGCGCGAGCTCCCACCAGAACGTCAGCATGTGCAGGGTGAACAGCGCAAAGGTTACCGTCATTAGCGCCTTGAGCTGGTAGGTGCTGATCAGCAGCACCAATGGCAAACTGATGATCGTGCCCATGATCAGGAAGGCTTGAACCATGGGTAAGGCTGCACGCAAGGCATTCATCGCCGGGAAATTGCTGAAAGACCCCAGGGCCAGGCCGGTGTTGGTGGCTAGGTTGTTGAGCCCCTGCGTCATTGAACCACCCCGGGCACTGCTGCCGTAGTCCTGGAACACCTGCCCAGGTGCCATGCTCAATGATTGCTGGCGTGGGCTCACCAATTCGCGCAGGGTGGCGTCTTCGATGTCTGTGGACGTGCGGCCGGTCAGCCAGCCTCGCAGCTGCGAGATGAGCGACGGATCGATCTCGGCCACCAGGCGATCACGCAGTCCGATGGTGCCATCGCTCCACCACTGCTTGCAGGTGGGATAACCGGCACCGTTGTCGAGCTGGGGCAGGGAGGTGTCACGGGTCTCGTCGTAGGGCCAATCGACTCTGGGCGTTCGCGATCGATCGGTATCGTAGTAGCCCGGTGTGTTCAGCAGGTAGGTCGAGCCAATCCAGGACGCGTCGTAGCTCTGCGATTCGTCCAGTTCGGGCCGATTGGTAAACAACCGCGAGCGCGAGAAGCCATAGCAGTCCCGGGTGAAATCGGCGACTTCCTGCAGCAGCACCTGGTCGTTGATCCGTGAGCTGTCGATTTCCATGCGCATCGCACGGATGTCCGGTGCACATGGGATTGAGGCAGTGGCGGCGGCGGTGATGCCTTTGCTCATGGCATGTACCAGGAACCACCACACGGGCACGTTCGCGGATTTCTCGCCGATGGTATTGAAGGTTGTGCCCCAGGCGGTGTCGGCTGGCTTGGCCACGGATACCCCGCAGCGCTGGCTCGCAGCATCATCGAAGCTCACGGAGGACAGGTTCAGCGGGAAAAACGGCATGCAGCCAAACAGAATGACCACGTAGCTCATCCACAGTCGGTTCTCGACGCGAGGGATCGATAACAAACCTTTGTTACCCTCGTCGGCGCCCTGTTGGCGGGCCGACAGCCATTCCTGCAGGATGATTCCACCGAAGGGCGCGGCGAACAGCCCGGTGTCCGCCAAAGTGTTCCAGATACCGTTGTTGATGATCCAGGCCAGCAGCGACAGGTAATACTCGAGGTAGCTGTTGGTGCTCATATTCATGACTGCACCTCACATGCGAGACAGTTCGACCAGGATGATCGAACTGAAGCCGATCAATCCCAGGTGCTTCAGCCGTTGCTGATCTGCAGGGTTGGGCCGCCTGCGCAACGATGCGGTCCAGCCGGCAAGCATCAGGGTGTACAAAAGGGCGCGCCAGCATGCGAAGTAGGGCGTGCTCGCGCGTGCTGGTTGGAGCCAACTCAGTTGGGTGGCAGACAAGTGCAGCGCCATCCAGGCAATCAGCAACATGCCCAGCACGGCGCCGAGGATCAGAAGCACACGCGCAAGCGTGTACTTCACAGAAAACGGGATCATGGCGTCCTCCTCTCTTGCTCGGCCCGGCGCAGTCGGTCCGGCTCTGGATCGCGCTGGTCGATGATGCGTGAGGCCTCGGCACCGCCGGCGTAACGATCGAGGACCAGGCTGGCGGTATTGGTGGCCAGGGCCTGGCGTACCTGCAGCTCGGTTTGCAGCAGGCGGATCTCGCGCTCCAGGGTTTCGACGTTGCTGTTCAGGGCGCTGGTGGCGGGTTGTGCCGAAGCCACGTTGGGCTCATGGCTGCCGGCAAACAGCGTGCGCTGTAACAGCATCGCTTTGTAGATCACGCTGGAGAGCGCGGTCTCGCTGGCCAGGCGCCGGGCCAGCAGATTCTGGTCGGGGTCGTCGCGCAGCCCCTCGATGACACCTCGGGAGACCTGCAGCAACGGGCTAGAGACTTTGCCCAGGTTCTCTGGTGTCGGCTGCTCGGCACCTGAGACCATGCGTTGTAAGCCTTCCAGGTTTTCCGTGTAGGTTTCCTGGATCAGCGGGGTCAGACCAGTGCCTGCGGCTACCCGCAGTGTCTCGCAGTCGTCGCAGGTCTGCACCTCGGTTTCGCCGAGCACACGCGTCGCCCACTGGGAGGCCTCCTCGGGACTCGACCAGGCTTGGCAGATGGCGCCATTTTGGCAACCCGAACCCAGAGCTGAGGTATCCTCGACCGCCCGGTTGTGCAGCAGGTTGTAGCCGGCTTTGACGACGTCCGACGTCACCCGGATGGGTTGCTGGCCGTTGCCACCGGCTTTTTGCCCGCCCACCCAACTGACGCCGTTGTTGCCGTTGTTGGATTCGGTGTCCTTCACCGCCGTCACGGCATCACCGCCGGACTGCTCAAGGTTGTGCTGCATTTCCTGGTTCTGCGCCAGCGCGCCCCAGCCGGCCTGGTCGACCTTGTCAGCCATCTTCGCCGCCATTGCCTGGCAGGTGAGCTTGGATCGGTCGAAGTCGATCCGTCCCTGCAGAACACCATTGCTCAGTAGCTCATACAGCCCGGGATTGGCCCGCTGGATTATCATCGCCGGCAGCGACATTACCGCCTGTGTGGCGTTCTGAATGACGTTGCCCATGATCTGCTGGAAGCCCTGGGTGGCGCCATTGAGCTGGTTTTGGAGGGTGTTCGAGAGGTTCATGTTTCCGCACATCATGTTGGCGCGCCAAGACATGCCCACGCCAAGGCCATTGGGTCGGTAGAGCGAGGAGGGCGCTCCTGCCGCTGAACCGCCGCCGATGGTGTACATCACCCGGTCGTCCAGCACCTGGGCCTGGTCACCAAGGTGGTAGCCGTTCTCGGCGGCGTGGCCCACGGCATAGACGAGGAAGCACAGCAGACCGAGCGAGAGGGTCTTCATCATTGGCCTCCGTCAAAATCGATGCTGAACAGGAAGGTCTGGCCCATGCGCTGGCAGCAGCGGTAGGGCCGCCACAGCGACCAGGCATAGGCGCCGTCGGCGCTCTGGATCGTTGGGCTGGGGAAGATGGCGCAGGTGTTCTGGGTCACCGGTGTGAGCAGCTGCCAGCGGTGGTTGTTGACGTTGTTCTCCAGTACCGGCTGCGGCGGCCAGTAGCCGGGCGCAGGCATCGGCTGCAACGGCCGATAGACGTGCGGCTGGCCAACGCGGGTGATGAAGTCACTGGCGCGCTGGGCCATCACCGCAGCCGCCTTGAAATCGTCGGGCTGCACCAGAAAACCGTGGCGTGGGTAGACGCTACCCCACATGTCGCCGAGTGCCTGGTTGCCTATCTCGCGCATTCCCGGCACCAGTGCCTGCGGGTAGACGGATTCGGGAATGGCCTGGCGCCACGCCAGCGGGTCGAGGGTACTGAGGTAGTAGGGCACAAACGGCACCGCACCGCTTGGGCACGCATAGCCGAACGTATGCGCCAGGGCGGTCAGAGCAGCCCCGCCGGGGTGCCCGATACCGTCGACATTCTTGAACCGTGGCAGGTTATCGCGCTGCGGCGAAGGCGTGATCAGGTTGCCTCCCCCTTGTGACACTGGCGTCGGTGTCGACAGTGTCGACATCTCGCTCCAGGGGTTGGCGCCGGTGCCGGCGTAACTCGACACCACTAGCTCGGGAATGAAGTGACGAATCTTCGGCGAGGTGCGCACCGTGCAGCCGAACGGCGTGCACAGCAGCCAGTAGCAGATACCGACGACCCGGTACTCCAGGCACTGCAGCGAAGTGACGGAGGCGATGATGGTCGGGGTGGTCAGTGCCAGGCACTGCTCGGTGGCGATGAGCAGAACCGCCGCAGTGAGCGCACGGCGTCGGTCAGTCTTCCTGGGCTTCGGTGATCTGCAGGCGGTAGAGGCGGTCACGTTCATGGGCAACGCTCGGCAGGTGGCAGCGGTGTGCGTCCATGCGCCAAGGTTCAGCATCCCGGATCCGGTGCTGGAGGAGGGGAGAGAAACTGAGCCCGGGTTTATCGATTTCGTCTGGCGGGCTGATTCAGCAGAGCGAGTCTGGAAAAATACCGAAAGAGTACAAATGTGCTCTTTTCGTTTTTTGCTGAGTGAAAGGGCATGAACGGCTCAGGCGGCATCGTTCACGACATCCCGCGCAGGCGATCGATGTCGGCCGCGACCTGCAGGGCGGCCTCCAGCTCGGACTGCTGGTGCTCTTCCATCAATCGCCAGCGCTGGGCTTTTTCCTCGGGCTCGGTCATGGCCAGAGCGAGGTACAGGCTCGGCGGCACTGCGCGGAACAGTGTCTCCAGGTTCTTCGACAGGACCACGCCCTCGGTGTACTTGCCCGAGGCCTTGCTCGCGGAGAGCAGCAGCGCCTTTTGCGCAGGCGTAAGTTTCTTGAAGCGGGCGATTTCCTCGATTTCCGCCGGCGGCATGTTCAGGCAGATCCACCACTCAATCATGTTGAGCATGGTCTGCGCCGCGTCGGGGAAGTCAGCCAGGTTCTGCGTGGCCAGCCAGAACCAGGCACCCAGCTTGCGCCACATCTTCGTGCCCTTGACCACAAAGGGGGTCAGCAACGGGTTCTTGGTGATGATGTGGCCTTCGTCGGTGACCATGATGATCGGTCGCCCCAGGTACTGATCGCGCTCGGCGATGTTGTTTACCGTGTTCATCAGGCTGATATAGCTGATCGACATCTGCGCCTCGTAACCCTCACGGGCGTAGGTGGCGAGGTCGACGATCGTCACATCGCTCTCCGGCCAGGGCGTGCCGGGCCGGTCAAATAGGGCGCCCTCAAAACCCTGGCAGAACAGGTCGATGGACTCGGCCATCTCCTGGGCGCGTTCCCGGCGTTTGTCAGGCAAATGGGCGTCGCTGGCGACCTGGCGCAGGGCATCGCGCACATGACGGGTCAGCACCTGTTGCTCGGCGGCTGCGCAGTGCTGGGCGGCATCGAGGATGCACTCGCGGATCAGGCTGCGGTCTGCGCGGGTCAGGCGCGCCTCTTCCTTGGCTTCACCACCGGTGATCATCAGTCGCGCGGTGATCTCCAATTCGCCCAGCACGTCGCGCTGCTCATCACTGTCCGGTGCGGTTTCATCCAGGTCTTCGGTCGACAGGCTGGCGACCTGATCGGGGTGCTCGATCAGCCGACGGGCATCGGCGAACGGCGCCAGGCTCAGGCCACTGCCGGGTTTGAGTTGCACCTTGTTGACGGACAGCCCGAGCGTGGCGAAGTAGTCGCCCTGCAGGCCAAAGGAGTTGCCCGCTTCAACGATGAACAGCCGCGGCCGGTACACGGCCATGATCTGCATCAGGATCGAGACCAGGGTGGCCGACTTGCCAGCGCCGGTCGGGCCGAACAACAGCAGGTGGCCATTCATCGAGCGGTCGAAACGTGACAATGGGTCAAACGACAGCGGTGCCCCCCCACGGTTGAAGAAGGTGATGCCTGGATTGCTGGTGCCGACGCTGCGGCCCCAGAGTGGCAGCAGGTTGGCGACATGCTGGGCAAACAACAGCCGCGTGTACCAATTACGTGTGTCTCGGACCGGGTTGTAGACCATCGGCAACCAGCGCAAGTAGCTGTTGCAGGCGGCCACTTCGTCGCCCTCACGCACCGGCTGCAAGCCGGCGCCGAGCAGGACGTTGGCGGCCTGAACCGAGCGCTGGCGCAGCTGCTGTTCATCCGCACCGCGCAGGTACAACGCCAAGGTGCCGCGGTACAGCTTGTGCTGGCGCCCGATCAGCGCTCGGGCTTCTTCCACGTCCTGGCGGGTCTGGGTTGAGGCGAGGTTCTCGCCGATGGCTTTACGTGCCAGGCGGTTGAGTTGCTCCTCGAGCACATCCTGGGGCGTGATCACCAGGGTCAGGCTCATCACCGCCTGCTCGGGCAACTGATCGAACAAGGCGTTCAACGCCTCGCCTTTACGCGTTTCGCCGGTCAGCTGGCCGATATGCGGCGGCCTGCGCAGCTTGTCGACCACCATCACCGCATGGGGCTGTTGATCGAAGTACCAAAGGCCCTGTTCGCTATCGGAGCGCGGCTCCTGGAAGAACAGCCGCTCCGCGAAATCGTGGTCGAACGGCAGCGGCAGGTCCTCGCCGTCGTCCGTCTCCGGATAAGGCACGCGTCGATAGAACGCCGCGGGGGACTCGTCGGTGAGAGTAGGGGACGGGTTGAACCAGGGCAGCAACCAGGCGTAGAAGTCGCGTCCGGTCAACCGTCGAGGGCTGACCCCGAGGGCCTGCAGCGAGGCCACCAGGCGGTCGCAGGTGCGACCCAGCAGCTGAGTCGGGCTCTGCCCGTCATCGTCACCCTGGTCGCCGAGCCAGCGGTAAACCACCAGGCGAATCCGCCGATTGCTGCCGCGCCAGGGCAGGTGAGACACGACATGGTCATCGAACAGCCCACCCGGTTTAGCAATGGCGTCGAGGTGACGCTGCATCGACGTGAAGAAGGCCTGGGTGAATGGTGTGCCGCGAGCCCTCGGCGCGATATAGCGCTCCAGGCGTTCGAGGTACGGGGCAAAGTCACTGTCGTCCTGGCAGAAAAACTGCACCACCCAGGGCGCCTGGTCCAGTTCGTCGAAGCTGTCCTGCAGCGCATCCTCTAGGGCGTCGCGGGCCGCCATCAACCACTCGGGCTCACGGCCCTCGGTACCGATCGGCTGCAGCTCGAACACCGCGCCCACCGAGCGGTTGTCGTCGAGCAGAAAGCACTGCTCCTCCTCGAGGTATTCGACCCAGGGCAGGTGATCGGTGAAGCTGGGATGGTGCGCATACTGGCCGGCCTCGTCGGCAAGCGTCGCGCGCCGGCGCTGTGCCGCGCGCCAGGGCTTCCAGCGTGGCGGGTGGCGACTTGCGTCATCGGCCATCACAGATCGTCCAGGCGTTCGCCGGGCAGCGCGTACTGGACCTTCTCGTACAGCGGAAACACGGTCGAGTAGCCTGGCACCGGGGTCTGCTGGGTACCGGCCAGGTGCGGGTACACGTACATGACCAGGTCCGGGTTGGGCAGGCGCGGGAACTGGGCGCGGATTTCGTTGGCAGCCGTGCGCGTATAGGCATTCTGGTCACCTATCAGGCGCTCAGGGTCGAGCACTGGACGGCGCAGTTCGCCACGCGCTTCCTGCAACTGCTGCTGGGAACCGACGGAGCCACCGCCATTCCAGATGTCCAGCATGGTTTGATCGCCGTGGGGCAGCATTTCCTCCTTGCTGGTGGAGCAGCCGCTCAGGTGCAGGGCGAGCAGCAGACTAATCCAGATCCAGTACCGAAACGGATGGGCTTTCATGGTTCACTCTCCGGCCTTTCGGCTCGTAGTCGATGCTGATCTCGTGATCCAGGTGCAGCGCTACCTTGGCCCCGGGCGGCACGTAGATGGCGGCAAAGGCTTCACCGTAAAGCTTGTTGATCCACTCACGGATATCGCCAATGCCACCGCTGATGACTGAGTTCAGCGCGCTGTTGCCGCTGTTCTGGGTCAGGCCCAGGCTGCCGCCGGCCGAGTTGATGAACGAGGTGTTGGTCTGCTCGCTGCCCAGGGCCGCGGCGAAGCCGGCACCGGCTGCGGTGATCAGGCTCTGGCTGCCCAGGTATTGCTGGGCGTTGGAGCGGCGCTCCCCAGAAATGCAGGGAATGCCGTAGGGATCGGAGATGTAGCCCAGCCCCCCACGGATCTTCTCGGTGTCCGAGGTCTGGGCGGTGCTGCGATTGCGGCTGACGACCTTTTGCGGCTGTGGCACCGTGCGGACGGTACCGTCGCTGAAGACAAAGGTGATCGACTCGACCTGGCCGCGCACGCAGGACAACGTCCAGTCGCCGGCGGCGGTGCCGCTCATTACCGCGCCGACCACGTCCGGCAGGTCGATGCCATTGGCGGTAAGGTTGTCCGGGCCCACCAAGACCTTGAACGGATAGGGGTCGTTCACGGTGCCGTCTACCGGCACCCGGCCAATGAGCGCGGTCATGGCGATCGAGCCCATCAGCGTCGAGTTTTCAGGGAGGGTGTAGACGGGTCTGGCGCCCTCGGCGCGGTCCTGGGTGTTCTCCAGGTCACGCTCACCTTTGGCAACGGCACGCAAGCGGTCCTGGCCACGATCGATGGCGTTGTTGTCCAGACCATGCAGGTCCTTGAACGTCGACGTCAGCGATGACAGCGGACCGTCAGCTTTGCTGGCGTCGTCCTGGCCGGCGCGCGCATTCGACGGTTCGATCCACTGCATCGCGTCAGCCGGCTGCTGAGCTCCCGAAAACTGTTGTTCGTCGCCGGGCTCAAGGCCAAAGCCTGCGGGGAGATCCGACTTCGCGGCCGGCTTGCTGGTGAGCTGATCCTTGAGCCTGGACAGCAGGCCCTGGGTTTCGCGGTGCTGCTGCTCGGCCTTTTGCCGGGCATCGTTGGCCTGCTGGCGCTGCTCGGTAACTTGCTGGGTGACGCTGCTCAAGGTGCTCTGAATGCGCGTGTCGATATTGCCTTCGCGCGAGCGCAACCGGTGGTTTTCGGTTTGCAGCGCATCGTTGCCTTTCTTCAGAGTCTGCATCTCGCTGCGCATCGCCTTGACCTGGCCGATCAGGGTGGCCATGGTGTCGCGTGGGGTGTCGCCAGCGATGCCCAAGGCCTTGGCCTGTTCCGCGCTGAGCGTGGTTTTATCCGGATCGTGCGCGGTCTGGCTTTCCGGCGAGGCCATCCAAGATTTGAAGATGATCAGCACGATACCCAGCAGGACCCCGGGTACCAGCCATTGCAGCAGGCCATTAGCTTTCATGATCGGCAGCCTCTGACGTTGGCGGGGGCAACAGCATGGCGTGCTTAAGATCGCTGCCGCGAGTAACGAGGTAGGCCACGGTGGTGTCCTCAGGCGTACCAGCGAGGCCGAGGTCTGCGTGCTGGAACGTCGCGGCGTACAGCGTGGCCTGCAGATGACGCGGGTCCAGCGCGACCTTGCCGGGGCCGCGGTTCACGATCTTTACCGCCGTTACCCAGTAATCGCCGAGCCGCCACGCAGCAAGCGCCTTGATCGAAACCCGCTCGGTGGGCAGCAAGGTGCTGAATGCGATGGAGTCGGTCAGCGGCACACGCCGTACGCCAGGCAATGGCGCCACGGTACGCAGAGGTGCATAGAGGTTCTGCGCGGCATAGCGGGTCAGCACCACCGGTACCGGAGTCGCCGCAGGTGCTGCATCTTTTTCAGTGTCCGCGTCCGGCACCTGAATCTGGGTCACGATCTTGACCGGTTCCAGCGCCTCGCTGCCCTCAAGCGCCTCGATATCGATCAGGATGATGTCGCCCGTCTTCACCGACTGCAGCTGCAGCCGGGTAGGGGGCAGCGCTTCGGCGGCGCGCAGATACACCGTACCACCGACCGACTGCACGCGAAGTTTGCTGGCGATCGCACTGGGCAGTCCAACGCGAACGTCTTCATGGAGCATCAGCACCCGCTCCTTGCCCACCGTGAGCGGAACGGCCAAGGGCAAGCGGTCCCAGTATTTGACCTCGACTGCGCCGACCGCTGAACACCAGCCGCTGGCCATCACCAGAATCAGGATCAAGACACGCATCATCACGCACCTCCCGGCTGCGTCAGCTTCTGCGGTGTGCCTTCGTAGCAGTCCAGCGCCAGGCCCCACTTGTTGCGTTCAGGATCGACGTCGAATCGCACTACCCGCAGCGGATAGCGCACGACCACGCGCTTTACCGGCTCGGCGGCGTAGTACTCGTCGGCGTTGAGGTCGAGCTTGACCAGCCAGCTGTGCTTATCAAGCTGCTTAACCCGCAAGTCGGGGTCGTCGCTGTAGCCGCGGCCCAGCACCTCGTATACGCCGCGCACCCGGCCCCGCAGTTCGCCGGCGGCCTTGCGAAATTCAAAGTCGCCATCGAAGAACGTCTTGCACGCGGGCGTCAGGTAGGGCTGCAGAGCAAAGATGGCGCGGTGGTAGTCGACCTCACCGTCGGTGGGCCAGCGGTTGAGTTGGCCGAAGATGTACAGGGCGAAGGCGTAGATGTTCTCGGGTGGCACATCCCACCATTTGCGCGTGCTGCCTGAGCGCAGATCAGGTGGTACGTGAATGGTGAGCTCGGAGGGCGCGGCCTGCCAGCCGTACCACAGCCCGCCGCACAGCAGCGCCAGGACCGCCACGGCCAAGCGCAGGCTGAAGATGTGCGCCTGCTGCGCATCCACCTTGTTACGGAAGCGGCTCATGGCGTGGCCCTCACATGCCGACGCGTACGGCGCACGGTCCACGGCCCCGAATGCAAGATCAGTTGGTGCGAACCGATGCCCCAGTGCACTGCCAGGTGCCACTGCAGGCGCCGGTACAACCAGGTTTCGGGGCGGGCGCGCTTGGCCCGGCGCAGCAGCTTTCCGCCGCCGAGCAACACCAACGTCATGCACAAGAACATGCAGGTGGGGAGGGTGGCGATGGAGGCTGTGGCCACCGCCAGCGGTGCACCGAGGATCACGCCCAGCGCGGCACCGACGATCAGGGCGACCCACATCTCGTCGTTGGTGAGGCCGCGCAGGACGGCTGGGTCACGATTGAGGCGCTCCGGCAGGAAGGTCAGCGTGCCGTCAGGGAGGGTGGCAGGGGCGTCGGACATGAGGACCTCACAGAATCGTCGCGGCTTTGGTGAGGAACCACAGGATCACCACCACCAGCAGTGCGCCGACGCCGACCACTGCACCAAGGTCCTTCCATGTCCTGCGCTGGTTCTGCACGTCAGCGTAGACAGTGAGCGAATGCCAGGCCACGCCCAGGAAGGCGAGGGTGGCGATCAACAGGCCGAGCAGGATGCCGCCGTCGTAGGCGTAGTTCTTGATGGTATCGATCAGCCCCGAACCCTCGCCGCGAGAGGGCGCTTCCATAGTCGGTAGGTCGGCCATGGCGAACGTCGAACTCAGCAAAACTAGACCGCCGAACAGGGCTTTGGAACAGGTATTCCCCAGCAGGAGAAACGGGCGAATGAAGTGGCGGGAGAGTTTCATGTCAAGGTCTCCGGATTACGACAGCATGAAAAACATCAGCACGATCAGGGCGAGGGCCAGGCGCAGCGTGCTGCCGCCGAGCGCGCCAAAATTGAGGTTACCGGCCGCCCAGCCGCGGTAGCCGCTCCACAGGGCCCAGGTGCACCAGAGCAATGCGAGCACTAGTACCGATGAACGCCACAGCACCGAGCTAAGCTGCGGGGTAAACCCGGCAACGGCGGAGAACGCGCTGAGTTGTGCGTCAGTCATGCTCATTTGCGGTGCTCAAGTGGGGCGCGTCAATACGGTAATCACCGGCCAGCTCCACCAGATCAGCCGGCTGCGCGCGTGAGGGCGATAGGTAGTTGCGTATACCGTGGCGCATGCGCTCCAAATCCGCAGTCAACCTGAGGTAGTCGAAGCGAAAACGAACTCGGTTAGCACCGGTAGTGCTGCTATGTGCTCGCTCGGCCAATAGCTCGATAGCATCGATCTGCCGCTGCACCAGGCCAAGATCGGAGCGCTCGCGCACGTCCTGAGCGGCGGCCGTGAAAGCAATCAAGCAGGCTATCAGTAGGGGGTAAGGCGAAAGCATCATGGCGAAATCCAGCTGAGTAACTGGTCTTCACCATGATCAGTTAGGCTCCCGTTGGCATGCGCTAAAGGGAATGTAGGGGATTCGGTTTTATCGCACCGGCAGCGCGATCGCTAGCAGGGTCCAGATGCCTCTGTCTGACAAGGGCGGCTCCGCTTGAATCGCGCCTGTGTGCGTCGCCCGTGGTGCTCTGGCGGAGGAGCGCCTGAAGCATTTGCCGCAGTACTGGGTGAAGAGAAGCATTCCTTTTCAATCTGGCACCACTTGTAGCTTGTTCAAGACGCGCTCTGGTGGTGTGCAATCGGTCGAAATCAGGCACTCGCGAGCGGCCGCTTTCGACTCATAGCGGCCTTTCAGGAAAGACAAGAGTCGGCTAGAAGCAGCAGGTCGCGATTACAACTCAAGCTGCCTTACAGTGATGTCCCTTCTGACCTCCATCTTGCGTACGACTAATTTGCTAGGTTGGAGCTTGGCGATGGGACGCCTTTTAGCAGCCTACAGGACAAACCAAGCTGCCTCGGATAAAAGTATCCCGAATGGGGCGTAATATTGGACAATACGGAGATTAATGCGCTGCCCTGAATCGTGCCCTCCAATGAATTTACCTAATAAGACTCGGTTTCATCGCCTCGTTCGGGGCCTGCGGATTGTCATGCAGGATACGCAGTTCGGGCCGGATCTGATTCTCGGCAGCGCATTAGCGAAGTGGTGCAAAAACTCTTTCCCCGGCCTACCGCGGTCTGGCCTGCCCACGTTAGCGGCGTTGCAGGATGAGCCCGCAGTGTGCGCGCTTGTGGACTTTGTGAAGGACCAAGACCTACTCGAGGCGACCTTCTGGTTCTCTTCGGCATACGCTCAGTTGCTGGGAGAAGAGCGTCGCAAGCGACTGGCGATGTTCTTTACGCCACCGTCGCTGACGAGGCGTCTGCTCGACGACTTGTCAGTCAATGGAGTGGACTTTACCACTCGCAGCTTCTGCGACCCCGCTTGCGGTGGTGCTGCATTCTTGGCGCCTATTGCGATGCGTATGCGAGACGCGCTTTATCTTCAGGGAGCAAGTGCGGCGCAAATACTCGACCACGTGCAAAAGCACCTACTAGGGTTCGACAAGGATGCCACGCTATGCGAGCTGTCAAAACACTTTCTGCTAATGGCGTTGCACGACGAGGTTGTCACTACGTGCTTATGCCCGAATTTCCAGGTGCAGCATGGTGACTCTCTCCTGCAGGCTGAGCATCTGCTAGGTGCGCTTGATGTTGTGATCTGTAATCCGCCTTTTAGGAAGATGGCTAAGGTAGAAGTCGAGGAATACTTCGACGAGTTTTCCGACATCATCGAGGCCCAGCCTAACCTCTACGCGCTCTTCATCGCCTTGTGCGTCAAGTTGCTAGCGCCTGGAGCGATCTGCGCACTGGTGACTCCGACGAGCTTCTTATCGGGGCAGTACTTCTCGAAATTACGCACTTTTTTGTTGGCGCACACCACGGTGCTTAGGGTCGGCATGGTGAGCCATCGTCTTGGTGTGTTCATTGATGTCGAGCAGGAGACGGCTCTGACTCTAGCTCGCCGTGAAGAGGCCGGGCACGCACCGGCGACCGAGGCAGAGGTTTCGGTTGTCTCACGGGATGGTAACTACGTTGACGTAGGGCGATGCGTCCTGCCCAATTCGGGGGCTGCCTGGCCGATTCCTCGCGCCGAAGGCGACGTTGAGCTGCTAAAAAATGCGGCCAAGTCAAAAGCGAGTCTCTCGGACTACGGATATACACCTCGTATCGGCGCCTTTGTGTGGAACCGCGATACACGCACGACTTACGCGTCGGCGGAAAATGCCGCTCTAGCAGATGGTGGTTTAGTCGTTCCGTTGCTTTGGTCTAGTGACATAGCACAGGACGGTACCTTGCGATTCACTGGCGAGCCCAAGAACAATAAGGAGCGATGCTTTGTGGACATGGGGGCAAAGGGGCATCGTTCGATTGTGCGCAGACCCAGCGTCTTACTGCAGCGCGTCACCTCAAATGACCAGCCGCGACGGCTGGTTGCCGCAGCGGTTCCAATCCAACTCATTGATACTTACAACGGATTCGTTGGCGAGAACCACACTGTCATTCTTGAGCAAGTGATACCCGACCCTGTACTGACACCTGAGCAGTTGGCTCAGTTGCTCGGAACGCCTACGGTGGACCGGTACTTCCGCTGTATTTCAGGGGCGACCAACGTATCGGCTTTCGAGCTCCGTCAGTTGCAATTGCCTGACCCGAACCGTCTCAGGAACTATCTCGAACAGGGCTGCGACATGGCTAGTGCGGCACAAAAGGCATTGGAAGTAGAGTAGGTATTTCGTTTATTCTCCAATGAATCTGGGAGCCACACGGCCGATAAGACATATGGCATCAAGGAAGTTGCTTAACGATTTGTTGGAAGCTGAGAGCCGAAGGCGCGAAGGACTGGCGACTAGGCTCGCTGCCTATAAGGCTGCCGCTGAGGCAAGGCCTACCCCATCGGCACAGGCTGCGCCGTCACGCCGTTCGAGCCACTCTGCGCCCGCTCCGCGAGAAGTGGTGCCTCCCCCTCCGGTTGTACCGTGCAGCCATGAAGCCCTCATCCCGCTGTTCCAGGACGATAGCCCCCAGCCCAGCGAACCTTCAAAAGCACTCGTGGCGCTGGCCGACTTGTACTTGCACGCAGCTCAACATCGTTCACGCCACATTGCGATGGTCTGGCCGGCGTCGCTAAAAACCCTTCCCCTCGTACATGCACTCGCCACACTGACCCGGTGGAGTAATGGTGACAAGCAAGGTGTGCGCGGCCTGCTTTTTCCCGCCAAGAACAATGCCTTCCATTGTCTCAACCACATTCATTTCGACCGTGGCAGCATCCTTCGCATTGTCAAGGAGCTGGTGGAGGTCGCCGACAATCCACGCGTCACTCGATCGATGCGTGACAAGGATCCGTTTTACTTTTGGCTGAACGACAGCAGCCTTCGTCAAGTCCTGGGTGGGTGCTTCAATCCAACGATTGGAGAGCTGCTACCTCACTACTTAGCTACACCAGACTTCAGGGTGTGGAAACCCTGCGACGCTCAGCTACTGGCGCTTACTCGAGCGAAGCTCTCCCGGCGAGGGAAAGCCAAAGAGGCCTTGCAGATGAACAGCGTCATCATGGGTGACCCCCGCACTGCGCCTGATGCACTCTTTGCGCTGGATGGGCGGATGTCAGATAGCGAACTTCGGCAAGCCTGCAAGGCTCTGGCGGAGCTCGGCGCCCCAGAGGTGGTGATAGTGCAAGCCACACGAGCTGTGCGCCTTGAGGCCCCTAAATGGAAGCGACAACTGGCGCGTTTCTGCCTGATGTTGGAGGACGTCTTTCGCGGCTGTCGACCGGGGGTCATTGTCATTACCGATGAACCGCATGCGGCTTACGGACTTAAGGACGAGCTCTGGGCGCAAAACCATAAACGTGATTCTGCGGGTCGCTGGCATTCGCCTCACGAGTTTAGAATTTCGGGCATCCCGAGCGTAGCAGGTGGTGTGGGCTTGCTGTCGGAGGGTGTTCAGGAAACACCCCCCCCAGTCCCGCGCGAATTCGATGTCCATATCGTAGATGCGGATGTGGCGAAAGCGGCGAACAAGTTCATGCACATTGCAAACACTGCACAGGGAGGTAAGTTGGGCGCCAGGCCGCTTGTTGAAGCGGCCTCGTTTCTTTCTCGCTTGGCGGCGCTACCCTGCGGCGTTCGGCACCTGTCGGAGCACCTTGCTGGTCTCGATGTGTCGGACCGTACGCGCGCAGCATTCGACTGGCCCGGACATATGGGGGCCGTCCACGAGTTTGATCGCA
The DNA here is from genome assembly GCF_029840855.1 of Pseudomonas sp. GD03862. Lineage (NCBI taxonomy): Bacteria > Pseudomonadati > Pseudomonadota > Gammaproteobacteria > Pseudomonadales > Pseudomonadaceae > Pseudomonas > Pseudomonas sp. GD03862. The sequence continues at coordinate 29,083 of NZ_JAOCDI010000034.1, forward strand.
ATGTCGGCGTGGGAGATAACCGACCGGCCCTTATGGAGTGTCTAGATCGAAGCTCACGGCTGTTCGCCAACTACCATGAGGCGACCCCATTTGCCCATAAACTAGCGGAGCTTGTTGCGACGGTCGCGACGAGCAAGAGGCGCAGTGTAGCCATTGTGTTTACCAACGCTTTATACCTACGCTTGGCCGAGCGCTTCCTTGTCGGGTATGGCCAGTATCCGGAAGATGCGACTTATGACTCGTTCCACGAGCGCGTACATTTACTGTCTGCTCCACATCTCGAAGATCACCTTGAAAAGCTACAAGGTTCCACACTCGTGTTCGCCGGACTCAATGAGGATTGCCTGCGTCTGCTGCTAACGGACAACCGCATCCCCGCACATTCTGTGCTTCTGCTGACTCAGCGCGCAGGTCAGTTCCTGCGAGCCACGCTCAATCCTATTGTCGAGCAAATGCCCGAATTCAAGTCTTACAAACCCCGGATGGAGTCCATCTTGCGACAGCTGAAGGACTTGCCGGAGAGCGCCTCGGTCCTTTCTACCGGCGACTATGTGCTTCCCACATTCCGTGTCGAGTTGTCATCGAACATCATCTCGAGCGACCACGATGTCGAACCGGGATCTTGGGTTATCCGATTCGACACCGGAGTCACCCAGTATCGCCATGACACTTCAGAGGTGTACGTGTACGACCCTGCTTCGCAGCTTGCGACAAATGCGGGGTTTAGGCCGTGCCAGGTCTGCTCACTGGGTGTCGGAGATAAGGTATTTATTATGTCGGCTGACTTGCGCGAAACGGTCGAGCAGGTCCTGCGCGACGCCGGCGTGCCCATCCAATCAGACAAGACGTTTGAGTCGGCCCTGCGCAGCTATCACGAACAGGTGCAAACACGCCTTGCGGAGCGGTTCACGCAGGCCACGCTTTCTGACAAAGTTCGGGCAATACGTGAGGAGATGATCGAGCTCAACCCGAGCTTGGAAAGTAAGCTGCCGAGTTTTCAGGCTATGCGTCTATGGATTGACCTCGGGCACTCGCCTGAAACGCCTTTCGAGCAGCTTCGCCCACAAGCGCCGCTACGTGAAGCGACTTTCAAGGCATTCGCAGAGGTGCTCGGGTTCTCTGAGCTGGAGGCATCCTACCAGTGGCAGCGCGTAATAACGGCTGTGCGCAGCTCGCGTCGACTAGACGGTCGCCATGTCTCTGATATCTATGCATATATGCTCTTGCAGCCGGAGTCTGTTATGGCCAATTCAAGCATTAGACGGCAAACACTGAATACGTTGTTCAACAAGGCGCGCGAGAATGTTGCCACCGTCGAGCACGTTGGCCCCCTCTAGGAATCGCAGCAATGACACAGCCCACTCTTCGTGCCGATCCCGCTGAAATTCCCTCCACTCTCAAGGAGGCGGTCGTCGATAGTCTCCTCAACCTGACGTATGCACAACTCAGTGGACAAGGGGGCACAGGCCAGTACCTATTCGGCGCCCGCCCAAGAATACTTCTGAACTCCGGCTTCTTGCTGCCCCAGCGCAGTCCGTCCGGAGACGACGAGGTGACGTCTCCCATTTGGGTTTCTTCGCACGGACTGCAGATGCAGCTCAACGTCGCTGAGACCTCGGTGATGAAGGTTTTTCCAAGGCTGTGTGTCTATGTCCGAGTTTTGCCTCGCGAGGAGGACCTCAAGAGGCCAAACTGCCGGCCTGTCTTCATGCTTCGCCAGGCAGTGGTTGACGAGATTAGAACTGCACGCAACCGTCGACTGGATGAAGAATGGGATAAAGTCAAAGGAGCGTACACCTCGAAGTGGAAGCATCCAGACTGGGCGGCAATTCGTGTCAAGGTCGTTGACGAGGTTTACTCGGCCAAGGGTATCCCAAGGCACCTGCTCACCTCAGAGTTACCCCCGGATTCGGGCGAAACCAACGAGCCCTCGGGTGAAGCCGATGACCTTGGCAACGGCACGAAGGAAGGGGTGCCTGTCAAGGTAGGGGAAACGCTCCCTATCAAGGACGAGCATTTCGAACCATTGGCTGTTCCACACAAGTGGATGCGACTGGAGGTGGAGCTTCCCTCACTGGAGCTTGACACTTCAAAATCCAAAGAAGCAATTCAACTCGATATTGAGAACCACGCTACGCGGATGAATGCGGTTGTGGCCAAGCGATTGCAGGACTGGGCTGAAAGCGACGACCCGGAAACGGGGGGCAAGGCCTGGGGATATCGGCATCAGCTATCCATCCCTGCCAGCCAATACACCAAGTGGGCTGATTTCCTCGACGTGGTGCGCAAGTCGCAGCTACCCATCGCTTTACCGCAGATTCAACTGAATTGGAATCTCGAGCTGCATACCGACTGGCTCGATCCCTACAAGCGCAGCTTCTTTCTGGCGCTTGAGAACATCAGTAACATGCCGAGCCAGCATGTCGACGAGACGGAAGAAGCTGTCTTCCTCGTGTCTCTTAGGGTGGAGCTACCGATTGCGCTTCATCACGAACTGAAACTGGAGCGCATCGACCCATCCTACCGCTACAACAAGTACTTGGCCCATCCGGCCATGGGGCACAACGGCGGCGTTCTGCAAGTGCAGTCTGGTACTTCGATTCGGGTGCTCGAGACAACTTGGACACCCCGCTATGCGCAGCCACGTATTATCCCTACGAGCGCCAATGGGGTCGAGTGTCGAGTGCGCTTGCTTTCGCAGCCAGACGGACTGGACAGCCTGGCACCGTTGGTGCCAGCTATGCAAGAGTGGCTCGACGGCCTACCTGCACAGGTGAATCCCGCCGAAGGACTGGATCCCTCTGACACGGCGGGCGTGGCTCGGGAAGAAGAGGCGTTTACGCAGGACCTGCAGAAATGGGCCTCCGAATTGCAGGCGTTAGCTGCGGGTCTGAAATGTTTAGAGGAGTCTCGCGTAGCCTGGTACGCGCGTGGTGCGCAGGCTGCCTCAAAGGCAATCGTCTATGAAGCCTGGCTCGCCATGAACGAGACTATGGCTGACTTCATGAAGGCCCGTTTCGGGGACGACAACAACGAGTGGCGCCTGTTTCAGCTGGCCTTCATTATCGCCAATATCCCCGCACTAGCGTCGCGCATCCCGGAGTTCGCGCATCACTATGACGAGCGAAGAGACGACGCCGTCACGCTGCTGTACTTTGCCACCGGCGGTGGCAAATCCGAGGCGTTTTTCGGACTCTTGGTTTTCAACCTTATGCTCGATCGGCTGAGGGGAAAACACCGCGGAGTGACAGCCCTGATTCGATATCCGCTGCGGTTGCTGACGATTCAGCAGGCCCAGCGGTGCGCACGAGTGCTGGCACACGGTGAGCGAGTTCGCCGCCTCCACGGGTACGGAGGGAGCTCACTATCCATTGGTTTCTGGGTCGGCAGTGGGGGCTCTCCGAACCGACACAGTGAAAAGGGGGTTAAGAGCATCCCGACCGTGTCGGCAGCGCCGCCCATCCTGACTGATGAGCTGGCCCTTCGCGAGAACGACTCTAAGTACTCAGCTGCCATGCGTGCATGGCGGAAGCTTCCCAAGTGCCCGTTCTGCAGCAGAGAAACCGCTTTGCGGCTCTTCGTCGACCACGGGGATCAGACGCTAGGCCACGTTTGCACCGACATCCACTGCGACTCCAACGAGGGCCAGTGGAGGCCACTACCGTTCTACATCGTCGATGACGACATCTACGACTTGGCGCCATCCGTCCTCCTGGGAACGGTAGACAAGCTGGCACTCATCGGCCATTCGAGTCGAACCATCCGACGCATCTATGCAATGTTCGGAGCTGCGCCGTGGGTTAACCCAGTCAACGGACGGTTGCAAGTGCCGACGGACAATCGCGACCTAGCCGCAGGACCAACTGCTAAGGGTATGGACGGGGTCTATCCGGCCTACCAGTCCGGCAGACGCATCTTCCATGACCCCTTCCCGAGTCTCATTATCCAAGACGAGGCGCATCTGCTCGATGAGTCGCTGGGCACCTTTGCCGGCCTGTTCGAGTCCACGTTAGATGCGGTCTTTGAATATCTCGCCAAATCACTCAGTGGCCTGGTAGCCACAGACGAGCAAGGCCGTAGGCGTCGGGCCAAGGTCATCGCAGCCTCTGCCACGGTATCCGACCCTGAGAGGCAGCTGGAGCATCTGTACCAGCGCTCCATTCCGGCAACCCAGTTCCCTGAGCCTGGGCCGTCGCTTTACGAATCCTTCTATGCGAAGCCTGCACTGGCCGAAGAAACGCATCGTCAGACCCATCCGAACATCGAAGTTGCAAGTAGGCAGGCCCGTGTGTATACGGCCTTCATGACCAACGGTAAGCCGCACACGTCGACCAGCGTCGCAGTGTTATCTGGCTTTCACCTGACAGTAACCCGGCTGTTCGACAACCTGACTAGCGGCGTCGAGCAGCTGTTTCAGTCGGCGCGCCAAGCGCTGTTGGACCATGTCTCCCTAGGAGCGCTTCACGGGCTTCATAGGCAGGCGCTATGCGCGGCCAGCGCTTCGGAGTTAGCCACTCTAGTCGACCTTCATCGTATCGCGTTGACCTACGTCACCAACAAAAAGGGCGGCGATCAAATCATGGCGGCTGAGGCGGAGGAGACACGCAAGCGGCACCTCAATGAAGGCATTGACCTTGGGGGGCTGGACACCCGACTAATCACCGGCTCGGTAGAGCAAGGCGAAATACAAGGTGTCGTGGATACTGCGCAGCGCCGCGTTACTCCGGGGCAGCCTCTGCCTCCGTTGCGAGAACAGCTGCGTTCGGTAATTGCGACTTCAGCTATCTCACACGGCGTCGACGTCGATGAGTTCAACTCGATGTTCTTCGCCGGCATGCCTTCGGATATTGCCGAGTACATCCAGGCTTCCTCGCGCGTCGGGCGGACACACATTGGCTTTGTTGTCCTAGTGCCCACGCCTCAGCGTCGCCGCGACCGGCATATCGTGCATGTATTCGACATTTTCCATCGCTTCTTGGAGCGTATGGTTCAGCCGGCGGCCATCGATCGCTGGGCGGAGCGCGCCATCGAACGAGTATTTCCTAGCCTGTTCCAGGCCTACCTGCTGGGCGTAGTTCCAAGCCGCCAGCTGATTCAGCTGCCAGAGGACGAAAAAGGCATGACGCCTGACTTCAGCTTCATTCCCAATGTGCGCAAGGAGTTTAACTCCCGAGGCGAAGCGTTCATCGACGAAATCGACAAGTTTGTTGAGCTTGCGGTGGGCTTGCGCGGTGCGTTCTCTCCCGAAGGCGAAGAGCACTACCGTGCTCGCATCGACCAGAGAACTCGCCATCTCATCGTGAACACGTGGAGTAGCCCGGTCTGGGGCAGCGGTACTATGGAGGGCTACTTCAAGGGCCAGACGGACCTGATGCTCAAGCCGATGACATCGTTACGCGATGTTGATCAAGGCGGCGTCATCCAGGCATCGACTCGCGACGTGGCCGGCAACATCCAGTCGCTTGGCGAGATACAGCAGGTAATGGACCTCGTTCGTCACGGTGTGTCTAACAACGATAGCGCGGACAACGCGCAGAAAGGGGACTGAGATGGCGGTACGCAGAGGGTTTCTGGCAACTGACGACGAGGATAAAACACTCAGCGCGCCGACGATGGCGCGCTCGAGAGGGCAGCTAGGATCCGCATATGCCCCTGGAGCTTTCTTCACCTTCGAAGGCGGCCTGGGCGCGTGCATCTCCATCCCAGACCTATCAGCAACGGTAGACGACGCCCCCATCCAGCCGGCAACGAAGTCTCAAATCATCCTGAGGCTGCAGGAAGTCTGGCAGAGTTGGTTCACTCGCTCGTATGCGGTGGGCACAGGCACACGCCAAATCGACCCTTACCAATGCCTTGACGAGTCGCTTCTCAAAGGGGCGGCTGTGATCCCGTTGGGCGCTGATCGCTTGGCATTCTTGAGCCCCCTGCGAATGGGATATGCCCCGGCTCCACTGACTTTCGTTTGTAACAAGTGCCGGCTCTTCAGGCGTTTCAAGTCAGCCCACGAGCTAGCTAAGAGCATGGACCAGCTACGCAAGATCCGTTGCACAGCCGCTGATACCAATGGGCCGTGCCAGTGGCGTCAGGTCGATGTCATCTTCGTGCACTGGTCCGGTGAGTGGATGCCTGTGACTCCCGGCCGATGGGAGTGGGATGACCGCAACAACACCCTCAGGCTCTATGGTGAAGAGTGCAATGTATGCGGTGGCGGCGACTTCAAACTCAATACCGACTCGCCTCGCATCGGTCAGTGGCACTTCTACTGCGCCAACCCTACATGCGGGCATAAAGGGTCCAATGAGTGGCGCCAAAACGACCGGTTCACGACCGAGCTCCTGAGAAATCAATCCAGTGCGCGCGTTAGCGAGCGCCGCATGGAGCCAATCTCCTATCGCGCGTCTTCAGCGTACTATGCGCAGTCAGAGCAATTTGTACTTTTCCCAGAGACGGAGCATCAGCTCATCACGATGCTAGAGCCGCAACGGCAATCCGAGCTCGCTGCTTTCATCGGAAACCAGTTTCGATTCGGTGGCGCGGAGCTCACATCCGACCAGATGAGAGAGGCTTTGCTCGCAGCAGGAAAGGCCAGCGAGTGGGAGTCGTACGAGAACTTTTCGCGGATGCATCAGCTTGCGAGTGGCTCAGCGGATACAGCCTTTCAAACGATAATGGAAAACGAACTGAAGAAGCTCGTAACAAGATGGACCACCAGCGACCCGCCGCTGGTGCGGCCACACGTCGAACTCCCACCAGCAATCAATGTGCAACTTTCACTACGTAGCGAGTATACCAGCCGCTTCGACCCCTTCGTCCTGGCGGTCGAGCACGAAGCGCTGAACAGAGGCAAGCTTTCCGCTCTGCCCGACGGGGGGCGCGCGAGGTTTGTGCGCTTCAATCATCTGGACAACGACCTTGCACCAAAGGATGTGAGCGCGAAGGCAGCTCAGGAGCTCGAAACCCAGCGCCTCATGGTCAAGCTTGGCATCGCCGACTTGGGGCTGATTCGCGAGTTCGACCTGTGCCGCTTCACACACGGGTATACGCGGGTTTCAGCGACGCCGACACTAGACAAGCGAAATCAGGACATGCCCGTTCGCTTGAGGCTGTTCGAGCCATTGCGTAGCGGGAAGAGGCCGATCTACGTTGTAACGCAGGCCAACGAGGCGCTCTACGTGCGTCTGGACCCTGGCGCTGTCTACAAGTGGCTCCAGGCCGTCGGGGTATCGGACCTGCCGATTTGGGACGAAAGCAGTTCCGTCAAGTTCGGCGGTAGGCTTTTGGAGGTGGCGCAGCCTTTTGGACGTTACTTCTCCCTTCTCAAGGAAGGGGATGCGTCGACCTACCGTTACGTATACACGCTGCTGCATACCTACGCGCACGCGTTCATGAAGAATGTAGCCGAGTTGTCGGGCCTGGACCTAGGCTCTATGGGGGAATACATATTTCCGCTGGATCTTGCATTCGTGGTGTATCGAAACGGCACGACCATGGACTTGGGAAACCTATCGTCGCTGTGGCGGAACGAACACAATCGATTCCTTTCTCGTTTCCTGGAGGCATCGACACATCGCTGCAATTCGGGGCGCCTTTGTGATACGGCAGGGGGAGCTTGCCCCGACTGCATCATGATTCCCGAGACATCCTGCGTAGCTCAGAATCAGCTGCTTTCACGCGCCGTGTTGAAAGGGGGCCCGCCGCCCCGCGAGGATGCAACACACAAGGGGCAGCGCATCCGTGGTTTCCTCGAGGTGATCAACGAAACTGATGCAGGGTGAATTGCTAAGCGCCTTTGACGCGCCATCCCCTTACTGCGAGGTGAGTGCATCGTTGTGCGACGCGGCCGGGCAAGGCTCATTTAATGTGCCGTTGGACCTGCACTCCATCTGCACGCGTGCCGGTCTGCCGCAGGCGCGAGTTGCTGACGTCGAGCGCTCGCTGATTGCCGGGCAAGCATATGGGCTATTCGCGCGGTCAACGCCGCTCACCTGGCAGGTGCGTGATCGCGCCCTTGCAGCGCAGCTGGCACCATTGCTACTTGGCGCGCGCTTGTATCGCGCACGGGTCTACCGCGATGCCGACATCGTCGACGTAGTGCTGACGAAACCACCCGCTCCTAGCCAGGTTTCCTTGCAACTTGAGAACATGCTGCATGGCAGTTGGGGTTTCAAGGACACTAGGCAGCTACTGCCAGCGATTGCAGAGTCTGCACGTAGCTCCTTTTGCGTGATGACGCCGTTTTTTGACGAGCTCGGCGCGCAGATCGTAGTAAATCTCTTCGAGCGCACCTCTGCGCCCGACAGATGCCTCATTTTACGCACTAACAAGGAAGGGCAGCCCCCGCCAGGACTGCAAGACGTCCGCGAAGAGCTTTCTCGCCTCGGCGTGACAGTGCTTAACTTCCGTCTTGACCGTCCCGACGCGCCAGGCAACGAAACGTTCCACGCCAAAGTGATTCTTGCAGACGAAGCGGCTGCCTATGTGGGCTCGTCCAACATGAACCAGTGGTCATTCGAGTACTCTCTCGAACTGGGGCTGTACGTACGAGGCAAAGCTGCCACGCGAATCGCCATGCTGCTGCGCGCCGTCCGCGCCGTTTCAGGGCGGATGGAGCGGGCGGGGTGGTGAGTTACGACGTTTAACATCGGTTTTCGGGAAGCCGGTACGGCTGGTTTGGCTCGAAAGCAGCCTGAGATGAGTGGCCGCTATTGGCCGTGAAGCACCGAGATGAGGCTTCTCGTGCTTGCCTACAATCTCAAACGGATGATGAACATCTTTGGCATCGCTTGGCTGATTGAAGCGATAGGACATGAGTCCAACTGTTTTTTGCGCTTGAATACGGCTAGCTGGGGCCCAACTGAGTTTGACCTCCACTTACTTCTGCAGACCCAGCGTTTCAACTAGTCGACCTGTTTATTTGCGTTTTCACACAGCCTGGGCCCAGAGGTGCCCTTCGTGGCGTACAGCGAATCCCCTCAGATCACCCCTTAAATTGAGGTAAATTCACTCAACAAATTTTGCATGCGCACGTTTTTCACACAACGCGTGCCATGTCTTCTGTGGAATTAATTTACTCGTCCAGCCATAGTAACCCCAAGTTTTGGCAATGTCCTTCTGCCAGCATTCATCACAAATTAACGAATGAAAATGTACGTCGTCATTCATAATGTCCTGATAAATGCCGTACAGGCTCTGTGGATTATTACAGTAGCAGTTGAATTTTTTATCTCTCTTGCGCTCATGTAGCGGCCCAACAAGTCGTTCGTAAATTTTCGGATGGCACTTTTTAAGGCGTTGATTTACCGCATCTAGAACATCAGTCCTAGACTTATTAAGGGCGTTGTCTCGTAGGTTCAGTAGGCTTCGCTCAGAATCATATCTTCCTTGGTTGATTCGAGAAACAATGCTACTCATATACGGCCTCCATGCGATAAAGTCTTTTAAGAGCGGGCTGTGTCACTACGGCCCGATTGATATGGATGGTTAGGCTATTTCGACATGTGAAATTTTTCTGGCGTTAATAACGACCTCAAATTCGCCGGACTGATTGGAAAAGTACGCATGTTCTTTCGAGATATTAGTTTTTAAGATTACTCTTTGGTTTGCGTTAAACCAAGGTTGGCCCAGGTAATGCTTAAACGCAAAAAGATAGGCAATTTCTTTGTTAGTGCTCCATGACTGCCCATAGTTTGATGAGTTGTGCTCGGTAATGTCGGTGCCCCTATATAGCGTGATTAGGTTTGGTAAAATATTGATGTCGTTCGGTCTTAGTTCTTCATCAAGGATTACTTGGGGATGCCACCCCTCATTTTCTTGGCATGTAAACAATTCATGAAGACCGTTGCGGGCATATGAGGAAAATGCATGTCTCAATGAATCAAGAGTAGACGCTGCGTCAGTGTTCGAAAGGACTTTAGATAATTCGGCGCTGTAATTATTGATTTCTACTTCAGCTGGGCTGGGCTGAAATGAGTCTCCGTTATAAAGATATCCTGACTTATTTTGATTGTGGATTGCATTTATAAAAAAAGAAATCGCAGATTCAAGCTGGTTTCTATGTGGTGATAGTACATTCTCGCTGAGTTTTGAGTTAATGCTTTCTAGCAAAATTTTCATTTCATTTTTTATAAATTCCTGATTTTTTATTGGTAGCATGGTGGATTGCTCTCGGCTTTTAGGGCTACTGACTGGATTTTGGGGTGATTGTAATCAGTTAGGTCTGATCAAGAACGGTTTTCTTCTATCCGTGAATGCCGGCTTGGGAAGTAACCTCCTAACTCTAAAGTTAGCCAATCATCAAATGGGTTGGATAAATACATTTTTATAGCATGTTTTGCCAATGCGGCAGCTTCATCTAGAACCAGTCGCACTTCGTCGGGTTTCTTACTGCTGATTTTACCTCGATGAACAGCCGCAGACCCATGTTCGTAAGCCTTCTTAATTATGCGATATGTTGCTAGTCTTTCCTCAATTCCTCCCCCTGATAATAAAGCAGCCCTGATGGATAGCCTGTGTGAAAGCTCTCCGCTGTCATTGTCAAGAAATAGCGACTCTAACGTGGTGCGTAGTAATACTGCTGCCTCAGAAATGTTATTGCAACTATAAAAGTCGTGGAGCTTACCGAGTGGAAGCCTAATCTGGTTTTTCTGTCGCTCATCCAGATGGTAGAGATTAGTCAGTAAAGCAACAGCGTTTTTTACATCTTCTTCGGAGAGAATCGACAGTTCAGATACAACGTGAAACGAATGATACTCCCATACTGCCGGTCCAAAGCAGGGAACCTCATCGGCCGCTACGATGGCAGTGGCAATTCTTTGCACGGCAATTGATCCCTCGCTGCACAACGCTAGGCAGTGTACTACATCCTCTAAAATCTGGAGCAGGTCGCTAGCGACTTTAGGCTGCTCGCCAAGCCTAGCTTGCCCTATAAGCAAAGGATGTTTAAATGGTACAACTAGAGCGGCTGAATATTGAGGCGTCAATGCGTTTTCATCTAATGATTCACTGAGTGAGAGCTGAAGGGCTTTGTTGGGCAGTTGGTAAATGCTCGTCAATGATCCAAATTTTCCGAGATTGATAGTTTCCTCGACTTCAATGCCGGCAAGCAGAACGATTCCAAAGGCTTGGAATGACTCATTTTGTAAGTAATTTAAAAGGTCGGCCGCAAAATCTCGGCCGTAGTTTTTCTGAACGCAGGACGACATCCAGGCAGCGATAATTTCAGAGCTTACAAGATTTCTTGAGGCACCTACGACTTGGTATCCAGCCATCAACTCCTTAAAATCATGCTCTTCATTAATGAGGTTTAGTATCTCCGATCTCAATCGGTCTCCAGCCTTTTCCGCGTTGGCATAGGCAATCTCTGGATGACCGTCTTTGGGCCGAGAGAAAGCAAGGTGATAGATGCTCTGAGTTAATCGATCGTCCATGTTTCTCACTCACGCGGAATTTTACATAGCGTAAAGTATTTTCGTGGCCATGTGTAGGTACCTAGCTGCCCCGCGAAGAGCAGCTATGGGGCGATAGCGGATAGTTAAAGGTATTTTTTGAAGGTTGTAGCCGTTATTGCCACCATCCACCCAAGTAATGCAGCGCATGGCACTAGCACCCAAATGGGATTCACTGAGGTGGGAAGGGAGAGGTAGATCACCCAAGGGCTTATCATCAACGGCAACAATGTCCGCTTCGCTCGGTGGTAGACGAAGCTGCTCTCGCGGTCGGCGCTGAATTTGCGAAGATCGCGGCGCATCAAGCCATCGACCGCGCCGGTAATCACGGCGAGCAGGAATAGGGGCATGGCCAGGGTGAGGACGGCCAGGCGCACGACGAAGGTGAAAACGGTGAATAAGGCGGCCAATAGGTAGTCCTGCAACAAGACATAGGCTTGAGCAAACTGGCCTTGTACTGACATTTCGTGACTCAGGAGCTTCAGCTGAGTATCTGATTGCGCCCAGCCAGAGCGGACCACGACCCAATCGCTCAGGTGCTCAAGGACTTTGGCGGTGGCTTGCGCGGGTTCTACCACGAGCAGCGAGTTCTTGAAGTGATCGCTGAGCCATCCAAGCTCACTGAGCCACATGGCATGGCTGTGATGCCAGCCCTGGTCGGGCCAGAACCACAGCATGCCCACGAACTCCAGGACGATGGAGAGGATCAGTGAAGCGAACAGCAAACCGAGTAGCCGCAGGCAAAGCTCAAGCGTGCCGAAGATAAGCCCCGGACGTCTTTGCGCAGGAGGCGGGCTGGTTGGAGTGGTCGGCATAGGGGGGCTCCGCACAACTCGGTCGCTTACGGCGCGTGCCTGCGCCCTGGTGGAAGCATCTCGGGATCGAAATCGGCCGTGGGTGCGCCTCCCGCGCTACTCCACCAACTCCCCGCATTGGCGTTGTACGATTCGCGCATGCGCGCAGCCAGGGTCTGCAGATCCGCAGGCATCGTATCGTCGCTGGCTGGCTTCGGTAGTGGCATGCGCACCTTCCACAGCTGGCCGCCTTCCTGGAACGAGAACATCTGCCCCTTGGGCAAGGCGATGATGTGCGCCGGTTCGATCAGCGGTACTGCAGTGGTGGTGACGCGATCCTGCGAGGACGAGGTGAAGTCGGTATGGGCATCAGGATCGGCGGTGTCTGTTGCGCCGGAGACCAGGGTGCGTGTCTGCACGTTGACCTTGGGCAACTGGTTGGTCAGCAGTTCAGCGGTGGCGGTTTCCCGTACGCGCAGCATCTGCAGGGTGTTGAAGTTGCCGATGACCTGGCCGGCCTTGGCCCGGTTGCCGATACGTGCCTCGATGTCGCTCAAGGTCTGGGTGTAGGCGGTAACCTGAATACCGGCACCGCCGCCCTTGTTGATCAGCGGAATGAACTCATCACCCATCAGTTCGTTGAACTCGTCGGCGTGCAGGTTGATTGGCACTTTGTCTGCCGCGCTGGAAGAGCCTGGCAGACCGTGGTCGATGCCATGCTTGTAGATGTGGCCAGCGACAGAGACCAGGTCGGCGAACATCGAGTTGCCGACGGCGGCGGCCACTTCGGCATCCGACAACGCATCCAGGCCAACGTAGACGATGCCGCGTTTGCGGATGACCTGCAGCCAGTCGAAAATCGGCCGCGGGTCATCCAGGTCGGAATAGTTTGGGGCGAGCAGTTGCGCGGTCTTGCCGCTGGTGAGCTTTTCCAGCAGTGGAAGCAGCGATGCCACGATCTTGTCGAAGTAGGTGCGGTCGTAGCGCACGGCTGAGCGCAGGCCGTCCATGACGGGGTCGAAGATGCGCTTGGCGGTCAGGTACTGCTCAATGGCAACGACGCGCTTCTCCCGGCCAACCATGTGCCGCGGGATGTTCTTCTCGTTCAGGCGTCCTTCGATCTGCACGATCGCTTCCCAGGCCTGTGGATCATGCCTGGCGAAGAAGTGCTGGGCATACTCGATAAACAGCGCATCGATGTTCACCACATGGCGCTGGATCTGGAGGTAGTCCGGACGCCGACCGAGTTCGATCAGTGCGCGGGCGATGATGTTGACGAAACGCCAGGCGAACTCGCGGAATGCTGCCGAGTTACCCTCGCCACTCAACTGGCCGGCGATCCGCGTGGCCACCTCCGAAATGCGGCCGAAGCGGCCAATGGCGTTGTAGCGCGCGGAGATTTCCGGCCAGCCCAGGTGGAACACATAGAACTCGTGCTCACGGCCGGCGCGACGGGCCTCGACGTACATACGCTTGAGCAGGTCGGCATCGCCCTTGGGGTCGAAGACGATGACCACTTCCCGGCTCGGTCGATGGATGTCCTGGGTGATGTACACCTCGGCCAGACGCGTCTTGCCCACCCGTGTGGTGCCCAGCACCAGGGTATGGCCGACCCGTTCGCCGAGTGGCAGGCTGGCTTCCTGTTCCTTCGGTTCGACGCCGTGCAGCAATGGCGAGCCACCCACCGGCGGTAACGGACGCACCGGGTTGAATGGGCTGTCCCAGGCCGTCAGGCGAGGGAGCAGCGACAGCCCCGGAGGGGCGTTCTCCAGCAGCTGTTCCATCCGCCGCGCCCACTGGTGGGCAGCCGACTGGTTGACATAGTGGGCCAGCGCCGGGGCCTGAGCTTCGAGCAGGCGCTGCGTGTGCAGGCGCGTCCAGCGGAAGCCGCGGCCCATGAACAGGCGCTTGCCGCTCACCGGAATCTGCCGGCTGGTCAGCGAATAGCGTGGCAGGCGGCGGATATTGCGCCGGTAGCGCAGGACGATCCGCGCCTCGTTGAGTCGCTTCAGGCCGAACGCAGTGTAGGCCAGGGCCATGCCAGCCCCTACCTCAGGCGACAGGGCCACGGCCCAGGGCGAGTGCAGGCACAGCGCACCGGCACCGGCGCAGATGCCCACGGTGTACAGTTCCACCGCCGGGCGCAGCAGGGATTCCATCGCATGCTCGCCCATGAGGTGCCCTCACTGTTCCAGGCCGGTGGGCGTGATCAGCACCGGGTAGTGCTCCAGCTCCAACCGTTCGGCGATGTCGTCACCACTCACTGGCCAGATGTTCAGCCCAGGCGCTGCCGTCTGGATGCGACGCAGCGCCTGCACATCGTCGACCTTGACCGCCAACCCGTTGGCGCCCAAGTCTTGCAACGCCTGGGCGTGCCGTGACAGCCACTCCAGGGAGGCGGCGTCCTGCCCAACCAGAAATAGCGGCGTCATGCTGGGAAGGCTCAATGCCCTGGGCGGCACGATTCCGGGCGAGAGGCGAGCGCTGTGCACTGGCAGCACCCAGTTCAGCGTGGTGGGAGCGGGCAGACTGCTGGACTCAGCGTTCGCGGCAAACGACAGCCAAGGGCAGAGGGCCAGGGCTACCCAGCGCAAGCAGCTCATGGCTGTGTTCGTCCGGGTGCCGTCGCGACGGGCTGGACGCGCTGCCAGTGACGGCTGAATTGATGGCGATAGCGCGCCGCAGGCGGACCACCGGCAGGCCGGTGATAGCGGCCGGCGGCGACAACCCAGTTGCCGGTGTCGGCATAGTGCGCGCGCAACAGCTCGGCGGTGACCGCGAGGTTGGCGCGGGGATCGAGGGCATCGCAGGCGCTCGGGTAGCGGTCGGGGTGATATCCCAGGTTGGTCTGTCCCAGCCCTACATCAATGCGCTTAGGGTCGTGGAGGCTAAGCGCTTCCCCCAGTGCGGCACAGGCCTGGTCGCGTCGGGCAAACCGCAGTGGGGAACCCGCCACATTCAGGGTCCACGGCCAGGGCATAAGCTGTCCGCGCAGCGGTGTACCACTTTCCTGCAGGGCGATGGCGAACAGCACCGAGGCGGGGATACCGGCACGCGCGGCCGCCAACTGATAGGCCGGCGGCGGAAGTGTGCCTGCATGAACGCTGCCCGCCCCGACCATCGCCAGGGCGAGAATCAGTCGATGCGCTGCCATTTTCCGTCCACCTGCTGATAGCGGGCTGGCAGGGGCCGGCTGGTACCCAGGGCAAACCAGCGGCCGCGGTCATGGTTCAAGGTGATCTGTCCGCCGGAGACCTGGGCGGCGGTGATGCCTGCGGCCTTGGCCCACTGGCGCAGGCGCGCATCGTTGCCTTGGCTGCCGACCAGGTACACATCCAGCCGCGCACCGGCCTGTAGCCATTGCTGGAGGCTGCTCCCACAGGCGGCACAGTGATCTTCCACGAACATCGCCGTGCGGCTGCTGCTTGAGGGGCCGGCATCGTCGCTCATCCCCTGCACGGGCTGCAGACCCGGGAATAGCCGCGCCCAGGCTGCGGTGTAGGCTTTCTGGTAAGCCAGTTCGCGCTCGGCACGCCTGGCTTCCAGGCGGACCTGCAGCTCGGCATAGCGCTGCCGCTCCTGATCCGAGTCGGCCTCGACACCTAGTGTGGTGAGCGGGTCAAGCCGTGGCGACCAGTAATGGCGAGGGCCGGTCTGCAGGCGCTCAAACGTAGCCCATTCGTCATCTGTCAGGCCCCACGCCTTGGCCTGGTCTGCTGCAGATGCCTGCCGTGATAGTGGCGACTGCTCGCTAAGCTTCACCTGAGCGTCGACATGCTTGGGGACGCTCAAGCCCTGATCGGCGAACACATAAGCTGGCAACAGGATGAGCGCAACAGCGGAAAACCTATGCACGTTCACCTCCTCACGGGATGGGCAGGGTGCGATCGCCATGGCCCGGGACGTGGAACACGGCCTGGCCCTCGCGAATCGCCAGCAGTTGCCAGCCGTTCAAGCTGTCACCGGGCTGGAGCAGGTGCACGGTGGACAGTGCATGGGTGCCGGCAGGCAACGCGGTCACGAACCTGATGGTGCCGCGTGTCTCGATACCCTGCAGGGTGAAGGGCGGCTGCGGCGCTTTGGCTTTTGATTGATCGCTGACGGGGGACGTTGGGGATGCAGAGGCGGCCGGCACCTTGTGAGCGGTCGACAGCTTCTCGAGTGCCGCTTCTGCCGCACTCATGCGTTGCGCCAGGGTGGTCAGATCGGCGCTGCTCGGTCCTGGCGGTACCGCTTGCAGGATCCTGACGGACGCCGCCAACTCGTCGAGTTGCTGGCCGAGGGTTGCCTGTGCACTGGTGTGCTGGTGCTGGGCGTCTTTCAGCGCCGCGATTTGTGGCAACAGCGTGGCGAGGGTGGTGCGCAATTCCCCGATATCGCGACGCAGTGACGGGCCAGGGTCCGCCGGCGCATTGCGTGCGGCGGTCTGCAGTTCAGCCAGTTGCTGGTGCTGGTTGTAGGTTTCGGCCGCGAGAACGGCAGCACCTAGGCACAGGGCGCCGATCACCAGGGCCTGAAAATGGTGAACCTTCATGGTGCGGTCTCCAGGGTCGAGAAGGGGGGTTCGGGCGTGGGCAGAGGCAGGACGTAGCACACGCTCCGCTCGACCGGGTCAATGTCCAGCCGCCAGGCGGGGCCGCCAATTATGGTCAAGGCATCCAGCAGCGAGACCGGTCCGAGGTCGTGATGGACGGCGGGTAAGGGGCGGCCGAACAACCGCGCCACGGCAGGGCTGTCGGGACAGAGGGAGTAGCCCGAGTGCTGCAGCACGTGGCGCAGTGCTTCACCGACCGTCGCGTGCAGCCCGGGGGCGATCTGGACATTGATCAGTTGATACAGCGGTTGGCGCTGCTCCAGCGTTGGCCGGGTGCTGGCCAAGGTGTAGCGGTCCTGTCGGACCCAGGCGGGTACCGGGGATTTTGGCTTGGCCACTGCGGTCGGGGCCGGTGCAGGTGGCGCAGGGGTGGGCGCCGGTGGCGGCGTGCTGCAGCCCAGCAGCGTGAGCATCAGTCCGAGCGTGAAGAACGTGAGGATATGCATGACCAGGTCTCGACAAAAGATGCCGACACCTTGTCGAAAAGCCAGAGCGCGCCCCTATCGAAAAATCGAAGTTCGCCGGCCTGATTATGCTGGTGCAACCATGAAAAAGGCGCCCGGAGGGCGCCTTGAGGTCAATCTTCGGTGAACAAAGGCAGTTCAGGCAGCGGCCGCGCATCAGGGTCGAAGATGAGCAAACGGGTGTCTGCTTCACCGGCCATCAACAGCAGGCGCAGCAGCACCGGTGGCATATGATCTGTGCGCAGACGTGCAGTCACTTCCTCAATGCAGCAGTAGCTGCCGCCCGCGGCAATTTGTCTGAGCCAGGGCGTCGAATACAGCTTGCAGCCTACCGCGTTGTTGCTGCTCAGCTCGAAGCATTCGAAGAAGCCCGACGGTGAACGACACCAGGCGCACACTTGCAGGTACTCGAACTCTTCTGCAGGCAGGTGCGCACTGCTGATCTCCCAACTGCGGCTGTAGTGTCCGGTGGCAAAGGACAGCTGCTCGATCAAGTGCTGTGCAGCTTCCTCGCTGGGGAGGTCGCTGACGTGTTGCCGCTTGCCATGATGCAGGCCTGTGACCTGATACAGCACCTGGCTGACGGTACCGTCGCCAGGACACACCATGCGAACGAACTCAGGCATGCTCTCGCCGTCGGTGATCACTGCGAAGTCATCATCGAACAGGCACGGCTGGAAATTGATGCTGTCATCCGGCAGGTCATGCAGCGCAGGGTGAAGGGATCGGTAGCAGGGTGGGCAATCGTCGGCGTAGCTGATCTGCACCACGCGTTCATAGCTCAGATCCTGAAAGCCGCGGAGGAAGGGATTGCTAAGGGAAGTGGACATGGGGGCGCTCCAAGAAGGCGAAGGGCACCCCGTACAGGCGGTGACCCTCCACGTGGTGGGTGTGGTCAGATCCAGCCGTAGTCGGCCAACGACAGCGGCGTTCCTTCGCCCACGATAATGTGGTCCAGCACACGCACCTCAACCAGGGCCAAGGCTTCGATCAGGCGGGTAGTGAGCACCCGATCGGCGCCGCTCGGTTGCGAACAGCCGGAGGGGTGGTTGTGGCTGAAAATGACCGCAGCGGCGTTGTGCTCGAGAGCCTTGACGACGACCTGACGCGGATACACGGAAGCTCCATCGATGCTGCCGGTAAAGAGGATGTCGAAGCTCAGCACGCGGTGCCGGGAGTCCAGGCAGAGCAGGGCAAACACCTCATGGTGATAGGGGGCGAGCTGCAATTTGAGGTAGGACGCTGCATCGCACGGCGTGATCAGTTGTTCGCCGCGCTGAAAGTAACGTTGATCCAGCAGTTCAAGCGCTTCGCTCAGCAGCGCATCCTCGCGTGCACGCTGGGCCAGTGCAGGGTCGAGATGCTCGACCCGGTTTTGGGCAGTGTTCATGGGCAATTCCTCGTGGGAGACGGGAGCGCCTCCTGGAGGAGTGCCCCAGGCAGATGAGAGAGGTGAGTTACAGCCTTGTAAAACGATGACGCTCACCGTGCAGTGGGCTTTGGCAGACCTCGCACGGGTGGGTGGAAAAGGCCTGAATGCCTGCGCCAGTGTGCGGATCGAAATCGGCGCTCAGGGGCAGCAGTGCCTGCAGTTGTGCGCGCATATGGGTAATGCGCTGTTCGACTTCAGCCTCGCTGTAGTACAGCGACAGCGCGCTGAAGTCGTCGTAGGCAACGGCCTGCAGGCAGACCTCACAGAGCCAGAAGCTCTCCATGGTGACCTCCGACATAGGTGAGTTGCAGGCGCTCGCGAGAGCGCCTGCAAGGGGGAGTCAAACTGCCTTAGGCAGACTGATGGGCTGCGGTGGGTTTGCGTGTGGCGGTTGGAATTGGCTGACCTTGATCGGAGTCACCGTCAGCGTCTGCCTTGGCTCCATCCGCCTCCGCGTGCTCAGCACCCTCAGCAGCGGCGGCAGCGCCGGTGCGGGCGGGCGCACGGTAGCTGAACTGGCCATCGACCTTGATCCACTCGATGAAGATCAGACGACCTTTGAGGCTGGCGCCGGGTTGCCCCTTGCGTTCGCCTTTCTCGTACAGGAACGGATCGACCCAAAGATCGCCGATGCGAAACGAGATGAGTACCTTGCGTTCCGCGCGGACGTCTTCCAGGTGCTCACGGATCAGCCTATCGGCTTCGCCGCTGGCGACCTTGCAATCGAAACGGGTGTACTCGACGTCGTCCGAGGCACCGTGCAAGGCCGCGATGTCACACGCCATGAACGCTTGTCCACGGCGGACCGGAACTTCGCGAACACGGTTCAGGTAACCGATGCCTTGGGTGTGCAGGTTGAAGTAGGTGGTGGGGGCGTTATTGCTTGCAGTAGTCATGGTGGAGCTCCTGTTCAGCAGAAACGCGGACATCCACCGGCCCTGGCGGCTGGTGAGTTCCGCAAGGGAGAGGTGCAAAAACGTGATCGGTGTGGAGGGCGCTCATCATCTATGGGGCGATGACCGTGCGAGCTGCCGAGCGCGAGTCGCACTTAGGGAGAACCACCCGAAGCGGGCGTAGCCTTGAAGGTCCTGGCTACCTGGGTGCTGTCAACGACAGCGGTACGCAACCCATCTATAGGACGGGTCAAACGTGTCGTCAACAGGTGATGCATGGCGCTGCGGAAGCCCGGCAGTGGGTGGCGCTCGGCGGATTGTTACCGGCGAAAAAATAGCCCGACGGTCATCAGGCTAGGAGGAGAGGGACCACCTTTGACTCGTATCCGGACAGCCAAGTCATCGCAAACCTCAAGCTGTCGTTCCGCGCAATCAACCGACCCTTGTCGTGGCCTGGGTCGGAACCAACTGGCACGCATCCGCGCACAAAAGGTGCCCAGTCTTTCGCCGGCGGGCACCGGGGCTGAGCATGGCCGCCGAAGCGGATGACCCCTGCGGCCTGGGAGCAAGCCGCGCGGGTCATCCGCTTCAGTCAGACGCTGATTACGTAAAGTGGGCGCAGGGTGCGCTGGAGAAGAGGGCTCCGAACTCAATGAGTCTGACCGAACTGCCCGGAGCGAATCGGTCTGGGATCGCCAGGGGCGATGGGCAGTCCCACTACAGCAGCGCCGCCGGTCGACGTCAAGCGTTGGCGCCACCGCTACTTGGATCTGACCGGGCGCTTGCTCGTCTTCACGGGCTTCGTGCCCTTGCAGTCTGGGTAACGCGTGCACGACCAGAAGTCTCCGGTTCGGCCCTTGCGCTGGCGCATGGCACTTCGGCACACCGGACAGCTTGGGCCCTTCGGGACGGGCAGTGGCAGCGTGAGCGAGCGGTGGTTGTGCACCAGCTGAGTCAGCCATGCCGCCTGCTTGGCGAGGAAGGTATCGACGCTGAGCTGGCCTGACTCGATACGGTCCAGCGCCTGCTCCCAGAGTGCGGTCAGCACAGGGTCGGCGACCTCCCGGGGTACGGCCTCTATCAGCGTGTGCGCGGCGGCCGATGCCGCGAGGCTACGCCTTTTTTTCTGCAAGTACCCGTGATCAATCAAGCCTTGGATGATCGCCGCGCGGGTGGCTTCGGTACCAATGCCGATACTGTCCTTGAGCTTCTGCTTGAGACGCGGATCGTCCACCTGGTTGGCAATGGTCTTCATCGCTTTGACCAGAGTACCTTCGGTAAAGGCTTTCGGGGGCTGGGTCCGCTGGGCCGCGACCGCAGTCTCCAGCAGCGTGATTTGAGCGCCTTCGCTCAACGTGGGCAGCGGTTGGTTGGGTTCTGGCCGATCGCTGTCACCGAGCTCGTCGATCACGGCTTTCCAGCCGCGTACCTGGATCTGCTTGCCGCGGGCGAGCAGGCGGTCCTGACCCGCCTGCAGCAGCACCTGGCTCTTCAGGTATTCATGATCAGGGAGGAATTGGGCCAGGTAGCGGGCGCGGATCAGCGAATACACGGCCCGCTCCTGCTCGGACAACTGCGTCAGGTCGATGACCACTGCGGTGGGTATGATGCCGTGGTGGGCGGTGATTTTGGGCGTGTTCCAGGCGCGCGACCGTCGCGCTGGGTCAGCCGATTTCAACCACTGCGCTAAGGCCGGCGATGCGGCGGCGAGGGCTCGCAGTAACTTGGGCACGTCATCCAGCATGCTCTCGGGCAGGAAGCCGCAGTCGGTCCGTGGGTAGGTCGTGGCCTTATGGTTCTCGTACAACGCCTGCGCTGCTGCCAGCGTTTCTTGAACGCCCAGGCCCAGCTTGGCGGAACAGACTTCCTGCAGGGTGCCCAAGTCAAAGGGCAGGGGTGGACCTTCGCGGACAGCCTCGATGTCGACGCTGCGGACCTGTGCCGAGGCTCGATGCTCCAGTCGTGCGGCGGCTTCCTGCGCTACGGTCTCAGTGAGGCAATGACCGCTGTCATCACACGCGTTCGCCGGGGGCTGCCAGCGTGCGCGAAAGCGCGTGCCGTCGGCCTCCAGCGTGGCTTCAACGGTCCAGAACGGTTTGGCGACAAAGCTGGCGATGGCGCGATCGCGCTCGACCACCAAGCGCAACGTCGGCGTCTGTACCCGACCCACCGGCAGTATCCCGTCAAAACCGGCACGCCGGCCGAGCAAGGTAAACAGACGGCTGAGGTTGATACCGATCAGCCAGTCGGCGCGCGATCGCGCCAGCGCGCAGTGATACAGCGGCAGGGTTTGCTCACCCGGGCGCAGGGCGGCCAAGGCCCGGCGGATCGAGGCTTCGTCCAAGGCAGACAACCACAGACGCTGGATCGGACCGCGGTACTGGCAACGCTCAATGATTTCGCGAGCAATCATCTCGCCCTCGCGATCGGCGTCGGTGGCGACTACCACCTCGGCGCATGACTGCAGCAGACCTTGGATCACCTTCAGCTGCTTGGCCACCTTCGGCTTTACAACGACCTGCCACCGCTCGGGGATGATGGGCAGATCCTCCAGGGTCCAGCGCTTGTAGCGCTCGCCATAGCTTTCCGGTGGCGCGGTCTCCAGCAAATGGCCCACGCACCAGGTCACCGTCACGCCCGACCCCGCCAGGCAGCCGTCGCCGCGCCGCGTGGCTTGGAGCACGCGAGCGATATCGCGCGCTTGCGAAGGTTTTTCACAGATGAACAGACGCATGAGCAGGCACTCCCAGTCGGTTCACCACAGCGTGCCGGGGTGGGAAGGGGAGGCCAGCGGAAAGCCGAATGGGCGCCAGTCACTTCAACGATTGGCCCGAGGGGAAAGGAGGGGAGTGCGCGGATCAGCGCCGGGCGAGGTGGGTGGCCAGTTGGCGCAAGTTTTCCACGGCATACAGCCGATCGTCTTCATTCAAGTCTTGCAACAGCTCAGCGATCACCAGCCCTTGATCGAGAGGCCGGCTGCTCGCGGCCAGCAACAGTTCGTCTGCCGTGCATTTGTAGATGTCCGCCAACCGTAGCAGCTTGCTCACTGACAGGTCGACCTGGCCCCGCTCCATGCGAGAAATGGCCTCGCTGGTTACGTGCAGCCGCACGCCTACTTCTTCCTGCGTCAGATTGCAGGCAGTGCGGACCTTGGCCAATTGGCGGCCAATATGATGGCGTAGGCTAGGCTTCTTCGCGGGCAATGGGGCGCTCTCCAATTCGACCCATATGGTTGACCATCAACCCGCGCATATGAACGCCTCATAAGGTTGACTATCAACCTTTTGAGGCGTATCACCCCAATAAAGTGCAGTTGCCAACTCTCGTGGAGGGTAGGGACATGAACGAAAGCAAGGACGGTGGGGCCGAGGCTCTGCAGTTGAAGGCGTACGAGTTGTTGCTGGCCACGCACCTGGAGCCGGACAACCCTGACGCTCGCACCCGGCTTGAGGAATGGCTGCGCGAAAGCCCCGAACACTGGCGCGCGTTTCGCGCTTTGGATGAACACCTGGAGCAGGCCTCATTGCTGCTGGCCCATAGCCGACTGGCGTCATCATCGCGCCATTGAGCAAGCCCTGCGGCATGTACCGCGCTCGGTGGGTGGCCGTGCTGAACCAGCTGCACGCTGGCTCGGCCAGTCCACCGAGTACCACAACATCACCCTACTTGCGCGGGCTCTTCTTGCTCGCGGGTTTGCGACGAGTGCTGGCGCCGTCGCCTTTGCCGCCGTCCTGGTTCTTCTCGCGCATGGTCACCGACGCCAGACGGTGGGGCAGGATGCCAATGCGCCGGGCCTCGACCTTGAACGTCACCCGCGCGTTGTCCTCGCTGTCCTCCCACTCTTCTTTGACCGTACGGCCCTCGACCAGGATGCGCATGCCCTTTTGGAACAGGGTGCTCCAATGCGCGGCATCACGGTGCCACAGTTCGACCGGCGCCCAGTAGCCGCCGCGGTCCTCGTAGTTGCCGTCACGCGGTACCGGGTTGTCGAAATACACATTGAGCCGCAGCAGGCGACGCGGCTCTTCGGGGTTGGTGTTGAATTCCTGAAACTCAGGGACGCTGCCGATGTTGCCTTCGCCAACAAATAACGTGCTCATGGGACTGACTCCGGGTGGGGGGAAACGGAACTGCCGAATGCGACCTCGGCGTCGAGTAACTGATTGGCGGAAGCCGAGGCCTGGCGGTGCAGTGAGTGCAGGCTGCTCATTTGCAGGTTCAGCACCACGCGGTTGACCTCCAGTTGGTGCAGCGCCTCGCGCACGGCAGGTGCCAGGTGCGGCTGCTCCATCGCCTGCTTCCACACCTCGGCGCCCATGCGGCTGAAGTCACGGCTGCGCCAGCGTAGAAAGTCCGTGCCGGCTGCGCTGTGCTGCACCACCAACCGCAGGTCCAGCAGTGAGAAGGGCGGCTGCGCCACGATGGCCAGCATGCCCGCCATCAGCCCGGCGACCTGGGTACGTAGGCGCAGGATCGATTCGGCGAACTGCTGCAGCTCCCCCTTACCCTTAAAAGGCTTTAAAAGACCTTTTAGGGAGGCACCCTGTTCAAGCTGACGATAAGCATCCGTTGAAAAGCGCCGTGCGATGGCCTCGGCGAGGGTCATGCGTCACCGCCTTCCGACGCGGGCGGCGGGATCAGGGGCTCATCGGCAATCTCAGACGGCGGTGTGGCCAGGTTAGAGTCCATCGCTTGCCGCAGAATGGGCGGAGCAAAGCGGGAGCGGCGCGTGCCCTCCAGGACGTCCTGCGGGGGTAAGCCGAACTTGTCCACGGCCTCCCGCGCGCGGGCGTTGTTGGCCGCCACGTCGTCGCGGCTGACGCCGGCCAGGCGGTAGCGCTGGGCCAGGCCGAACACGCTGCGCAGCAAGTGCGCGCCGCGGTCGATCCAGATCTCCATGTCGCCCCGGCCAATCAGCGCGGTGTGGTGCGCCAGCAGCACCCGCCGCACCAACGTGTCGTAGTCGGTCAGCAGGTAGACGGCGAGAAAGCCCAACTGGCTGCCGATGAACAGCGGCAGGGTCACTGGATGGATATTGAGGTTGTCGCCGACATCGACCTGCGTGGGGAGACCGCGCTCCACCAGGCTGACCTGCTCGGTCAACGTCTGCAGATCGGCCTTTGCCTGCAGCAGCTTGTCTTCGAGTTGCAGCATGAACCAGTCGGCAAAGGGATCGTCCTGGCTGCTGGCCTGCTTGAGCAGGTTGGTCACGCTGATGTAGCCGGCCATGCCGAGGATGCCATGCACGCCCTCGCGGGCGGCACGTCCCTGCCACAGTCGCGCGGCATGGTGGGTGTGCAGGGTGAGCGTGATGCTGCTGCGCAATGAGCCCAGGTTGAGCTGGTAGTGATCGACCATCGCCGGATCCTCGCCGTTGAACTGAGGCAGACGATGAGCTGTGTCATCGCCCTCGGCGTGGATCAACGCGAAGGTGCTGGGCTCGCATTTTCAAACAGTGGACGTCCGTGGATTTGATCACACTAGGCATCAAATCCACTGTGTTCCGACGCTAGGTCGATGCAGCGGGGACGCGGCAACGCAATTTGAGTTCTTCCAGGCAGGCGAGGGCAAGTGGTGAGGCGGTGCGCTGCTCGCCGGGCTGCCGACGCTCGCGAGATGGTTCAGGTTCCGGCACTGCAGTCGGCGGGCGCCGAGGTGTGTGCTCAGGGGTAGTCGTGTCGGTGCGTGCGGCCCACAGGTTGAATTCGCCTCGGCACGCCCGCTTGATCAACCCCATCAGATAGGCGACTGGTTTTCGGATCTCGCCACGGGCGCAGCGCACCGCCGCTTCGTTGATTACCGCTTGTTGCTGTTCTGGCTCGAGCGGGCGCATCGCCTGGGAGGCCATGCGCCGCTCGGCAGGGCTCAGTTTGAGATCCTCTGGCCAGCGCGCTCGTCCGAACTCCACGTGCGCCAGTACTGTACTTTTTTTGTTTTTGTCTTTCTGTACTGTACGGCCGTCGTCGGCATTCCGAACGGCAGCGGAAACTGTGGACTTGCCGCAGGATTCGGAATTCCTTGCCGGGGCCCTAAAATTCCGAACCGGGTGGCATTCACCGCGTTCGGAATCCGCCGTCTGTTCCTCTATCAGCGGCAGCGAGTGCTGCTGCGCCACGGGCGGGGTCGTCGCAAGCATGGCCTTGTCAGCAGCGGCGACCTTGGGATCAGACTGGATATCTGCGATCACATGCTCGGCGACATCCCTGACACCCTTGGTGGCATGGGTGAGGTTCTGCAGCAGCAGTGACCGGTAGCCGCTGTCGAGCTCAAGCTGCTCGGCCGCCGTCAACGGATCTCCGTGCAGCACATAGACGCAGCCACGCAGACAGCCCTGGGCATCCCGCGAGCGCTCGACCAGGCTGAGCCAGCGGGTGCTGCGCAGGACATTGAGCGCCCGGGCGACCGTTTCACGGGAGGCCTGGGTACCGCAGGGGCTGGTGGCCAGGTAGGGCTGAAGGTCTTGATAGCGGGGTGTCTGCACCTTCCGCTCGGTAATCAGCCAGCGCAGGACCTGCCAGGTGTTGCGCTCCAGCGGCGTGAGGCGGCGGTCGAGCAACAGCTTCATCGGCAATGGATCGTTGTCGCCATAGTAGATCGTGCGGATCGGTGCCTCGGCAGCAGCGACCTCTGCCAGTTCTGCCTGCTCGGCCTGCCATTCCAAGCGCCGACGGAGTGCGTCGTAGCACTGGCGCACGACGTCCTGCCAATCGACCTCGTAGAAGCTCAGCATGGGGCGCCTCCGTACAGCTCGATCTGTTGCCAGATCAGCGTCAGGCTGATGTGCTGCTCTTCAGCGAGCATCATCATCGCGTCGAGGGGATCATTGTCCGGGTCTTCCTCACGCAACTGGCTCCAGCGGTTCCACACCGCATGCTCCTGCGCCTCGGTGAGTTGTACCGGTCGACCGCGGTGGGTTTCGATCTTCAGTACCCGGCGGCGCAGGGCGGTTTCCGAATGGTCCAGGCCGAAGCAGCGGTACATGATGCTGGAGCTGGCGCCGAGCTTCAGTGCCCGGTTGATCAACCGCTCGTTCAGTTCGTCCCGTTCGGCCTGGGCGATGAGCCGTCGCAACACGGTAGTGTCGACCTTGATTTCGACCCAACTGATCGTCGAATGGGCCAGTTGGGACAGCGTTGTCGGCGGTAGCGACTGCAGCACCTCAATGTCCTCATCCGCCAGGCCGAGTGCTTTGCAGCGTTGCAAACGCCCGTGGCGCAGCTCATGCAGCACCTGGTTCAACATGGCGTGGTTTAGCAGGTTGAAAGTCGTGGTCATGAGGTGGCTCCTCACGTTAACGAAGGGTCGACAGCGTGGTATCGATCAGCTGCCGAGCATGGCGGATCAGGGCAAATAGCTGCTCAAGCTGTTGGTCTGGCAAGCGCTCGAGGCCAATGGTCAGAGCCGGGCGTTCGGCAAACGGCAGGTCGTAAGCGCCGATCAGCAATTGCCCAAACAGGGCGGCTGGCAACTGCTGGCGTTGCGCCCAGGCCACGTCATCCTGCAGGCGCAACAGCGCCGAGAGCAGCAGTTGGACGCCCGTGCGTCGAGGGGTGAGCTGGGCGTCCTGGTCCAGAGCGAGGATGAAACCGAGGCCCTCTGCTTGCCGAAGCACCAGGTCGTTGGCATCGGCGTAAACCGCCAGGTACTGCGCCAGCTGGGCACAGCGTTCCCGCAGGCCGTCGATGTCATCGGTAGCTCCAAGTCCGGAGTACGCCGGTCCCCTGGTCCTTCGGTCTGACTCATCGACCTCAGATGGCGCGGTCCCGGACGATTCGCTTCCCAGCGCTTGCAGGATGTGCGGCAGTCGAGGTTCCGAATTGGGAGCATTTTGAACACTGGCCACGGCTGGTTCATCCTTCAGCGACTCAGAAACTTGCTCTTTCTCGATAACCTGAGTCGCTGATGGTGCCGGTCTGGGGTTTGCGTTTTGTTGGGATAGGCTGGGCGTTGGCGGTGCCGGGTTCAACATCGCGCGGCTATCCTGGTGGATGTCCAGCGTCAGCACTCGTGGCGATTGATTCAGGTACACCGCCATCTTGGCGATGAGCTCATCCTGTAGCTCGCTGGTATCCAGCTCGGGTTTCTCGTCATCGAAGTCGGACAGCACCTCCATCCAGAGCAGCGCGAACTGCTGGGGCTCACCTAGATACTGATTCCAGGTCGACTCGGCTCGGCGTCGCAGGGTTAACACGCGTTCAATGTTGGGTTTACCGAGGCCTGCATAAAGGACCTGGGGAATGGAGGGTAGGAGAAACTCGAGCGCATCGAACATGCGGCTGATATGCGACTGAGAAATGGGGTAGCCACCCTTGCTCAAGCGGGTGGCGAGCTCACGTTGGCTGAGGGACTCGTCTGACTCTTGGAGCATGCCCAACAGTTTCGCGACCGCCAGCGCCCGCTCGATGAATGTCAGTTGCCCGTGCAGATCGCTTTCGGCTAAATGCCCGAGCAAGGCATGCGATTCTGATTGCCAGGGGCGGAACAGGCAGTTGAGACGAAAGAAACGCTCCTCACGGGTCTCCTGCCACAATTCGCCAAGGATGCTCAGGCGGGTGTTGCCGCCGTTGCGGATGATGAAGTGCTGCTCGCTGGGCCGGCGTGTAATGGATGGCGGATGGTCCAGACCCCGTTCACGTATGGAGGCTTTGATTTCGTCGTACAGCGGGTTGCGCACCACGCGAGGATTCAGTTCGTAAGGGCGCAATTGCTCCAGCGTAACGACCATTGCCGTTTCACCGACCGGGTTGGCCGGCTGTTCTCGGCTCTTCTGCGGGAAGTGCGCCTGCTGCAGTTGTCGGGTGACGTCTTCGGAGTTTGGCGGTTTCATATCGCATCCTCCGATCAACTATTCCCAGCCAGTTGACTGCGGTTGACATGCGCTTGCCGGCGGCCGTTCACGGTCGCCAGGCAGAGCTTGTCCGCCCAATCGGGAAACAGCTCGATCGCCAAACTGGTCATGATGGCCGCTGCGCAGCGGCTTCGGCTACCGAGTGGAGGCGTGGCTTCGACACGGTGCACCGGCAGCCCCAGCGACGCTGCGTTGAGGTACGCGACGCGGTCCGGGATGACCGTGTCGCAGACGCTGACGTGAGAATCGCCTTCAAAGGTGGTCTGCAGGCTCTGCATGATCAAGCGAGTGTCGCGGCGGTTGGCATTGACCTGATTGAGCAGCAGCTTCACCGACGGTAGTGCCACACCCAAATACCGGTAGGGCTCCAGCTCTTCAAACAGTCCTAGCGTGCCACGCCGGAGTTCGCGCGCGGCAAGCATCTCCGGGGGGAGAGGACACAAGGCGCAATCGGAAGCAAGCACGGCCATCTCCACCACCACGCTGCGCGCCCCTTGGGTATCCACGATCATCACATCGAATTGATCGGCGAACGCTGGCAGCAGATTGCGCAGGCGCAGCCGGCCATCGGCGGCATGCAGCAACAGGGTGCTCAAGTGGCCCGCTCGGTCGTTGGAAACGATCAGCGACAGGCGCGGAATGACCGTGGCCGTGATGATCTGCTCTGCATCGGTAAGCCCTTCGGTAATCAGCTCGTAGCACCCGACCTCACACGGCGCACGCAAGGCGTAGTAGCTCGACAGCGTCGGCTGACTGTCCAAGTCCAACATCAACACTCGGAGGCCGGCGTCGGCGAGCAGGCCGCTGAGATTGGCGGCGACCGTGGTCTTGCCAGCCCCACCTTTGGTCGAGATCAACGAGAAGACTTTCATGATCTCACTCCCCGGTGGAGAGACGGTCTTGTACCCACTGCTCGATCTCGAGCGAATCCCAGCCGACAGCGCGTGTGCCGATTCGCCGGCACTGGGGAAACTGACCGGATTTCATCAGGTTGTAGATGTGCGAGCGTTTGAAGCCGGTTTTCTGTTCAACCTCATCTCGCCGCATGATGTGGCGGTCGGCGGAAGGGTTCGTAGGAGCTGTCGGTTGCATCATGTCACTCCTTAGCACCGAATGGCGCGTGGTGGGATGTGACATTCAGTCAACAACTGGAATCGCTGAAAGTCATTGCCAGGCAATCGCTCGGATTGCCTGGCAATTGCGGCTCATTCCCGCCCGGCTTGGGCGAAACGGCGTCGAGCTTCCGCAAATTTCCGATCAAGGGTACGTTTCTTCAATCCCCGGACACCCGAGAAAAGCGTTGTCATGGCGTCTACGATCGCTGCCTGATCCTCGAAGATGGATCGAGGTAGACCCTTCTCCGACTTGCCCAATATGAGAGTGAGCAGAGCACCCACGATCACGTAAAGCAAAAGTGCGGCATTTTCAGATAGAACCCCGGATTTTGACTTGGGTGTTGGGGTTTTGGTTGGATCGTCGAACTCGGGTGAATCACGGTTGCAGAGCGCCGCATACGTTAGACGCAGGCGTTCGAGCTCTCGCAGCAGAACATCTCGATCCGCTTGAAGTGCGAGATGCACACCCAGGCTTACGCAAAGGGAATGATCACTCTTTCGGGGAAATAAAAAAGCAGGTTTTTCATGCGGATAGGTGCGAGCAAACCAACTGTACAGATCCGGATGGCGAATGGACCAATAGGCACGCTGCTCTGGGACGCTCAACCCAATAGGCCCCCCTAGGTAGGTTGCGGGCAACTCTCCGTTAACGATGGCGTCGCAAATGCGCTCAGCGTAGAGGTGGAGCGTGGGCCATTGGGGAAAATGCTTGAGTAAGCCGCCCGGATGTGACAGCTCTATTTGCAAAATTTCGCTTTCGTGGTCGGCGAGATCACACCAAAGGATCGCCGCATCGATTGGATGATAGGAATTTCTATACGCGACCATGGGACAGCCTCCTGCTGCGTTCATCCTAGAATCGCTGGCGAGGGCTGTTAGTTGCGTCCCTTGTCGAGCGAGCTTGAATTCATTGGATCGCCATTAGGATCCAATGTTGAAGACCCGTAATGGCTGGTTATGTTCAGTACCACAGGTGTAAACGCGACAGGTTTTGACAAAAGTGTCATGACTAATAACATTTCGTAATAATTATGTGGGCGCAGGGTGTTGTTCAAGCTAAGCTTTGGGGTTTGAAAATTTGCGGCGACTTCATGTGTCAGTTGCGCTTTATGCAATTCGAACATAGGCTCTAATAACCTGATAACTTATCAGGTCTACTATAATTAGGGGCAGGCGCTGTCTGTATCAGATCAGAAATCCCATAATTAAGACTAGGCTCTCGACGTTCAATTTTCTTTTCAGGCTTAGTTTTTGGGCCCAGGATAATAGGGTTTTACATTTTTTGATATTAAGCAATGCTCAGATTTGTCCCGATCAATTCGAGTGCGCTCTAGCTGGCGATAGTGTTCGGATAACTTCTTATGTGCCATTAAGAATGGTGTCAGTCGATTGTCTTTGATGGTCAAGTAGTAAGTAAGTGTTTTTGCGGATAGCTAGTCGGGCTGATCGGATGAACTATATGAGGTTTGTAAAGGATCGTTGTGTGGTTCAGGTAGAGGTTGATGCCCTCAATATGCTTAATTTCTTTCAGGATCTTTATTTTGATCCGCGTTATTCGATCCTGAGTCAACAAGTTAAATTTTTTGGTGGTTACGTCGAAGTGTAGATAGTTTTCTCCGAGAAAGTAGATTTGCTGAGTAGGTAACGGGCTTGCTTAATGTTGAACATCCAAGGTTACATAAGCAATGGGGCCACGTAATGGGCCCCATCGCCACAGCCGGATTTAGCGGTGGCTAACCACAACTGCTGGGTTATCTACGGGGGTTGGGGGGTGTTGAGCCCAGATACCCTGGTCGATATTCGTATCCTGAAAATCACTAGCTGTCAGGACGGGTTCCGTAACACCCGCTTTACGTTGCTTGTCGTAGTCTGCGAGCAGCCGGAGGCCAACCTTGCACAGTAGCGTCAGGGCGATCAGGTTTACCAAGGCGGAAAGGGTCATGGTGATGTCGGCAAACGCGAACACTGTTGATAGGTCTTCCATGGAGCCCCAGAGGATGAGTGCTAGCACGACTGTGCGGTAGCCCAGAAGAACCTTACGGCTTTCACCAAGGATAAACTTCAGGTTGTTCTCGCCGAGGTAGTAGTTGTAGAGGATCGAGGTAAACACGAACAATGCCAGTGCAGCGCTAATGAAAATGCGCCCCCAGTCGCCCACAACCGCAGCTAGTGAGTTTTGGGTCAGAACCAGACCGTCACCGGCAAAGCCGGCGGTGTAGAAGCCGGACAGCAGGATCAGCAGAGCAGTGCAGGTACAAATGACGAACGTGTCGAAGAATACGCTAAACGCCTGTACCACACCTTGAGAAATTGGGTGTCTGACCTCTGCCACTGCCGCCACGTTTGGAGCACTGCCCAGGCCGGCTTCATTGGCGAATACGCCGCGTTTGACTCCCATCACGATGGCGCTGCCAATGAGGCCGCCAAAAGCCTGGTCCAGGCCGAAGGCGCTTTTGATGATGGTCAGCAGCATCATTGGCACGTGATCGAACTGCAAAACAATCACGTAGAGTGTTACCGCCACGTAGGCCAGCGTCTTCACCGGTACCAACAGGTCTGCCACCTTCGCGATACGCTTAATGCCGCCTACAAACACCAGCCCCAACACGACGGCTAGGACGATGCCCGAATGAGTAGGATCGATGCCGAAGGCATTTTGCAGGGAGTGGGTTACGGCATGAGATTGCAGACCGTTGAATGAAAAGCCAAAGGTGACGATGAGCAAAATTGCCATCAGTACGCCGAGCCATCGCTTGTTCAGCCCGTATTCAATGTAGAACGACGGTCCGCCATAAAATTGGCCGCTGGCATCTTTACGCTTGTACAACTGGGCCAAGCTACATTCCATAAGCGTGGTCGCCATTCCAACCAGAGCTGTGACCCACATCCAGAAGACAGCACCCGGACCACCCATTGTTACAGCAACCCCAACGCCGGCAATATTGCCTGCACCTACCCGGCCCGCGAGGCTTAACATGAGCGCTTGAAACGAGCTAATTTGCCCTGAACTGCTGGTGAGACTGTCTTTGAAAACTTTAAACATGTGCAGAAAATAGCGAAGCTGCACAAAGCGTGTCTTGATGGTGAAATAAGTACCTAATCCGACGACCAGGACGATGAGCAGCTTTCCCGAAAGAAAACCATTGATGGCTTCGAGCATGGCGCAACCTCATTGTTATTTTTACTGGGGGTAGTGCAAGCTTCACGCGACCGACTCAGTCACGTGGTAAAGATATGATCCGCTTAGGCGCGGTCTTGCAAAGCCTTGATGTGCTTCCACATTAGGGCGGGATTCGAATACATCGGGAAGTGACCGCAATCAGGGATGCACGCCAGTTCCACGCCTTGTGCAGCGATATGGTCGAGGTAGGAGAGGTGTGAGTTGGTTATCCCATACATGTATTGGCGCGGGAAGGGTAATGCGAGAAACTTGTCCATCAACTGAACATTGTCGGACAAGTCCACCATCGATTCGAAAATACCACGCACTGCGCCGGTCCGTACTTTGTGCGCCAGGCTGGCGGCATAGAGTGCACTTGCAGGATCAGAAGCCAACCGGGTGCGATTGATAAAATCACGGAAGAAGCCCGCGTCGTCCTCACGATCATAATCATGAATCTGCCGACTCAGGAAGCAATCCTCAGGTGCGATATTGCCTTCGATATCTACGAAGCTTTGAATGCGATCAGGCTCTTCGTGAGCCAATACTAAGCCGGTCAGCCCCCCCATGGAATGGCCTACCAGGTGAAACTTGTCGATTCCGAAATGCCTGAGCACGGCCTGCGCGGTTTTCACGAGGAATGGGACGTTGATGCGCGAGAGGTCGGTACACTCGGTTTCACCGCAACCTGGCGCATCATAGGCAATGAAGGGGTGTCCATCGAAAGACGCTTGCAGCGTGATATCGGCGTAGTCTTCTTTGGTGGAACCGAAACCGTGGAGGAACAGGATGGGCGTTTTTAGCCCGGTGCGGTGTATCACCGCCAGATCGAGCTGTACGCCATCGATGTTCAGTGGGACTTTCTCGTACGTGAAGCGAGCTGCATGGGACACGGATACGAACTCCTATAACAGAGCCCCCAATGTTGAACGCGCCAAATGATTTGTAAAATACGAAGCCACGAACCCTGTCATACGCCCGGCCTATGACTGCAAATCCTGTCTTGCATGGTCGATCATTGCCTCCACCAATGGGTTTTTGTGCTCGCTATGCCAGGCCATGGCCGTGATCACCACTTTCACTTCGGGATGCAGGGGGCGGATAAGGACGTTCTCCGGCGCGAGTTTACCCATAGACGTCGGTACCAATGCGATGCCCTGTCCGCAACTGACAAAGGCGACTTGTGACGATACGGACCGCACCTGGTGGACGATGCGCGGTGCGAAGCCGCTGGCTTTACACTGCCCAACCAGGTAGTCGAAGTACACAGGACTCACATCCCGTGAAGCCATGACCAGGGTTTCATCCGCGAGGGCTTGTAGAGAGATTGACTCCCTGGCGGCCAAGGGATGGTCTTTGGGTAGTGCCACAGCCAGCCTATCCTCGGACAACGGCAAGGATTGAATATGTCGACCGAGATTCCCTTCCAGGCGTGCGAATGCAATGTCGATATCACCCGCCTCCAGTGCGGGTATGGCTTCCGCGCTATCTATCTCCCGAACCGATACCGTAATCAACGGATGGTTCTGTTTGAAGCGCTCGATCAACGGGGGTAGCACATCGATCATCGCCGATGTAATGGCCCCGATGGTCACCACGCCGGCATGGCCGGCGACGGCTTCGTGAACTGCCAACTCGAGTCGCTCCAGTTGATCAGCGAATTTCCGGACCGCGGGAAGAATCGCGGCGCCGGCGGCAGTCAGCTGTGCTCCGCGGCGAGAACGGGTAAAAAGTTGAACGCGTAGCGACTGTTCGAGCGCCTGGATCTGTTCGGTCAACGGCGGTTGCGACATACCT